>NZ_KB714656.1:42592-69829 GCF_000349585.1 Dietzia sp. UCD-THP
CGCCATCCCGGCGTGCGGCTGCGTTGGGCCGGCTCAGGGAGTGGGGGCGCCGCCGGTGACCGAGAGCGTGTTGCCGGTGGTGTACGAGGACTCCTCGGAGGCCAGGTAGACGTAGGCGCCCGCCATCTCGACCGGCTGTCCGGGCCTGCCCAGCGGGTTCTTGTGCCCGAAGGTCGGCAGCTTCTCGGGCTTCTGACCGCCGCTCACCTGCAACGCCGTCCAGAACGGCCCGGGCGCGACGGCGTTGACGCGGATGCCACGCGGTGCGAGCTGCTGCGCGAGCGACTTGGACATCGTGTTGACGGCCGCGCGCGACGTGGCGTAGTCCACGAGACCCGGCGACGGGGTGTACGCCTGTACCGACGAGGTGAAGATCACGCTCGACCCGGGGTGCAGATGTCCCAGGGCCTCCTGCATCATCCAGAACGGCGCCGAGATGTTGACGTTCATCGTCTCGGCCCACTGCTCCGAGGTCAGGTCCTCGAGGTGCTCGACGAAGGTCTGCCGTGCGGCGTTGAGCACGAGCACGTCCAGCCCGCCGAGACCGGCGACGGCGTCGCGGACGATTCCGCGTGCGACGGCCTCGTCCCCGACGTCGCCGGGGAGCAGGACGCAGGTCCGGCCGGCCGCATGCACGAGCTCGGCCACCTCGTCGGCGTCGGACTGCTCCGAGGGCAGGTAACCGATCGCCACGTCCGCGCCCTCCCGCGCATAGGCGATGGCCACGGCGCGGCCGATCCCGGAGTCACCGCCGGTGATCAGCGCCCGCCGCCCGGTGAGCCGACCGTGGCCCACGTACGTGTCCTCACCGTGGTCGGCGGGCGGATCCAACTCGGAGGCCAACCCCGGAACCGGTTGCTGCTGAACCGGCACCTCGATCTGGTACTTCGCCGTCGGGTCGACGAGCACGGGATCCCCGGACTGGTCAGAGGGTTGAACTGTCGGATCGGTGGTCACGTATGCCTCCCTGGTCGTCTGGACTCCCGACCGTACGCCTCCGGCGACCGGATGCGAGCGGTCCCGGGATCCCCCACAATGCGGGCACGACAGACGTCAACCGAACCGAAGGAGTGGGCATGCCCCGTTACCGCGTGATCGATCCCGAGCAGAACGTCATCGAGGAGAAGGAGTTCGCCGACGACACCAAGGCCTACGACTGGTTCAAGACGGTGGAGGTGCCCGACGACGCCCTCGGATACGCCATGGAGGTCGACATGGACGGTGAGTGGACCCGCTTCGAGATCAACGACGGTGGCACCAACACCTCGCCGGCTGCCGACGAGGGCACCGGCGTGGCCTGATCTGCCACACCGGCAGAAGACCTCCGGCCACTCGGCCGAGCACGACGGGCCGACTCCCCCATCACGACACCCAGGGGGGTCGGCCCGTTCGCGTCGCGGTCAGCCGTTCGCGTCGCGGTCAGCCAATCGCGTCACGGATTGGCTCGCCGGGCTCAGCCCGCCGGGCTCAGCCCGCCTGGCTCAGCCCGCCTGGCTCAGCCCGCCGACGTCGATCGGGCGAACTCGACCACGGACTCCAGGTCGTAGCTGCCTGCGGTGGTGCCGAGCCCCTGGGCAACCTGCGCCGCGACCGCGCAGCCGAGCACCGCGGACTCCCGCAGATCGCGACCGAGATGACGCCCCACCAGGAAGCCGGCCGAGAACGAGTCCCCGCAGCCGGTGGTGTCGACGACGTCGATCGGGAAGGCGGGGACCGCGAGGGCCTCGTCCGGTGTGACGACGAGCGCGCCGTCGGCGCCCGCGGTGAGTGCCACGCACCCCACCCCCCGCTCGATCAGCATGCGCGCCCCCTCCGCCAGCGACTCGGCGCCGGTGAAGCCGCGGACCTGGTCGTCGTTGGGCAGGAGGTAGTCCACGTGCGGCAGGGCGTCGGCGATCCACTCGAGCATGCCCGGGTCGCCGTCGGCGAGCACGTCGACCGACGTGGTGATCCCCTTGCCGCGGGCACGGGCGAGCAGCTCGCCCGCCGCCGGGCCGCCCAGGAACTCGGGCCCGCCCAGATGCAGGTGCGTGAGCCCCTCGAGCGCGTCGTCGTCGAGGTCGTCCAGGGTGAACGCGCCGTTCGCGCCGATGCAGTGCCACGCCGGGCGGTCCCCGTTGGGGCGCACGGGGATCACCGACGCCGACGTCTGCGCATCGGTCTTGGTCACGAGCCCACCGATGTCCACGCCCTCGTCGCTTAGCAGGGCCGTCAGGGTGCGTCCGATGGAGTCGGCGCCGACCGCGCCGATGCTGCGGACCCCGGCCCCCAGCCGGCTGAGCACCACTGCCGTGCCCCCGGCGGTGCCGGCCGGGGAGAAGGCGATGGTGTCCACCAGGGCGCCGGCAGAGCCCTCCGGGATGGAGTCGATCCCGATCGCGTGGACGTCGAGAACGTGCACCCCGACCGTCGCGATGGTCATGGAGGAGATGTCGGTCATTGCGGGTGCTCCTTGGTGGTTCCGTACTGGAGGGTGATCGCCTGGACGACCGCGTCGTGTTGCTGCGCCCCGGTGAGGGCCCGCGGCGTGCCCATCCCACTCGCGCGGACGTGCAGGGCCGCCAGCCACTCGAGCAGCAGTGCGTTGTCGAGGGCCTTGTCGAGGGAGGATCCCACCGCCACCGAGCCGTGGTTGGCCATGAGGACCGCCTGCCGGTCGCGCAGGGCGTCCACGACGAGGTCGGCGAGCTCAGGGGTGCCGAACGTGGCGTAGGGCGCCACCCGGATCTCCCCGCCCAGCAGCAGCTGCTGGTAGTGGAGCACGGGCAGCGCGTCCATCCCGGCCACGCAGGCGACGGCGGTGGAGAAGGGGGCGTGGGTGTGGACGACGGCCTGCGCCTGCGTGCGGGCGTAGATGCCCAGATGCAGGCCGAGCTCGGACGTCGGCGCAAGTCGGCCGTCGACGTGCTCCCCGGTCGCGTCCACCACGGTGACATCGTCGGCGTGGCAGTCGGCCAGCACCACCCCGGTGCCCGTCACGGCGACCAGCCCGTCGCCCACGCGGGCCGAGACGTTGCCGGCGGTGCCGATGAGCACGCCCTCAGCGGCCAACCGCCTGGCGGTCGCGGCGACCTCCTCGCGACCCCGTGACGACTGCTCACCTGCCCGGGGCGACCCCGTCGTCGTCATCATCCACCGGCCTGGTCGATGCCGCGTTCGGCGAGCACCACGTCCTCGAGCGTCGCCATGGACCGGTGGAACTGTCCGGTGAGCGATGACCTGAGGACGGGGGCGAGGAGACGACCGAGGGGGCCGAGTCCGACCCGGCAGTCGACCCTGTAGGTCATCAGGGTGGCCGCCGTGCCGAGCGGCTCGAAGCGGAAGGTGTTGACCATGTCGTGCAGCGGTGCGAAACCGGTCCCGGAGTCCACCCTGAGTGAGTGCGGCTCGATCGTCCCGACCGTCCACACCGACCGCGTCGTGAGCGGCCCGAGCGTCCGGTTGTGCTCGGAGTAGGTCTCGCCGACGGTCGCCGTCCCGTGGTGGGCGGTGACCTCCAGGACACCGTCGACCCACTCGGCGTACCGGGCGGTGTCGTCGATGACGGCCCAGATGTCCTCGACCGGGGCGGCCAGTCGCTGTTGTACGGAGACGGTCAGACGGGTCACGAGAGTCCTCCTGAGTGTGCGATCGCGGCGCGGGCGGCGGCCTGTCCGGAGCGGACGGCTCCGTCCATGTAGCCGTTCCAGTAGTCGGAGTGTTCGGCGCCGGCCCAGTGCACACGGCTGTGCGGGCTGCTGTGCGGGGTGCTGGGCGGGCTGTCGAGCGGCCGGTCGCGCCAGCGCCCGAGCGTGGTGAGGACCCCGGGGCCCAGGACCGCGGTCGGGCCACCCCGGGTCCAGCGCTCCGCGGTCCAGTCCTTCTCGAAGTACCCCACGGGCGCCAGTGCGGCGGGGCCCACCACCCGGGCGAAGCTCTGGAGCACCGCTCCGCCCCGCTGCCTCGCGGACCGTGGAGCCCACGTCCGCCACCCCGCGCCCCCGACGAATCCCATGAGGATCCCGGGCGACCCGCTCGGCGGGGTGTTGTCGAACATCGAGCACACCGGCTGGCCGCCCCCACGGAAGACGCCCTGACCGGAGAGTCCGTCCTCCCGCCAGAACGGGCGCTCGTAGACGGCCTCGCACTTCATGAGCGTGCCGAAGGTCATCCTGCGGAACAGCGCGTCCTGGTGGGCGGGCAACTGCGGGCTCCACTCGATCTCGGCCGCGAGGTGGGGCGGGACGGCGACGATGACCTGATCACCGTGGAAGACCCCCGCGTCGGTGGTGACGGTGACCCCGGTGGCGTGGTGCTCGATCCGCCGGGCCGGGGCGCCGAGGGTGACGTCGTCTCCCAGTTCCTCGGCCATGAGGTGCGAGATCAGCTGCGACCCGCCGACGAACCGGGATTCCTGGGCACCACCGGCCACGCTGATCATCCGGTCCAGCGTGCCGCGGTGGATCTCGTCACCCGCACCCGCGATGTACGCCAGGGCGGACAGCGCGGAGGTCTCGGACGCCGCCGCCCCGAACGCCGACCCGAGGAGGACCTCGACCAGCTCGACGCCGCCGGAACCGATCGCGCCGCGGCGCAGCCAGGTGGCCAGGCTCTGCTCGTCCAGGCGGCGCGCGTCGGGGTGCTCCCACGGCGCGGCCACATCGATCTCGCCACTCGTGCGGCCCAGTCGGGTGGTCGCCAGGGCGATGTCGGCGAGTGCGAGGCGGTCCGGCGGGATGTCGCCGCGGAACCGTCGACTGCGCGAACCGTGGACGTAGACCGTGTCGCCGAGGGTGTTGGCGGGGAACGTCTGCACCCCGAGTTCCTCGGCGAGCCCCAGCACATGGTCCTGGGTGGGCCCGACGAACTGCCCTCCCGCCTCGACCACCTGTCCGTCGTCGAGCACGTGGTTGAGCGTGCGTCCGCCGACCCGGTCCCGCGCCTCGAGCACACGGACCGTACGTCCCGCCTCGACGAGCCGCCGCGCGGCGGTGAGTCCCGCCAGTCCCGCGCCGACCACGATGACGTCGACGCCGGCGCTCACCCCTCGCCCCCGGGGGACAGGTCGGTGGCGGTGCGCGCGACCAGGCGGGTGTGGAGGACGCCCACCGCTTCGAGCAGCGCGTCCCGGGCGGCGTGGCCCACGCCCGTGGCGTTGATCAGGCCGTGCACATGGCCACTGTGACGTCGGAGGGTCACGTCGACGCCCGCCTCGGACAGGGCGGCCGCGTAGCGTTCGCCCTCGTCGCGCAGCACGTCGAATCCGGCCACCACGACATAGGCCGGCGGCGCGTGGCCGAGCTCGTCGGCGAGGAGGGGCGAGACGCGCGGGTCCAGGGCCTGGTCGGGCTCGGTGAGGTAGTGGGACTTGTACCAGTCCATCTGGGCCTCGGTGAGGAAGAACCCGCGACCGAACAGCTCGTAGGACCGGTGCTTGGTGGACAGGTCCGTCACCGGGTTGAAGAGCACCTGCATGGCCGGCGGGGTCCACCCGGGTGCCCGGTGCAGCGACGCCACCGCGGCGAGGTTCCCGCCGGCGCTCTCGCCGCCGATCGCGATGGCCCGGGGGTCCAGGTCATACTCCTCGGCGTGCCCGACGATGTGCGCGAACGCCGCGAGGACGTCCTCCAGGCCCCCGGGGAACGGGTGCTCCGGGGCGAGCCGGTAGTCGATCGAGATGACGGTCAGCGGCGTGTGCGCGGCGAGGAATCGGGCCACCGAGTCCCCCGAGTCGAGGTTTCCCAGGACCCACCCGCCGCCGTGGAGATAGACCAGGGCGGCGCTCGGCCCCTCGATCCCCGCTGGCCGGTACAGCCGGGCGGGGATCGGGCCGTGGGGGCCGGGGATGGTGAGCGGACGGACGGTCTCGACCGGGGTCTGGTGACCGAAGACGAAGGCTTCTCCCGCGATCTGTTCCCTCCCCCGTTCCAGCGGGAGTTGCTCGAAGGTCTCCGACACCCCCAGGTTCAACAGCCGCGTGCCCACCTGGGCTTCGAGCCCGAGTTCCTGCCCGTCCACCCGGATGGGAGGCCCGGCGATCAGCCGCTGGACCGGGGCGGGCGCCGCGCCGATGAGGCGGATGACGCGGCGGAGCACGCGTTCCCCGAGGGGCCTGTGAGCGGTGGTCATGGGGCACTCGATTCTGCGGGACCGAACGTGGGGTCCGACCACCGTAAACCTAACTTGGACGAACGTCCAGTACTTCCCGCGGATCGTCAGCCGGCCGAGTCGTACTTCGCCGCCAACCGCGAGAGCGTCTGGGTGATCCCCTCCGCGTTCTTCCGCGCCATCCCGACGCGCTCCATGACCCTGCCGATCTTCGACTGACGGTTGTCGAAGCTCTCGGTGACCTCGGTCCGCCCGTCCGCGGTCGGGGTGAACTCCCACCGCCAGCGGTGTCCCGCGGGATGCGCCCATTCGACGACCTTGAGCACCGGGGTATCGACGTGCTCGGTGACGGTGGAGGTGATGCGGTACGGGACGCCGTACATGCGCATCTTCGTGGTGAACGTCGCCCCCTCGGACAGGGCGGCCGGGCCCGTGACGTTGTCGCGGACGGTCCCCGACCCGTCGACGAGCCCGTGTTTCGTGGGATCGTTGACCAGGGCGAAGAGCTCGTCGGCGGGGGCGTTGACGACGACGCGCCGGGCGACGACGCGGGGGCCGCGGTCGACGGTGGTGATGGAGGTCATGGGTGGGCCGGTCCTCTCGGGGAGACGTCGATGACGAGTCAGACCACGACACGACTCGGGTCGGCGGGCCTGTCTGCCGACCACCGTACGCGCGGGTTCCGCCACGAACCCGGCCGATTACGGCATCATCTCCGGTGCACCCGGACGACCGGAGATGAGCACTTTCTGGAAAGGACCCCCCTTGATCACCCTCACCGTCCTCTACGCCACCCCCGACGACGTCGAGAAGTTCGACGAGCACTACTTCGGGACACACATCCCCCTCGCCCGCGCGGTTCCCGGCCTCGAGGACACCAAGGTCACGCGCTTCTTCCCCGGCCCGGACGGTTCCGCGCCGGGGTTCCATCTGATGGCCCAGTTGTCCTTCGCGGACTCCGAGGCGATGGGGACCGCGATGTCCACCGAGGAGGGCCGGGCGCTGGCGGCGGACGTCGCGAACCTCGGGGTCACGCCGACGATGCTGGTGGGCTCCACGGAGTAGACCGGCCCGACCGGTGGAGGGCGTCCGGGTGACGCCATAGCGTGGTGGACCCACCGCTACGAAAGGCGCCTCATGACCCACGCACGGCCCTCCGACCCCGACCCCGGCCAGACCCCCGATCTCGACAGCGGCGGCTCGCCCGACGGCCCGCAGACCCCGGACTCCGATTCGACGTCGATGCAGTCCGACAGCGCCACCGAGAAGCAGGGGCCGATGGAACGGCAGAGCCCCACCCCGTCCCCGTCCAAGAAGGGGGCGTACATCCCGATCATCGTCATCGTCGCCATCGTCCTTCTTCTGGTCATCGGGCTCGTGGGTTACGCAGTGACGGTCTGACCCATGTCCGCCGCGTTCGACACCGTGATCATCGGAGCGGGCAACGCCGGGATCTCCCTGGCTGCGCGCCTGCGCCGGGACGGTCGAGAGAGCATCGCGCTCGTCGACCCGGCCCCCGTCCACCGGTACAGGCCGATGCTCAACTACGCCGCCGCCGGCCTGGCCCAGATGAGGCGGTACGAACGGGCGATGACGAGCGTCGTCCCCTCCGGTGTACAGCTCCTGCCCCACCCCGCCGGGCGGGTGGACACCGATGCCCGGACCGTGACGCTCGGTCCGCGCGAACAGGGCCCCACGGTGGGCTACGAGAACCTGGTCATCTGCCCCGGACTGACCCCGCGGTGGGACGCGATCCCCGGGCTGGACAAGGCGTACGTCGCCGGGTGGGCGGCATCCGCCCACGTGCCCGAGTACGCCGGTCGCGCGTGTGCCGCGCTGGTCCGCCTCCGCGAGGGGTCCGTGGTGTTCTCGGTACCGCCGGAGCCCGCCTCCTGCGGCGGGACCGTGCTCAAGGCCATGTTCCTCGCGTGCGACCGGTGGCGACGCGAGAAGGTGCTCGACCGGATCGAGGTGCACCTGGTCACCCCGTTCGGAGGTCTGCTCGGACTCGAACCGTGCGACTCGCACCTGCTCCCACTCGTCCGGGAGTACGGCATCACCGTCCACGAGCGGTCCGACGTCGCCGCCGTGGATCACCACGCGCGCACCGTCACCCTGGCCGGCGCCGTGTCCACGACGATCGAGCACGTCGACCTGGCCTACGTCACGCCACTGAGCCGGGCACCGGAGTTCATCGCCCGGGCCGGGTTGTCGGACGGGGGCGAAGCCGGGCTCGTCGAGGTGGATCCCCAGCGCTTGAGCCACGCCCGCGTCGACTCGGTCTGGGGCCTGGGCGACGCCGCCGCCGCCGGCACCCGCCCGTCCGGCGGGGCCTTACGTCCCCAGGTGGCGGTGGTCGCCGACAACCTCCGCGCGGCCCGGGACGGTGGTCCGGGGTCGCGATACGACGGCTACACGATCATCCCGATCGCCGTGGGCCGGGACCGCCTGATGCTGGCCGAGCACGACCGGGACGGACGGCCGGCGCCCGAGATCCCCGGGATCGACCTGACCGTCCCCAGGCGCTCGACGTACGCGTTCGACCGCTATCTCCAGCCGATCCTCTACTTCCGGAAGCTGCTGCGCGGACGGGTCTGAGAACGGGGTCCGACGACGGATCCGGGACGGTCCGCGGACCGCTCAGTCCCGCGACCCGACATCGGCGCGCAGGGCGGCCTCGATCATGTCGTACAGGTGCGCCACCACCACCTCGAACCGGTCGTTGACCACGCTGTTGCGGGCGTCTCGGCGGTCCTCGTAGACCGCCAACGCGCCGGTGAACATCTGGGTGGCCAGGTCGATGCGCTCGAACGCCACCCGCCGCGGCAGGTGGGACAGCACGTCGATCAGCCGCACCACCACGTCGTCGGCCGCCGTCCGCGGATCCGCCTCCGGGATGCCGGGAGCCATGACCGGGCCGACCCTCTGCAGGAACCGCGCGTGGTGCGTGGCCTCGGGGTGGGAGCGCAGGAGGTCGACGATGGGGCCGAAGAGCACCCCGACGAGGGTGTGCAGGTCCTCACCCAGGCCCTGCTCGTCGGCCGCGGCCAGGCGCTGCCTGCGGTCGGCGTCGAGGGAGACGATGCGCCGCCGCAGCACCTGCAGGATCAGGCCGTCGCGGCTACCGAAGTGATACTGGACCGCCGAGTTGTTGCGTTGGCCGGCCGCCGTCGCGACGTCGCGCATAGAGACGCCGTCAAGGCCTCGCTCACTGATCATCTTCTCGGCGATCTCGATCATCACCGTCTTGGCGCCCCTGGTCTTCCCGGCCTCCACGGTGCCACCGGACCGCTCGGAGAGTGCTGCCACGTCGGCGGCGCTCGGTTCGGCGGTGTTCGAATCGGCAGTGCGATCATCGGATCCGTGCTGCACCGGGCCTCCACTTCCGACCTGGCCGCCTCAGCTACTCGGGGCTGAGCACCGTCAGGGCTGGTACGGCCGGCGGGATCCCGACGGCAGTGGGGTGCCACTGGGATCGGGGTGACCGGCGCTGCTCATGGTGCCCCATGTCGGCCGCGGTCGGGGACTGCTCGCCCGGGGGTGTGCGCGAGGTCAGCCCCAGCGGGACTGTCCTCCGTCGAGGGGGATGGTCGCGCCGCTGAGGTACGAGGCCTCATCCGAGCACAGCCAGGCCACGGGGCGACCGATGTCGCTCAGCGGGTCGCCGACACGGCCGGCGGGGATGCTCGAGACGAACTCGCGGGCCTCCTCGGGGTTGTTCTCCATCCACCAGTCCAACCCGGGGCTGTGCGCATGCGGCGCGATGTTGAGGGCGCGGGTGCCCTCGGAAGCCCACTCGTAGGCGGCGGCGCGGGTCAGCGCGCGGATGGCCTCCTTGACCGCGGAGTAGATGCCGTAGTTCGCGGCGTCCCATCGGACGGCGGCGGCGGTCACGAGGTTGATGATCGTCCCGCCTCCGCGCTTGGCCATCTCGGGCCGGGCCAGCTTCATCAGGCTGAAGGTCACGCGGGGCCCGCCCTCGAAGGCCTTGCGGAACTCGTCGTCCGGGTAGTCCGACAGCGGCAGCGGCATGGCCATGTTGGCGTTGTTGACCAGGATGTCGACCCCGCCCAGCTTCTCCACGGCGGTCGCGATGATCGCCTCGGGGGCACCGTCGGTGATGATGTCGACGGCCAGACACTCGGCGGTGCCCCCGTTCGAGCGGATGATCTCGGCGACCCGCTCGAGCTTGCGC
This sequence comes from Dietzia sp. UCD-THP, assembly GCF_000349585.1. Taxonomy (NCBI): domain Bacteria; kingdom Bacillati; phylum Actinomycetota; class Actinomycetes; order Mycobacteriales; family Dietziaceae; genus Dietzia; species Dietzia sp. UCD-THP. The sequence goes on from NZ_KB714656.1 coordinate 52,875, forward strand.
ATCCGGCGCCCGACCAGCAGGAGCGCGGCACCGGATTCGGCGAGACCGAGGGCGATGCCCTCGCCGACCCCCTGCCCGCCGCCGGTGACGATGGCGACCTTTCCGGCCAGTCGGTCCTCGCGGGTGGTGCCGTGCTGCGCTGTGGTGTCGTGCTGCGCTGTGGTGCTGTGCTGCGCTGTGGTGCTGTGCTGGGCTGCGGTGTCGGTCATGGGTTCCTCCGGGGGTCGGTGCGGGAGTGCGTGAGAGTCGGGCCGGGGTTCGGCTACGAGGGAGATCACCCTCGCCCGGAGCCCTCACCGCCGTCGGCGGGCGCGAGGTGGTTGTCGGTGAGCGTGAAGCTCGGGATGTCCTTGAGGTCGATCATCGCCTCGTACGTGCGCGTGTAGCCGGTGCTGGTGATGACCCACCGACCGTCGAGGCGTGCGTAGGTGTCGGTGTAGAAGGCACCCCCGATGATCATCGTGTCGAAGGCGGGGACGATCACCCGGTCCTGCAGGTACCAGCGTGCGGTGGCGGTGTCGCCGTCCACCTCGATCTCCGGGTGGTGGGCCTGGTGCTCGGTGATCACGTCGTCGGTCATCTGCTCCCGCAGCCCGGTCACCACCTCGTCGCGGCCGGTGAAGGACAGGCGCCTGCCATAGGACGCCGAGACCTCGGGCGCGAGCGTCTCCGCGAGCTCGTCCCACAGCCGCAGATCCACACAGCGCAGGTAGCGGTACTTCAGGGCTTTGATCGCGTCGATGTCGTCGCGGCGGTCGGTGGTGGTCATCGTGGGCCTTTCTCGCGAGAGGGCGCGTCAGTCCACACCCGTCAGGCCGACTGTAGTCAGTTGTGTACAGTTTGGGGATGGAAAGCGAGAACCGGTCCGACGACGACGAGGACGGCCACCCCGGCCCGCTCCCGCCAGACCCCGCGACCGCCCGCGGGCACGGCGCCCCGCGATCCCGCCCGACCGGTCGCGACGAGGTCCGCTCCGCCGTGCTCCGCGAAGCCCGCAGGTTGCTGTCCGAGCGCGGGCCCCATGTCCCGCTGCGCGATATCGCGGAGGCGGCGGACGTCAACCTCGGCCTGATCCACCGGCACGTCGGACGGAAGGACGCCCTGCTGACCACCGTCATGCAGGAGGCGGTGCGGCTCGGGGCCGCCCGGCTCGAGCACCTGGACGACGCGGGCGAGGCCGTACGCGGGATGCTGCTCGGCGCCACCGCGCACCCGGAGATCAGCCGGCTCCTGGCCTGGCTGGCCCTGGACCGGGAGGCCGCGTTCCCCCCGATGATCGACCCGGCCGAGCGTCCTGCCGCGGCGCTGCGCCGCATGACCTCGCCCCCACCGGCCGGGGACGTCGAACTGCTCCTCGTCTTCACCGCCGTCTACGCCTGGCCGGTGTTGCGGGGCACGCTTCTGGACGCCCTCGACATCCCCGCCGACCAGCGCGAGGAGATCGACGACCGACTCGCCGATCTCCTCGCCCGCATGGTGACGGGCCACAGCGGCGGCGCTACCTGACGGGCTCCCCCGTGTCCTCCGGACCCTGGTCGAGGCGGAACGGCGGGTACTCGTCGCGCAGGAGCAACACGTACGAGCCGACCTGGTACACCCAGCGGTTCAGACCCACGATCAGGTCGAAGAGCCGGGGCAGGTAGCGGCCGGTGAACAGCAGCCCGATCGCGGCGATCAGCACGAGCAGGCCGACCAGCGAGATGTTCCACTCGGCGCCCCCGTACTCCGAGGCTCTGGTCAGGGCCGCCCCGCCGCCGGTGAGGATGCCCACGATCAACAGGTGCGGGATCACCAGCAACCACCACTTGACCAGCACCAGGCCGCGTGAGAGCCGCTCGGGATAGGCCACGTCCAACCCGGCCGGATAGTCGGTCGGCGCCAGCGAGAAGGGTGGGTACCGGTCCGTCCCGAGGACGGAGTAGGCGTAGAACCCCACGCGCCAGTTCCACCGCAGCACTCCGACGCTGTAGGCGAACCACGCCCGCGGGTAGCGGCCGGTGAACAGCACCACCAGTCCCGCGGCGATGGTGGTGACCACCAACGCGAACCACAGCAGGGCCATCACTATGTAGTGCGGGATCGCCAGCAGCCACTTGATCAACCACATTCCGCGTGACACCTGCGGGTCCAGGTGCCCGGTCAGACGCAGCGGATCGGGGCCCACGCCGGCGGGGAGGGCGCCCGCACCGGGCCCGGGGAGGTCGTCGGGGTCAGCGTGCCGGCCGAGGCCCCGGTCGATGTCTCGGTCGATGTCCCGGCCCAGCCCCGCGGTCGCCACGAGGATCAACGGCAGCCCCAGCGCCAGCGCCACGAGTCCGGCGACTAGAACACCGGGCCCGGCGAGTCCGAACACCTCGGTGTGTGCTCCCACCTGGACGTCGACCCACACGGGGCGGGAGCCGTCGGCGTTCATCACCACGACCACCCAGTCGCCGGACCGCAGGTCGACGGTGAGGGTCTGCTGCTCTGCGCCCGTCGTGGACTGGGCCCAGAAGTCCTGGTCGGCAGGAGGTTCGGGGGCACGGGTGCCGGGCACCTCATCGAGGGCCGCCTCGGCGTCGCGACCCGATCCCCACATCCCCGATCCCCAGTCGTAGGTGGGACCCGCGGAGTACCCGGGATCCCACGGCTGGGTCGCCGATCACCGCGTGGGGGACATCGTCCAGATACTCAGCGACGTCGGATGCGTCCGCGATACCGAGGAACACGTCCTGATCGGGGACCACCGGGGTCGCGCGGAGTTGTAGGCTGATCAGGTCGTCGAGACCGTAGGGCCCGACGGTGGCTCCCTCGTCGACATGGATCGTCAGGGGCACTGTCGTGATGGCGTGGCCGACGGTCTGGAGTCGGTCGGTGTCGGTGAACGCGTACTGCCCGTCTCGCTGGGAGGCGTCGGCTACCAGGATCGCCGCCCCGGCCGCGGTCACGCCGAGGCCGAACACGGCCAGGAGGACCCCGGCGACGAGCAGGACCCAGTTCAGGGGGCGGGTTCGCGGAGGGCCGTGGACGGGGGTCGAGGAGGGACCGGACGGGGTGGCGTGTGAAGTTCCCATGATGAGTCCTCGTGCAGAAGTGTGCGGACCCACCCGGGACGGCGCATCCTCCTACAGGTGGTGACCTTACTCTTATGTGAGCACTGTGCCGGCAGGTTCTCACCGCCGATCAGCCCCGGATCCCCGTCGACCGCGTCGCCGCGCGGTAGGTGCACGACCCACGGGCCGCGCACCGGTTCTACTCGATCGGGATGAGCGGCGTAGGTGACCGACAGGACGTGGAGAGGCGAACGATGGCGTACACACCCGGACTCGGCCGGACCCCGCGGATCGTGGCGACCAGACTCGGGAGCGCGACCCTGGCCGCTGCCGGCACCCTGTCGCTGGCCCGGTGGTGGCCGTTCGGCTCGGCACCGGGAGAGGACGCCGATCTGACCCTCATCGTCGCCGGATTCGGGGTGGTCGCGCTCGCGCTGGCTCTCCCCCGGACCACCGAGGGATGGCCCGTGCGGGCGATCGAGACGTCGGACGCGGTGGTGATCCCCGCCCGGCGCCTGACCATGCTCGACCCCCTGGTCCTCGCGTTGGTCCCGTCGGCTCGCGGGCGCCTTCGGTGTCGTCAGCGGGGTCGGGGGCCCACGCGACTCGTCCCCCGCCACCTGGGCGGTGGTGGCCGCGATCTGCGCGTTCGGCGCCACGTATCTGGTGGTGCAGCGGCCGTGGCGGCGGCGCATCAAGTTGCGGAGGGATGAACTCGTCCTGGGCGCGGGCGAAGAGGCCTCACACATCCCGCGGGCACGATCACGGCGAGCGGGTCAGCGCCGTGGAGCGGCGAACCCCGTCGCGGGCAGCGAATGGAACCCTCTGGTGAACGGAGAGAGCGCCCGCACGGCCCCGCCCCCGTCCACCGTGACGGCCGGGTGGGCCGAATAGAGCTCCTCCACGGCGATCCGCGCCTGAAGCCGCGCGAAGTGCGAGCCGATGCAGAAGTGGGGGCCGCGGGCGAACCCCAGATGCCCGGTGGTCTCACGGCGGATGTCGAGCACCTCGGCGGTGGGTCCGAACTCGCGCTCGTCGCGGTTGGCCGACCCGTAGAGCATCATCACCTTCTCCCCCGCCGGGATCGTCTCCCCACCCACGGTCACCTCGCGCGTGGTCGTCCGCGCGAGCGCCTGCACGCTGGACTCGAAGCGCAGGCACTCGGTCAGCGCGCCGGGGATCAGTCCCGGGTCCGCCAGGACCAGCTCCCTCTGCCGCGGATGGGCGTCCAGGAGCGAGACGGTGTGCGAGATGAGGTTGCCGGTGGTGTCGTTGCCTCCGGCGACGATCACGAAGCAGAACCCGAGGATGTCCCAGTCGTCCAGCCGCTCCCCGTCGACCTCGGCCTGCGTCAGCGCCGAGATGAGGTCCCCGCCCGGGGCCGCGCGCCGCTCGGTGATGAGCTCACCGAAGTATCCGAACATCTCCGCCACCGCGGTGACCGCCCCTCCCTCGAGCCCCGCCGGGCGGAACCCCTCCTCCTGCAGGGTCGTCAGCGCGCTGACCCACGGGCCGAACCTCGGCCTGTCCGCGGCCGGCAGGTCGAACAGGTGCGCAAGCAGATGCGTGGGGATCTGCGCACTGAACTCGCGGTGCAGGTCGACCACCTCGTCGTCGTCGTCCTTCCCGGCCAGCTCCGCCAGTCGCCCACGGGCGAAGTCGCGGATGAGCGGCTCGGTCTCGGCGACGCGCCTGGGCGAGAACGCCTTGGCCAGCAATCGCCGCTTCGCGGTGTGCTCGGGGGGGTCCATCATGACGATGGTCGGGGCCAGCCCCAGCGTCTCGATCTCGTCCCGGTAGAAGGTCAGGCCACTGGCCGAGGAGAACGCCTCCGGGTCACAGACAGCGGCGTCCACGTCGGCGTAGCGCGACAGCGCCCAGAAGTCGGGTTGCGCCTCGGTGCCGTCCCCACGGTGGTGGTGGACCGGGTCGGTCTCGCGCAGCCACCGGTAGGCGGGATACGGATCTGCCAGGTGCGCGCGGTCGAACGGATCGAAGCCGGGCCTGGGCGGTGCTGACTCGGGCGGTGTTGATTCGGGCGGTGTTGATTCGGGCGGCGCGGTGCGGGTCATGGACCCAGTTAACACTCCCTGTTAAAAAAGCGGAAGAGGCGATCTAGACTCGGGCGGGTGCCCCGCTCCACCTCCCTGTCACCCCGGCCCCGCTCGTCCGCCACCCGAGAGGCCCTGTACCAGGCCGGACTGCGGCGCTTCGCCTCCGACGGGTGGCGCACGGCGCGGATCCGCGACATCGTCGGCGACGCCGGCCAGGGCAACGACTCGGCGATCAACTATCACTTCGGCGGTCGCATGGGCCTGCTGGAGGACGTTCTGCTCCGCGGGGTCCTGCGCATGGAGGACGAACGTCGGGCCGATCTGCAGAGGTGGGCGTCGTCGGCCCCATCGTCGGCCCAGTCCGCCCCCGACCTGGCGGAGATCGTCCGGGCGGTGGTGTCACCGTTGGCGGACCTGTTGGACGACGACGAGGGCCGCTGCACCCTCCGGGTGATCGCCCAGGTCGGGGCGCTCGCGGAGGTCGACCGCACACTCACCGACCGCCCGGTCGCCGGCACCGCGCTGCAGGACCAACTCGAGATGCTGGTATCCGCCGCGACCGCCCGCTGCGGCCGGGACCTCGCCGGCCACCGGGTCCGGCAGCTCATCGTGATGCTCACCGCCGAGCTCGCGGCGCGGGCGTGCGATCCCCCGGACGCCGCCCCGCCCCACCGCGAGTACGTGGCCGATCTCGTGGACTGGCTCGCGGGAGGTCTGGCCCGGCCCGCGCCGGCGTGAGAGGGGCCCGCCCGGATCAGATCGCCAGCGCCGAGGCGACCTCGTGGGCGGCGGTGTCGTCGGAGGCACCCGAGTGGGTGACCCGTCCCGACTCCACCACGTAGTAGACGTCCGAGGCACGCAGCGAGAACCCGACGTGCTGTTCGACCAACAGCACCGACAGGTCACCGCGGGAGGCCAGATCCACGATGATCCGCTCGATCTCGGCCACGACGTTGGGCTGGATGCCCTCGGTCGGCTCGTCCAGCACCAGCAGTCGGGGCTCGGTGATGAGCGCCCGGGCGATCGCCAACTGCTGGCGCTGCCCCCCGGAGAGCAGGCCGGCCTTCCGGTCCAGCAATTCCTTCAGGGCCGGGAACAGGTCCAGGGACTCGTCGATGAGCGCCTTACCCCCCTTGCGGCCATCGGCCACGACCCGCAGGTTCTCGGCCGTGGTGAGCTGGGTGAACGACTGCTGGCCCTGCGGCACGTAACCGATCCCCATCGCCACGCGGGCGTGGGGCTTGAGTCCGGTGATCTCCCGGCCGTCGAAGGTGATCCGGCCGGCCTTGCACGGCAGCAGCCCGACGGCCGCCCGCAGCAGGGTCGTCTTGCCCGCCCCGTTGTGCCCGAGCACAGCGGCCACGCCGCCGGCGGGCACCTCCAGGTCGATCCCGTGGAGGACCTCGGACCCGCCGTATCCGGCGCGGACGCCCGACATCGTCAGCAGTGCACTCATTCGCCTGACTCCTTCTCGAGTTCGGTGCCGGTTTCCAGTTCCGTGCCCGTGGCGGCCGCGGTGCCCAGGTACACCTGCTGGACCTTGGGGTCGGCCTGGATCTCTGAGACCGTGCCCTCGGCGAGGACCTTCCCGGCCGCCAGGACGGTCACGGAGGTGGCGAAGTCCCGCATGAAGTCCATGTCGTGTTCCACCACGACCACCGTGCGTTCGGCGGCGATGCGCTGCAGCAGCTCACCGGTGGCCTTGCGCTCCTCCGCCCCCATACCGGCCACGGGCTCGTCGAGGAGCATCACGTCGGAATCCTGGACGAGCAGCATGCCGATCTCCAGCCACTGCTTCTGCCCGTGGGCCAACACCCCGGCTTTTGTGCTGGCCAGGTGCTCGAGGCCGATCGTCTCCAGGGCCTCGGCGACCACCGTCGCGCGTCCCCGGCGGCGGCGGAGCAGGGTCAGCCATCCCCGACCGGAGCCGGCCGCGATGTCCAGGTTCTGCTCCACGGTGAGGTCCTCGAAGATGCTGGCCGTCTGGAAGGTCCGGCCGATCCCCATGCGGGCGATCTTGTGCGTCTTCATCCCCAGGACCGGCTGCCCGGTCTTGTCGACCGTCCCCGTCGCCGGGACAAGTCCGGTGATCGCGTCGACGACAGTGGTCTTGCCCGCTCCGTTGGGCCCGATGAGGAACTTGAGATCACCCTGGATCAGGGTCAGGTCCACACCGTCGACCGCGCGGAAGCCGTCGAACGTCACGGTGAGACCGCGGACCTCCAGGTAGGTCCGTCCCGTCCGCGCGCCGGTGGCCACAGCCGTGGGGGTCATGAGGTCTCCTCTGTGGTGGTGGATCCGGTGCCGGCGGGGGTCGCGCGGCCCGACTCGGTGGATGCGCGACGCCGGCGGATGACGAACAGGCTGGCCAGGCCGCCGGGCAGGAAGCCCACGACGACGATGAAGAGCACGCCCTGCAGGTAGGTCCACTGCGACGGGTAGGCCTCGGAGAAGGTCGTCTGCGCCCAGGCCACACCGATCGCCCCGAGGACCGGGCCGAGCAACGTGGCCCGGCCACCGATCGCGACACCGATGAGGAACGCGATCGACGGGGCGATGCCGATCGCCGAGGGCGAGATGATCCCGACGATCGGGACGAACAACGCACCGGCGATCCCGGCCGCGAAGGCGGCGACCGCGTAGGCCAGGGATTTGACCAGGGCGGGGTCGTAGCCCAGGAACCTGACCCGCTCCTCCTGGTCGCGGACGGCGACGAGCAGCTCACCGAAGCGCGACTGCATGAACTGCCGGACCAGCAACACCACCCCGATGAGCGCGCCACCGGTGATGAAGTACAACATCTGACGGTTCGCCGGGTCCGACAGGGCGAAGCCGAAGAAGCCGGTGAACCGGTTGAGGCCGTTGGAGCCGCCGAGCTCGGGGCGGCTGACCAGGAAGATCGCGGCGGCTGCCGCGAGTGCCTGGGACAGGATCGCGAAGTAGGCGCCCTTGACCTTGCGGTTGAACACCAGGTATCCGAACCCGAAGGCCAGCAGGGGCGGCAGGAGCAGGATCACCGCGAGGGCGAACACCGGCGAGGCGAACGGCTCCCAGTACCCGGGCAGCGACCGCATCCCGGCGATCTGCATGAAGTCCGGCAGGGCGTCGGGCCCACCGCGATCGCGGGCGTCGGCGAGCTTGAGGTACATCGCCATGGCGTACGCGCCGACGCCGAAGTAGACGCCCTGGCCCAGGGTGAGCATCCCGCCCCGCCCCCACGCCAGCCCGATGCCGCTGGCGACGATGCCGAAGCAGAAGAACTTGGCCAACAGGTTGAGTCGGAACTCGCTGAGCAAAAGTGGGGCGACGCCGAAGATGAGGATCGCGGCGACGGCGAGCGCCGCCCAGAACACCCAGCGGGGACGTTCTCCCTCGGTGGTCAGCGCACCGGGCAGAGGTAGACGAGGCGGACGGAACCGACGTCCCGAGGCCGGTTCGGCCGGGTCCGGGGTGGTGGTGCCGAGGGTGGCGGTGTCGGTCATGCCAGGCTCCTGGTCTTGACGGCGAACAGCCCCTGCGGGCGGATCTGGAGGAAGACGATGATCGTCACAAAGACGAGCACCTTCGCCACGGACGCGGTCGTGGAGTATTCGAAGAACGAGTTGAGGATCCCCAGGGCGAAGGCGGCGATGACCGCGCCCCGCAGCTGACCGAGGCCCCCGACCACCACCACGAGGAAGGCGTCGATGAGGTACGACTGCCCGATGGTGGGGCTCGTCGACCCGATCAGCGTCAACGCCACGCCCGCCACGCCGGCCAGTCCGGAACCGATGAAGAAGGTGGTCAGGTCGCTGCGCCGGGAGTTGATGCCGGAGCTCTCGGCGAGATCACGGTTCAGCGTGACCGCCCGGATGCGCCGCCCCATCGGGGTGAACCGCATGGCCGCCATCAGCGCGGCGACACACGCGATGGCCAGCAGGAAGATGAAGACGCGGGTGTACGGGACGGATGCGCCGAACAGCACCAGGTTGCCGCGCAGGAACGCGGGCACCTCGACGTTGACGGCGGGGGCGCCCCAGATGTCGCGCGCGACCTGCTGGAGGACCAGCCCGACGCCGAAGGTCACGAGCAGCGTGTCGAGCGGGCGGGCGTACAGCCGTCTGATGAGCAGCACCTCGAGGATCACCCCGAGGATCCCGCCCACCACGAACCCCGCGGCGAGGGAGATCGCCAGCCCCGCCCCGGAGGCGGCGACGAACTGCTGGATGACGTAGGCCGTGTAACACCCGGCCATGATGAACTCGCCGTGCGCCATGTTGATGACGCCCATCTGCCCGAAGGTCAGGGACAGTCCGAGCGCGGCGAGCAGAAGGATCGAACCGATGCTCAATCCTGTCGCGAGTTGACCGATGATGACGTCCACACCGGCTCCTTTCTCCTGCATTCACCCCCCGCGGCGGCCCCGTTCGCCGGGGCCGCCGCGGAGGGTAGTGGGCTTGTGACCAGGTCAGTTACCGGACAGGTCTCCGGCCCAGTCGTAGCCCTCGAGGAAGGGGTCCGGTTCGATGGGCTCGCCCGAACTCCACACCTCGTAGATCAGACCGTCGGGGCGGATCTCCCCGACGAGCGCCGTCTTGGAGATGTGGTTGTTGTCCCCGTTGATCGTCACGGTGCCCTCCGGGGCGTCGAAGCTGACCCCGCCGGCGTTCTCCTGGATCTCGGCGACGTCGAAGCTGCCCGCCTTCTCGACGGTGTTCTTCCACAGGAACAGCGAGGTGTATGCGGCCTCCATCGGGTCAGAGGTGACCCTGTCGTCGCCGTACTTGGCCTTGAACGCCTCGACGAACGAGGTGTTCTCCGGGCTGTCGATGGTCTGGTAGTAGTTCCACGACGTGAGCTGGCCCTCGATGTTGGCCGCGCCGATGCCCTGCACCTCCTCCTCCGCGATCGACACGCTGATCACCGGGGTGTTCTCGGCGGTGAGGCCGGCGTTGGTGTACTCGCGGAAGAACGCGACGTTGGAGTCGCCGTTGAGGGTGTTGAAGACCGCGTCCGGATCGGCGGTGCGCACCTTGTTGACGATGGTGGAGAAGTCGGTGGACCCGAGCGGCGTGTAGTCCTCGCCGAGGATCTCGACGTCGTTCGCCTCCGCCCACGCCTTGATGACGCGGTTGGCGGTCTGCGGGAAGACGTAGTCCGAGCCGACGAGGTACATCGACTCCACGCCCTGCTCCTTGAGGTACTCGAGGCCGGGGACGATCTGCTGGTTGGTCGTGGCGCCCGTGTAGAAGATGTTCGGGGACGACTCCAGGCCCTCGTACTGGACGGGGTAGTACAACAGCGCGTTGGCGTCCTCGACGACCGGCAGCATGGCCTTGCGGGAGGACGACGTCCACCCTCCGAAGATCGCGGCCACGCAGTCGCTGGTGATGAGCTTCTGGGCCTTCTCCGCGAACACGGCCGGGTCGGACGCGCCGTCCTCGACGACCGTCTCGATCTGCTTGCCCATCACGCCGCCGTCGGCGTTGATCTGCTCCACGGCGAGCGCGACCGAGTCGCGCACCGTCCTCTCTGAGATCGCCATGGTGCCCGAGAGCGAGTGCAGCGACCCGATCTTGATGGTGTCACCGGAGGTGTCCACACATGATTCGGCGGAGGCTGCGGCGGTGTCCGAGGTCCGGTTACCGCAGGCGGTGAGAGCACCGGCCCCGAGGACCACCAGTGCGGCGGCGGCGACGGTGCGTCTGGAGATGGGATTCACGCGGGTTCATCCTTGCCGTGGGCGGGCGGTCGATGGCCCCCGCTTCTCGGGGATCGACGCTCGATGAAGCCAAAGTTATGAGTTTCATGTGAGCCGCACGGTTCCGCCGTGTTTCGTGCGTGTTGCCTGCGTCCACCTTCAGTGAACCCTGCGTTTCTCAGCCCTTGCGCAGATCGGGCGCCGACGCCCCCAGCACGTGCCCGCGCGCGGCGGACCACATCGCGCGCACTGCGGCCTCCACCGCCTCCGGGCTGCCGCCCACCACCCGGGACCACGCCCCGCACCCCTCGGGCAGGGTGCTCACCCCGCAGCGCACTTCATCCCAGCGCACGCCCACGCTCGAGCCGATCGCCGCCCGCATCGAGGCCGCCAGGTCCGTCGCCGGTCCCGGAGCAAGGACGAACAGGGTGCCGATGGCATCGGATCCGCCGGTGACCAGGTCGCCGTCGAACCCACCGGACCCCCCGGTGATCCTGGTGGCATCCACCACCACCGGGGTACCGTCGGGCCGGGCGAGTTCCACCCGCGAGACCAGCGCGTCCACCGCCCACCGCTCACCGCGGGCCACCCGGCCGGCGGTGAGGACGTCGGAGACCATCAGCACCGCGTCCTCGGGGACCGTCGCGCGCAGGCTCTGCTGGAACCGGCTCCCGGCGTACGGGATGAGGGGGTCGGGAACCCACTCGCACACCGCCCCCGCGCCCAGCGTCAGCGTGACGTTCTGGGTGGCGTACCCGGCGTCCATGCGGTGGATCCGGGTGGCGGCCTGGGTCGTGATCACCGCATGGGACCGGTCGGCCAGTCGGACGTCGATGTCCAGCCTGTCGCCGCCGACCACTCCACCGCCGGTGGACATGAGATAGGTGACCGGCACATGGGGCAGGCCCGGATCGACGTACAGCGGGCGCATCACCTGTAGAGGAGACTTCTGGTAGCGGTCGGCCAGGACGGTTCGCCCGTCCGGGGCGAGCCGGTAGTCCAGGTCCAGGACGCCGACCTTGCCCGGCGATCCCACCGGGAGCGAGCCCGCGGCAGACGCCGGACCGGCCGCCACGGCCCGCGAGACGTGACCGGGGTCGGCCGCGCGTGCCAGCCGGTCGGCCCGGGAAACCGGCCCGGTCACGCGCTCGGCAGCAGGTCCGCGCGACGCGACTCGAAGTAATCCAACACCTCGTCCACCCCGGTGCCGCTGAGGCAGTCGGTCAGCACGACGGGCTTACCGGAGCGCACGCGGTCGGCGTCGGAGCTCATCACCCCCAGGTCGCAGCGCACGTACTGGGCGATGTCGATCTTGTTGATCACCAGCAGGTCGCACTCGGTGATCCCGGGGCCCCGCTTGCGTGGCATTTTCTCGCCCTCGGCGGTGTCCAGGACAAAGACGAACAGGTCCACGAGTGCGGGCGAGAACGTCAACGTGAGGTTGTCCCCGCCGGATTCGAAGATCAGGGTGTCGACGTCCGGGTGCTCCTCGAGCATCTCGGCGCCCACCGCCAGGTTCATGGTGGGGTCGTCGCGGACCGCGGTGTGGGGGCACGACCCGGTCTCCACGCCCACGACCTTGGCGGGGTCCAGCACGCCGGCCAGCGTGCGGCGGACGTGCTCGGCGTCCTCCTGGGTGTAGATGTCGTTGGTGATCACCGCGGGCGCCCGACCGCGCTCGATGAGCAGCGGCACCAGCGCCTCGATCAGCGCGGTCTTGCCCGAGCCCACGGGCCCGCCGATCCCGATGCGCAGCACGCCTCGTCCCTCGGTCATGTGCCTTCCCTTCCGTTGTGGCGTGTCCGTCGTGTCCTCAGCTGGCGAAGAGCCTGGCGTCGGAGTTCTCGTGGTGACAGCTGGCCAGGTCCAGTATCGGCGCGAACCCGCCCAGATCCTCCAGCACGGTGCCGATGGCGGCGTCGGTGACCTCCTCGATCACGGGCGCCGCCCCGCGGACCAGCGCCTGGGCACTGCGGTGGTCGGCCAGCCGCAGTCGCAGTGCGGCGCCGGCCAGGCTGATCACCACGGCGGTGAGGTCCGCGGCGACGGCGTCGCGCTGGTCCAGCCCCCCACGGGCGTAGACGACACCCATCACCACGGACTGGGACCCGGGCGACCGGCGGGCTCGGACGTGGCCGTTCCAGGCGCCCACCACCGGGTCGTCGAGCAGCTCGGCCGCCAGATCCAGCACCTGCTTCCCCGTCCGGGTGGCGCCGTCCCGCAGTTCCCGCGTCAACCGGGTGGCGTGCAGCCGCCGGTCGATGCGGGTCAGTCCCTCCATCAGCGCCTCTTCGTCCCGATCCCCGTGCTCGCGGGTGGCCGCCCACGCCAGGGCCAGCGCGACCGAGTCCGCGGGGCCGATGGCGTGGCGCAGCATCGAGTGCAGCACCTGCGGCAGGCGCCGGGCGTCGACCTCGCCCCGCTGGGCCAGCCCCTCGAGCCCGTGGGACAGGGTGTACATCCCCGAGGGGAACGACGAGTCCGTGAACTGCAGCGCGAGCAGCAGTCGCGACAGGTCGGATCCACTCATGCCAGGTAGTGCAGCTGCGCCAGCGGCAGTGTGGTCGCGGGTGCGATGGTGGCGGGCTCGCCGTCCACGGTCACCACGTAGGTGTCGGGATCCACCTCGATCCGCGGGCAGCGGTCGTTGCGGACCATGTCCTTCTTCCCGATCCCCCGGCACCGGCGCACGGGCAGGCAGGGCGAGGTCAGGCCAAGTTGCTCGGGCACGCCGGCCTCGATCGCGGCCGCGGACAGGAACGTCACCCGGGTGGACTGCATGGCCCCGCCGTACGCGCCGAACATCGGACGGTAGATCACGGGCTGCGGGGTGGGCAGCGAGGCGTTGGGGTCGCCCATCGGCGCCCACACGATCATCCCGCCCTTGATCACCAGCGACGGCTTGGCGGCGAAGGAGTCCACGGGCCACACCACCAGGTCCGCGAGCTTGCCGGGTTCGATCGAACCCAGGTGGTCGGCGATCCCGGCGGCGATGGCGGGGTTGATGGTCATCTTGGCGACGTACCGCAGGACCCGCTCGTTGTCGTTGCGGTCACCGTCCTCGGGCAGCGGTCCGCGCTCGACCCGGCAGTGGTGGGCGGTCTGGAACGCCCGCTGCCACGACTCCCCGATCCGGCCCATGGCCTGGGAATCGGAGGAGAAGATCGAGATGATGCCCTCGTCGTGCAGCACGGTCTCCGCGGCGATGGTCTCCGCGCGCACCCGGGAGTCGGCGAAACTCACGTCCTCGGGGATGTCGTGCGACAGGTGGTGGCACACCATCACCATGTCGAGCAGTTCGTCGACCGAGTTCACGGTGTACGGCAGCGTCGGGTTGGTGGAGGCCGGCAGGACGTTGGGCTCACCGCACACCCGGAGGATGTCGGGGGCGTGCCCGCCGCCGGCGCCCTCGGAGTGGAAGGTGTGGATGGTCGAGGCTCCGAGGGCGGCGCGGGTGTCCTCGTAGAAGCCGGACTCGTTGAGGGTGTCGGTGTGGATCGCCACCTGCACGTCGTATTCGTCCGCGACCTCCTGCACGCAGCGGATGGTTGCCGGGGTGGTCCCCCAGTCCTCGTGGATCTTCAGGCCCGCCGCGCCGGCGACGATCTGCTCGACCGCCGACTCCGGTTGGGAGGTGTTGCCCTTGCCCAGGATCCCGATGTTCACCGGCAACCCGTCGGCGGCCTGCAGCATCCGGCCGATGTTCCAGGCGCCCGGCGTGCAGGTGGTCCCCTTGGTGCCGTCGGACGGGCCGGTCCCGCCGCCGAACATGGTGGTCACCCCGTTGGACAGGGCCTCGTCCACCTGCTGCGGGGCGATGAAGTGGATGTGGGTGTCCACTCCCCCGGCGGTGACGATCTTGTGCTCGCCCGCCACGACCTCCGTGCCGGGGCCGATCACCAGGTCCGGGTGGACGCCGTCCTGCAGGTGCGGGTTGCCGGCCTTGCCCACGGCCACGATCCGGCCGTCGCGCACCCCGATGTCGCCCTTGACCACCCCGATCACGGCGTCGAGGATCGTGGCCCCGGTGATCACCAGGTCCAGCGCGCCCGAGGCCCGCGTCCCCGCCGGGTCCTGCGCCATCCCGTCCCGGATCGCCTTGCCGCCGCCGTAGACGGCCTCCTGGCCGTAGCCGCTGGATCCGTTGGTCGTGACAGCGTTGTGGTCGGTCTCGACCTCGACGGTCAGCACCGTGTCCGCCAACGTGAACCGGTCACCGATGGTGGGTCCGTAGATGTCGGTGTAGGTCGCGCGGGGGAGCACGGTCGGCGGGCCCTCGGCGTGGCGCCCGGCCTCGTCGTCGTCGTACCTCTCGTCCGTGCTCAGGAACCCGCCGTCGTGCATCCGCTCCAGCGCGCGCTCCCGCACGGCCGGGTCGTCGAGGGGCCCGTCGACCAGTCCGGAGAAGCCGTGGCAGACGCGCTCGCCGGCGTAGTCCACCAGCCGCACCGTGCGGGTCTGCCCGGGTTCGAACCGCACCGCCAGGCCCGCGCCGATCGCCAGGTGGCGCCCGTAGGCGGCCGGCCGGTCGAAGCGCAGCTCCCGGTTGGACTCGAAGAAGTGGTAGTGCGAGCCCACCTGGACCGCGCGGTCGCCGGTGTTGGTGACCTCGAGCTCGATGGTCGCGCGACCGGCGCCCAGCGTGATGTCGCCGTCGCCGTACTGGTACTTCCCGGATCCGGACATCGCGCTCCTCTGGGTTGGTGGGGTGGGTCTGTGAGGTGGTGCCTAGTGCGAGTGGGTGTAGACGCTGCCGTCGGCCGCTACGTGGGAGTGGGCGTAACCGTGGCCGTCCTCGGCGTCGAGCGCCGCGTCGATGCCATCTGCGCCTGTGGAACCAGCAGCGCCCGGACCGCCGGCACCGTGGTCGAGCCGGTGGACCGCCTCGCGCACACGGGTGTCGATGATGCTGCGCACGACGGCCGGGCCCATCAGGTACTCGCCCTCGCCGGGAAGACCACGGCCCGTGGCCGGCGCCGGGGCCAACGTGGCGCTCACGACCATCGGACGCCCCGACCCGAGCGCATCGAGCCGCGCGAGACCGCCGGCCAGGTCCGGGTCCGGCTCGGTGCCGCCGTGGAACGCGACCTCGACCAGCCCGGGCCGGCCGTACTGCCGCGCGAGACGGGCCAGGCGGAACAGCTCGGCGTCGGCGAACGGGTCAATCGCCGGGCTCACCACGAGTACCGAGTCGGCCGCGGCGTCCCCGAGCTCGTGACGTCGGATCGCGGCGCGCAGGCGGGTGACCAGCATCGTGGCATCCCCCAGCGGCGCGGCCAGTGCGACCCGGGCACCGCCGGTGCGGCCCCTGACGTCGCGGAGGGTGCGGGAGCAGTCGGCGATCATCGCCGGTGCGCGGCCGAACGTCATGGGGACGACGACGACGAGCGCGCCCGTCTCCAACTCCGCCGTCACCAGGTCGTGCAGTTCACGCCCGGGAGCGGCGGACGGGATCCCCAGATCGGGCATCTGCTCGGACTCCGGACCCAGCGCCACGATCCGGGCGGTGGCCGGGTCGGTGTGCGCGTGCTCGTGCGGGTGCACAGCGGCGTGAGCGGTCATGCCTGCTGCTCCACCGGGCCGACCGGATCGTGCACGGTCACCAACTTGGAGCCGTCGGGGAAGGTGGCCTCGACCTGGATCATGGGCAGCCGCTCCACCACGCCGGCCATGACCTGCCCGGCGTCCAGGACCCGGCGCCCGAGGTCCATGCACTCGGCGACGGTGCGACCGTCGCGGGCGTGTTCGACGATCTCCCAGGAGATGAGCGCGGTGGCCTCCGGGACGTTGAGCAGCACTCCACGGTCGAGCCTCCGCCGGGCCACCTCCGCCGCGGTGAACAGGGTGAGTTTGTCCAGTTCGCGGGGGGTGAGCTTCATCGGCGGGTCCTCTCGTGCTCGGAGCGTCGGCGCGCCGGGGCGTGTCGATCACGCTAATACCACCGTGTGTCGGCCGTGTAACACCGGTGCAGAGGACCGCTCCCACCCCTGGCTCCGAGCATCCCCGCACAGCCCCTGACCTGGGGTGCCCTGCAGAGGCCCAGCAGGGCACCCCAGGTCACGGCCCCGTGGCGCCTCTGGCTCCCGGAGTTCCCGCCCGTCGACCGCGGGCCTCGCCCCGTCTCGTGGGCCACGGCCAGGGACACTCCACCGGCAGTCACCGCCGCACCCCTCTGACCTGCGGTGCCCT
>NZ_KB714656.1:69969-191863 GCF_000349585.1 Dietzia sp. UCD-THP
AGGGCACCGCAGGTCAGAGGGCAGCGCACCCGGCGACGACTCTGGTGGCGGGTCCGGCGGCCGCGATTGTTACAGCGCGTTACGACTCCCGCGTCGCCAGCGATCCTGCCCCCGTCGACTGCCATGATGAGCCCATGCCCCAGGACACCGCCGAGGTGACGGCGACCGACGACGACGCCATGCGCGACTTCGACACCGCTCCCGCGGAGGACCTTCTGCCCGCACTGACGGAGCTCTCGGGCTCGGCCGGGTGGGCGCGGGCGGTGCTCGGGGGCCGGCCGTATCGCTCGCGCACGGCCCTGCACACCGCGGCCCGACGAGTGCTCGCCGAGCAGACCGAGACCGAGGTGCTGTCCGCGGTCGACGCGCACCCGCCGATCGGGCCGGGAGCGGCCGCGAGCTCCCCACCGGTCGGGGGCGCCTCGGCCCGCGAGCAGAGCGCGGCGGCGACCGGTGATGCCGAGCTGGCCCGGCGCCTGGCCGACGGGCAGCGGCGTCACGCCGAGCACTTCGGGCACGCGTTCCTCGTCTGCGCCTCCGGGCTGTCGGCGCGCGAGATCGTGGACGAGCTCGACCGGAGGATCGCGCTCGACCCGGCCGAGGAGCTCGCGTGCACCCGCGACCACCTCGCGAGGATCAACGCCCTGCGACTGGACCGGCTGCTCGACACCGGCACACTGTGAGGAGCACCTGATGTCCCTGAGCACCCACGCGCTGGACACGTCCACCGGGGCCCCCGCGTCCGGACTGGCGTATCTGCTCACCGACGCCGCGGGCGCGGTACTGGCCACCGGCACCACCGACGACGACGGACGGGCGCCCGAGCTGGGAGGGGTCGAGATCGGCGCCGGGGTGTACCGCCTGCACTTAGATACCGGCGCCTACCAGCGCTCAAAAGGCCTCCGCAGCTTCTACCCTGAGGCGGTGGTGTGCTTCGAGGTCACCGATCCGGCCGCCCACCACCACGTGCCGTTGATCCTGTCGCCCTTCGGCTACAGCACCTACCGCGGGTCCTGAGCCGCGGTCCTCGCCAACGCTCTGGCCTGCAGTGCCCTGCACAGGGGTCGCAGGGCAACCCAGGTCACCGCCCGATCGCCCTCCGTGCGCACTCGCGGCGCAGCTCGGAGGCCACGGCACGCTCGTCGCACCGGACCAGCTGGAAGTCCCGCACCACCACGACTCCGCCCACCACCACGTGACGGGGACGTCGGCCCGGATCGGCCCACAGCAGGCCGGGGACCGGGTCGGCCACACCGGCGTCCGCCACGCCCGAGACGTCCCACACGACCAGGTCGGCCGCCGATCCCGGAGTCAATCGGCCCAGCTCGGTCCGGCCCAGTCCGTCCGCCCCACCGGCGGTGGCCATGGTCAGCGCCTCGAGAGCGTCCATCGGCCGCCCGGCCAGCGGGGCGACCTGCATGGCCAGCCGGGCATCGGCGAGAAGATGTCCGGCGTCGTTGCTCCCGCCGCCCGAGGTGCCCAGTCCGACGCGCACCCCACCGTCGAGTAGCCGCGCGACGGGGGCCACGCCCCACCCCATGGGTAGGTCGCAGGCCGGGGCGTGGGTGACGGAGGCCCCGCACCCCGCGACGAGCGCCACCTCGGAGTCGGTGATGTCGCACAGGTGGGCCAGGGTGACGTCGGGGGCGAGCCAGCCCCACTCGTCCAGCAGATCCAGGGGCCGCCGCCCGTACAGCTCGGCGGCGCGGACCACGTCGACCTGCTCGTTGGCCTGCGTGCGCCGACGCAAGCCCAGGTCCCGAGCGACCTCGCCGAGGGCACCGAACGTGGCGGGTCCGTCGGCGTGGATCCCCGACGGGCCCACGGCGAGCTGCCGCATGCCATCCTCGGTGACCCCGTCCCGCGCCCCGGGCAGGTGCGTGGCGTGGATCTGCGCCACCGACGAGGCGGCCGCGTCCGGGTCGCAGCCCGCGGTTCCGCGGACGAACGCCAGGCGGGCACCCACGTCACCCGCCGCGTCGAAGGCGGCCCCCGCGATCTGCACCGGGTCCACACCGGGCGGCCAGGTCAGGTGGTGATCGGCGACGGTGGTGACCCCGCACAACAGCGACTCGGCCAGCGCCACCCGGGCGGCGAGCCCCACCAGATCCGGGTCCACGCGGGCGTCGACGTAGGCCTGCCGCATCCGAGCGAGCCAGACCGACATCTCCACACCGCGCGTGCCGGGCAGCGTCCTAAACGCGCTCTGCAGCAGATGATGGTGCGCGTTGACCAGCCCCGGGGTGACCACCCCGCCCGCGGCGTCCAGGATCTCGGCGTCGTGGGTGTCAGCGCCAGCAGAACCAGCGCCGCCCGCGATCCTCCCGTCCACGCACTCGAGCGTCGTGGGCTCGGTGGACGCGCGCCCCGGTGACCACACTGCCGAGGCACCCGTGACCCGCAGGACCCGCGGGCTCATGCGTCGACCCCGATCGGCGTCCGCGCGAACGAGCGCATCCACACCCGGTCCGGTGTCAGCGGGATGGAGTCCTGTCGCACCCCCGTGGCCCGCCGGACCGCGATGCCGACAGCCGCCGCGACCGGGCAGTAGGGCGCCTCGGACATGGACTTGGCGCCCAGCACGCCCTCGGTTTCGACGGTGTCGGCGAAGAACACCTCGGTGCGCGGCACGTCTCCCATGCGCGGCGGGTGGTAGTGGCGCAGGGTCGCGTTGGCCACCGCGCCGGTGTCGTCGAGCATCACCTGCTCGTACAGCGCCGCTCCCAGAGCCTGGGCGACGCCGCCCTCCACCTGGCCCCGCAACTGCTGCGGGTTGAGGACCCGCCCGGCGTCGACGGCGTGGACGCTCTGCAGCACCCGGACCGTGCCCGTGTCGGGGCACACGGCCACGCGCACCCCCTGGACGGTGAAGGCCGCCTGCCGCCCGAGCCCGTCGGCGGAGCCCTCGGCGGACACGGGCAGGTGCGCGCCGGCCCGCAGGAGGTCCGCGACTCGGGTGGCGGCCCGGTGCAGCGCGCGCCCGCCCACCACGGTCCCGGCCGATCCGAACGCGCCGGTGTCGTGGGTGAGCTGCGCGGTGTCCGAGGCGTGCAGCACCACCGAGTCGGAGGGGACCGCGAGCACCTCGGCCACGATCTGCGTGTGCACGGTGGCGGTGCCGTTGCCGAACTCGGCGGTGCCCACGTAGGCGTGCACGGTGCCGTCGGCGTCGATCTCCACGCGGGCGGAGCCGTGGTGGCCCCCCGGCGGGTTGGTGGCGATCATGCACACCGCGACCCCGCTCCCCTCGGACCACCCGGGCGGGGCCGACTCCCCCCGTCCCGACTCCAGGGCTCCGGCGACGAGGTCCAGGCAGTCGTCGAGTCCGTAGGAGGACAGGGCCAGCTCGTCGTCGTCGCCCGCGGAGCTCACCAACCGGTCACCCGGGCGCACCACGTTGCGCCGCCGCAGCTCGACGGGATCGATCCCGGCCGCCTCGGCGAGCTCGTCCAGCGCGCTCTCGAGCGCGAACCCCACCTCCCCGAGTCCGTACCCGCGGAAGGCACCGGACGGGACGGTGGTGGTGTAGACGGCCTCGGCGGCCACCCGCTTGGCCGGGCAGCGGTACAGCTCCACCGATTCGGTGATCGAGTGGAACATCACGCCCGCCGAGTGCCCGCCGTACGCGCCCGCGTCGGAGAGGACGTCCAGGTCGAGCGCGGTGAGCCGGCCACGGGCGTCACACGCGACCGTCGCCGTCACCCGGTAGGGGTGCCGCACCGTGGCGGAGGTGAACTGCTCGGCGCGGGTGTACTCCCACACCACGTCGCGCCCGGTGCGCAGGGCGGCCAGCACGGCCAGGTCCTCGACGATCATCTCCTGCTTGGCACCGAATCCCCCGCCCACCCGGGCGGCGTGGACGCGCAGGTCGTCCCGCTCCAGGCCGAAGATCCACGCCAGTTCGTCCCGGACGAGGAACGGCACCTGCGTGGACGAGCGGATGTCGAGGGCGCCGCCGCACCGGGGCCCGCCGTCGACGTGGCGGACGATCACCGCGTGCGTCTCCAGGTGCGTGTGCTGCACCCGCGAGGTGCTCCAGGTCCCGGTGACCACGTGCGCGGCGCGGGCCACCCCGGCGTCGACGTCCCCCACCTCACCGCGCCAGCTCGCCACCACGTTGCGCGCGGGGTCGGCGATCCGGGACGCGGAGCCCTTGTCCCCGTGGATGGCCGGCGCCCCGGGCCGCCGCGCGGCCTCGGGGTCGAGCACCGACGGCAGCACCTCGTACCGGACGCTGATCTCCTCGCAGGCCAGGCGGGCGAGCTGGGGGGTCTCGGCCACCACGGCGGCCACACGTTGACCGTGGTAGCGCACCACCGGGTCCAGCACACGGGTGTCATCGGGGTCGTCGGTGCGCCGCTGGTGGCGGGCGGTGGAGAACAGCACGTCGGGGTCGTCGTGGTGGGTCAGGACGGCCAACACGCCGTCCATGGCGAGCGCGCGGGTGGCGTCGATCTCCACGATCCGGGCGTGCGCGTGCGGGGAGCGCAACACCGCCAGATGGGCGCAGCCGGTGAGCTCGGTGTCCAGGGTGAAGGGTTCGGCTCCGCGCACCACGCGCTCGGTGGCGGGCGCGGCGACGGGACGGCCGATCCCTCCGGCCGGGCAGGTGTTCGCGGCGCCGTCGAGGGCGTCCTCGACCGCGCGGTATCCGGTGCACCGGCACAGGTTGCCCTTCATCGCGGCGGTCCGCGCGGCCGGGCCCCCGTCGCGGGCGCACGGGGCGTGGTCCAGTCCGGTGACGGTGGTGACCATCCCCGCCGTGCAGTACCCGCACTGGAACCCCGCGGCGCGGGCGAACGCCGCGGGGACCTCGTCGGGCACCCCGGCGGCCGTGTGCACGTGGGCGCCCTCGGCCCGGTGGGCGGGCAGGACGCAGGAATGCGTGGGCACGCCATCGACCAGCACCGTGCAGGCGCCGCAGTCTCCGGTGTCGCAGCCCTTCTTGACCGCGACCTGGCCGAGTTCGCGCAACAGCGTCCGCAGGCACTGCCCGGGCCGCGGGCTGGGCGCGTAGTCGCTCCCGTCGACCGAGATCTTCATGACGGGTCCTCCTGTCCGGGGTGGGTGCCGGGGTGGGTGCCGAGCTGGGCGCCGGGGTCGCCACACAGGTCGACGACGACGGCGAGGGCCGCGATCCCCGCGACGTGTCGGCGCCACCTCGGGTGGCCCTGGGGGTCGTCGTACCAGTGGGGCAGATCGCGGACTGCCGCCGCGGCGACTTCGGGCGGGGGCGCGGCATCCCACTCCAGGACGTGCGGGGCCGGCACCGCGGCGGTGACGACCAGCGTGCAGGCCCCGTCGGGGTCCAGGCGGCCGGTGACCAGTGATCCCGAGCGGCCGCTGGGCACCAGCGAGTGCCGCCGGACGGCGTAACGCGCACGACCCGCCGCGGCGGGGATGCGCAGCGCTCGCAAGATCTCCCCCGGGGCCAGGGAGGTCCGGCCCGGTCCGGTCACCACGTCCGCGGCGGGGATCGTGCGGGTGCCACCGTCCGGGGTCCAGATCTCCGCGGTCGCCCCGAGTGTGCAGGCCGCAGCGGTGCCGGCGCCGGCGGGCAGGGCGGCGCAGAGGTTGCCTCCCCAGGTCGCGCGGGCCCAGATCTTCCACGAGGCCAGCAGGCACGAGAAGGCGTCGTGCAGGAACGGCCGCAGGTCCGCGGTGAGCGGGTGGTCGAGCACGGTTCGCAGCGAGGCGGTCGCCGCCACCCGCAGGCCGCCGTCCGGGAGCTCCTCGACGTCGGGCCAGCCCAGGTCGAGCAGGTCCACGAGTCCGGTCAGCGCCGGTGTGTTCTCCCCGGGTGGCGCCGCCGCGCCGGCGGGATGCAGGTGCGCCTCGCCGTGGAGTGCGGTCCCTCCGGCCAGGGGCGCCGCACCGGCCAGCAGTGCCTGATGAGCCTGGTCGCGGGTGCGTGGCCGGTGCAGTTCGGTGACGGTGTGCAGGTCCATCGGGCCTCATCCGGCCTTGGCCAGCAGTCGGCGACGGGCGGCCACGACGTCCCGGGCCACGGCCTCGGTGTCCACGGTGAGGACCCGACCGTCGGCCACGACGCGCCTGCCGTGCACCCACACCCCGGCCATCGGCGGGCGGGAGCCCAGGACCAGGGCGGCCACCGGATCGTCGATGCCGGCGTGGGCGGGGGTGTCCAGGCGCCACAGAGCGACGTCGGCCAGGTAGCCCGGGGCGAGTCGGCCGATCTCGTCCTGGCGGCCCAGCGTCCGCGCGCCCTCCGCCGTGGCCATCCGCAGGGCGGTGCGCACGTCCATGGCGCGGGGGCCGCGGGTGGCGCGGGCCAGCAGCAGCGCCTGGTGCATCTCCTCCCACAGGACGCCCGACTCGTTGCTCGCGGCGCCGTCGACGCCCAACCCCACGGTCACGCCCGCGGCGAGCATGTCGGGCACGCGGGCGATGCCGGCGCCGAGCCGGCCGTTGGACACCGGGCAGTGCGCGGCCGCCATGCCGCCGGAGGCCATCGCGGCGATCGCCGGGTCGTCCAGGTGCACGGTGTGGGCGAACCACACGTCGGGGCCGGTCCAGCCGACGGACTCCATGTACTCCATGGGGGTGCGGCCGAACCGTTCGCGGCAGAACGCCTCCTCGTCGTCGGTCTCGGCCAGGTGGGTGTGCAGGCGCACGCCCCGCTCGCGGGCCAGGTCCGCGCTGGCGCGCAGCAGGTCGCCGGTCACCGAGAACGGCGAGCAGGGCGCCACGGCGATCCGGCACATCGACCCCGGCGTCGCGTCGTGGTGCCGGTCGATCACCTCGGCCGTGCCGGCCAGGATCGCGTCGATGCCCTCCACCACCGAGTCCGGCGGCAGCCCACCGGCGCTGCGGCCCAGGTCCATGGACCCGCGACTGGGGTGGAAGCGCAGTCCCACCGTGGCGGCGGCGGAGATCTCGGCGGCGAACACGTCGCCCGCGTCGGCGGGTACCACGTAGTGGTGGTCGGTGGTGGTGGTGCAGCCGCCCAGGGCGAGGTGCGCCAGGCCCCCGAGCGCGGCGGTGCGGACGTCGTCGGCGTCGATGCCGGCCCACACCGGATAGGAGGCGGTGAGCCACTCGAAGAGCGTGGCGTCGGCCGCGAGTCCGCGGGTGAGCCACTGGTACAGGTGGTGGTGGGTGTTGACGAGCCCCGGCGTGGCCAGGCAG
This sequence comes from Dietzia sp. UCD-THP, assembly GCF_000349585.1. Classification (NCBI taxonomy): domain Bacteria; kingdom Bacillati; phylum Actinomycetota; class Actinomycetes; order Mycobacteriales; family Dietziaceae; genus Dietzia; species Dietzia sp. UCD-THP. Next base: position 77,119 of record NZ_KB714656.1, read on the forward strand.
CCGGTGCCGTCGACCCGGTCCACACCGTCGGGCACGAGTGCGGGATCGCACGGCCCCGCCCCCACCGCGGTGATCCGGCCCCCGATCAGCAGGACGTGGCCGCTGGCATGCTCGGCGGCGCGGTCGTCCACGGTCGCGATCGCGCAGTTCTCGATCAGGACGGCGCCACCGCCCTGCGCCGTCACGAGCGCGTCCCCACGGGAGCAGGGCGCGTGAACGCGGGGATGAATCCGCGCGCCCGCGCCGAGCGGACCATGCGCTCGGTGAGCTGGGCGTCGGCCTCCTCCGCGAGCGGGTGCAGGCTCCGGGCCCCCTCGGCCACCAGCCGGCCACCCACGTACACGTGCGTGAGGTTCCGGAGGGAGCAGGCCAACACGTACGTCGCCACCGGGTCCCAGATCGGTCCCGTGGCCGGGGAGGTCGGGTCCACCACCAGGAGGTCGGCGTGCTTGCCCACCTCGATGCTGCCGATCCGGTCGGATAGACCGAGCGCCTGTGCGCCCCCCAGGGTGTGCATCCGCAACACCTCGTGCGCGGCCAGGATCGAGGCGTCGGAGTGCACGGCCCGCTGGGTGTAGAGGCCGATGCGCAGGTTCTGGAACGGGTCGGAGACGTCGGTGCAGGACTGGTCGTCCAGCCCCATCCCCACCCGGATGCCCGCCTCGCGGTACCCGGTGACGTCGGCGATGCCCGAGCCCAGCCGCCCGTTGGAGGTGGCCTGCCAGATCACGGCCGAGTCCGTCTCCGCCACGCGGCGCACCATGTCCTCGGTGGGGTGGACGAAGTGGCCGAAGGCGAAGTCGGGACCTAGGACCCCGGCGCGGTCGTACCAGTCGAACTTGGCCCGTTGCACCTCGAGGTGCTCGGCGGTCTCCACGAAGTGGGCCTGGTTCCCGACCCCGTGGCGGGACATCGTCTCGCGTTCGCGGTCGGCGGTGACGGGCGACGACGACCACTGCACCGACCCGAACACCGAACCGCCGAGGTCCAGGTCCCGGGGAACCGTGCGCAGGCGGTGCTCGGTGACGTGGGCGAACGCCTCGAAGCACTCCGCCTCGGGCAGCTGCTCGTCGTCCAGGCGGGTCGAGGTGACGCACCGGAGCCCGGAGTCGGCCTGCGCGTCGATCTGTCGGGTGAGGAAGTCGACGTCGTGGACCCGCTCGGCCACCAGGGTCGAGGTGGCGTGGTCGAACACCGCCACCACCCGGCTCTGCGTGAAGTTGTAGGCGCTGGTCACTCCGTTGCGCAGGAAGTCCAGGCAGCCGGCGAGGGTGAACCAGTACAGGTCCTCGGACTCCGCCCCGACCATCATCTCGCCCATTCGCGAGACCCAGCCGTAGAGCGTGTCGTCGGGGGCGATGCCGCGCATGCCGGCGGTGAACAGGTGGCTGTGCGCGGAGACGAACCCGGGCGCGAGGATTGACCCGCCCAGATCGTGGACGGTTCCGGGCAGACCGGGTGGCGGATCACCGGGGCCCAGCGCGGCGATCACCCCGTCGTCGTCGACGTGGACCCAGCCGTGGAACCACCGGGGGTCGTCGGCCGTGACGGGGATGACGAGTGCGTCGGTGAAGGTGATCATGGGGTGTCTCTCGTCGGGGGGCGGCGGGGTACTGGGGTCGGCGGGAAACTGGGGGTCGGGGCGACGTCCTCAGCCCGGGAGGTCCTCGGCCAGCCACCCGCCGGAACGCAGGTGGAACCGTCGCCGGTGGGAGGGGGCGTCGGCCTCGCCCCGCCAGAACGTCACCGTGTCGGGCCGCAGGCGGTAACCGGTCCACGTGTCGGGCGGGTCGTGGGGCGTGGGCCCGCGCCGGGTGACGGTCTCCGCCCACACCCGGCGGCGTCCGGCCGGGGGCAGAGCGGCCGTGGCGGGGCTGTTGGTCCAGGCCAGGAGCTTGAGATAGGGCGTCCGATCGCGATAGGTGCGCAGTTGCTCGTCGGGGTCGGTGGGCGCCGCGGGGCCGGTCATCGTGAGCTGGCGGGTCCGGTCGTCGCTGAGGACGACGAGGGTCGCGCGGGGGTTCGCGGCGAGGTCCTCCACCTTCTGGGACCGCGAGTCCGTGTGGAAGGTCGGTCCCTCGGCGCTCACCCCGGAGATCAGGAGGTGCCGGCACCTCGGCGTACCCTCCGGGTCGACGGTGGCCAGCACCCCCAGGGGCGGGTCGAGGGGGTCGACGGCGAGCCAGGCCACCATCGCGGCCAGCGGGTCCTCCCCCGGTTCCGGCAGGATCTCATCCGCCCGGGTACCGGGCAGTTCGGCGGCGGTCATCGTGCGGCTCCCGCCGCGGCGGGGACAGCGTCCGGGATCCCGCGGGCGGGGTCGAAGCGGGCGGGGTCGAAGGCGGCGATCTCCCCAAGCGCACCGACCACGGTGGCCACGTGATCGGCCACCAGCCGGGCCCCGGTGTCGGGGTCGGCTCCGGTGGGGTCGCCGATCACGCCGGTGTCGGACAGGTCGTCGGCCAGCCAGCCGAACTTCACGGGGCCGGTGAAGCCGATGTGCCGGCAGCCGGCCAATGCGGTCGGGACCCTGGCCTCGGCCACGGACATGTCGACGAGGTCCGGGCGCAGGTGGAGCATCATGGACGTCTCGGCCCACCCGGCGTGGATCCCCATCCCGAGTTCACTGGGCCCCGGCATGGCTTTACCGGCGTAGAGGAAGGTCTGCAGACCGCTGCGCCGGCGCAGTTCCCGCAGTGCCACCTCCAACAGGGCGGAGTTGCCGCCGTGGCAGTTGACAAAGAGCACGCGGCGGAACCCGCTGGCACGCAGCGCCGAGCCGAGCTCCCGCACCTGGGACAGCAGCGTGTCCGCGGTGATCCACATCGCCCCGGGGAACGAGGAGTGTTCGTCGCTCTTGGTGTAACCGAGCGCGGGCATGAGCCAGGCGTCGACCCCGGCTGCCTCCTCGACCGCGCGGGAAGCCACCGCCTCGGCCACGATGAGGTCGGTGGCCAGGGGGAGGTGGGGGCCGTGGGGCTCGATCGCACCGGCGGGGATGACCGCCACGGGATCGCCCCGGCCCACGTCCGCAGCCTCGACCGTACTGAGGTCCGCGTAGCGCCTCGCGGGCCCGATCACGCCCCCCACCGCCCGGGATTGAGCAGGCCGTAGGGGTCCGTCCGGGCCGCGAGTGCCCGCACCTCCTCGGTGCCGTGGTCCACGCGGTACTGGTGCGGGGAGTGCACCTTCACACCCAGCTCCTCCAGGACGGGCACGCCCGCGTAGGCGGCGTCCGGGTCGGTGTAGTGCCCGTTGAGCATGCCGAACATCCGCCCGTGGCCGGCCTCGAGGTGCAGGGTCCCGCCCGGGTAGACGGCCTCGACCTCGTCCAGCCGCTCCACCAGCGCGTCGCCCTGGCATTCCATGTGGAACCACGTGTCCGGCTCCGCCTTCTGCAGCCAGTGGGTGGGGTGGTTGTAGGACAGGGTCGAGACCTTGATGGACTCGTTGACCCCTGAGCGGACCGCCTCCACCACTCCCCCGGCCTCGGTGACCAGGGCGCTCACCCGCTCGACGACCGAGGCGTCGACGATCGCCCGCAGACTGGCCCGGCCGGGTGGGATGGCCTCGTCGGGCGGCAGGCACCCGGCCACGTGGGCGCCGTCCGCCGAACACAGCCGCGGGGCGGGGTCGACCCGGTGGATCCGGGGGACCACGGAGAAGGCGTCGTGGTGATCGTCGAAGCTGGCGTAGACGCACCGCCAGTCCTGCAGGGGTTCGATCCGCACGGTGGCGCGCACGATGATCCCCGCGACCCCGTAGGTGTGCACGAACGGCTGCGCGTCGTCGCCCTCCAGATGCACGATCTCGGCATCGGGGTGGGCGTAGACCACGTCGAGCGCCTCGACGAACCCCTCGTGGTTGCGGCCGTGGACGATCGTTCCCGTTCCGGCGGACCCCCCGGCGAGGAATCCCCCCAGGGTGGACTGCACGGTCGAGGGATACATCCACAGTTGCGAGCCGTCCCGCGCGAGGCGTTTCTCCAGGCTCATCATGCGCACGCCGGCCTCCGCGGTGACCGTCCCGGCCTCCGGGTCCACGTGGTCGATGCCCCGCAGGGCGGTCAGGTCCAGCACCAGCCCTCCGTGGAGCGGGACCACCTGCCCGTAGTTCCCGGTGCCCTTGCCCCGAGAGGTGATGGGGACACCGCGCCTGACCGCGGCCCGGACGACGGCGGGGACCTGCTCGACGCTCGTGGGCCGCACGACCACCTCGGGCCGCCCGATGGGCCACTGCGCACGCAGGATGGGGCTCAGGTAGGAGCCGTCCTGCGAGGCCTTGTCGAGACTGCGGTCGTCGGTGAGGACGAGATCCGGGCCGAGCAGCGCGGTCAGGTCCTCCACGAGTCCGCCCACGTCCGGGGCCGTGGCGGCCGGCTGCGTCGCCGTCTGGGTCTCGCTCACCGGGTCATCCCGATGGCCGGGTCGATGAACCGGTTGGTCGCGATGGTCTCCGGGGTGACGTCCTCGGCGATCGAGACGTCGGCGGCCTCGTAGATGCCCGAGACGAGGTCGACGATGTCGGCGAGTCGGTCTTCGTCGAAGTTCCCGATCGTCGAGTCGGGGCCGTTGCCGACGATCTCCCGGTCGAGCATGGCCTCGACGGCGAAGTCGGCCAGCTCGTCGCTGTAGACCCACCCGGTGTTGAACTGCTCGACGGCGTCGACGATCACCTCGTTGGTGCGGGCGGGGTCGGCGAAGTAGTCGACCTCGGCCTGCTGCAGGACCGGCACCAGCTGCTCGAGGCACGCGGCGTTGTCCTCGAGCTCTGCCGAGCGCACCGCCATCATGGACTTGTAGATCGGGTATCCGGTGTCGTGGAGCAGCTCGTAGGCCACGGGCTTGCCCCACTCGGCGACCTCGTTCTCGTAGATGAACGGCTCGGCGCTGGCGTAGCCCTGCTGGGCGACCGTTCCGCCCGCCGCGACGAAGTTGGACGGCGAGCCGTCGTAGCTGCCGTCGACCTGCGCGGGGTCCAGGATCCCCTCCCCGGTGAGGTAGTCCATGTACGCGTTGCCCTCGAAATACAGGACACGGGTGTCCTCGTCCTTGAGGTCGGCGATCCGCGCCACATCGGGGTAGGTCTCCGGGTCCCACATGATCATCTGCGGGTTGATGTCGAGCGGGGCGAACACCCCGATCGTCGGGTTGTTGAGGGAGTTCTGCACGGCCTGGTCCGAGTCCACGTACCCGAGCATGATGTCGGTGTCCTGGTACATCTGCGCGGTCACCTGCTGGAACCCGATTGCCGGTCCGCCGGTACGGATCTCCACGTCCACACCGGTGTACTCCCCGGAGGCGAACAGCGGACCCGAGACCGCCTTGGCCGCGGCGTCGATCGTGGGATCCGGTCCCAGGAGTTCGTACAGGTGTCCGTGTTCGGCCTCCGGGTTCCAGTCGGTCTGGACCACCACGGTGGCGGGGCAGCTCGCGCTGAGGTCCACGGCACCGATCTCACCGGTGTAGCCGGACGCGGCCTCGGTCTCGGAGTCGCCACCACCGCAGGCGGTGAGAGTGGCGGCTCCGAGGGTGCACAGGGCGGCGACGGAGAGCACGGTCCTGGTGGTGTGGGTGCGGCGCATGGGGGTCTCCTCCCGGGGACCGGATCCGGTCTCCCGTATTGACGTGATCAATATCTACAGTGAAGCGATGCTTCGTTTCGGTTGTGTTGCCGCTCGGGCAGATGTGGGTTAATGCACGGCTGTGGGTTAGTCCAGGGATCCGACTCAGGGAACGGCGGCCGTCACCGCTGGTCCTCGGCGTTGTACCACCGGCCCACCACCTTGCGGGAGAGCAGCCCGAAGGCCAGGAACACGGCCACGCCGAGCAGCGAGGCCAGCAGGATGGAGGCGAACAGCTCGGGGGACTGCAACCGGGCCCGGTAGGTGTCGATGAGGATGCCGATTCCGGGGTCGCCCTGCTTGAAGAAGAAGTCCCCGACGATCGCGCCCACCACCGACAGCCCGGCGGCGACGCGCAGCCCCTCGAACAGGGCGGGCAGCGCGGCCGGCGCCTCGAGCTTGCGCAGTACGGTCAACCGGCCGGCGTGATGGAGCCGGAAGAGACGCCGTAGCCCCGGGTCGACGGACTTGAGCCCGAACAGGGTGTTGGAGACGATCGGGAACAGGGCGATGAGCACGCAGACGAACACCCGCGCGGTGAAGCCGAATCCGAACCAGAACCCGATGAGCGGCACCAGCGCGAGAATCGGGATGCACTGCAGCACCACCGCGTAGGGGAACAGGGAGCGCTCCGCCCACGTCTCCTGGCTCATCATGATGGCCCACACCACGCCGATCACGAACGCGATCGCCAGGCCGGTCAGCGCCACCACCGTGGTCCGCCCCAGCGCGTCGAGCATGGCCTGGAGGTTGGGTCCCATGAACCCCTCGGTGATGACGACGTGGGGAGCGGGCATCAAGAACCGGCGCGAGGGTTCCAGGACCACGTAGCTGATGAAGTACCAGAGCCCCAGGACCAGGGCCAACACGACGAGCGGCCCGCCGATGCGCACCAGCGGGCCGTCCGCGGACAGTCGCGGACGCGCGCGCTTCGTCGTCGTTGTCGTTGTCGTTGTCGTTGTCGCCGACTGTGACCCCGGGTCCCCGGACCCATCGTGGGGACCATGATCCTCACCCAGTGCGTCCGACCCGGGCGCGGCCCGACCCGCCCGGAGAGCCGGCGTGGCGGTGGTGGTGTTGTCCATCAGTGTGCCTCCTCGAGTGCCTGGGAAACCTCGCCGACGAGGTTGATGTAGTCGGCCGAGTAGCGGACCTCGGGGTCGCGGGGGACGTCGAAGGGCACCTCGACGGAGTGGATGATGCGACCGGGACGGCCGGACATCACCACCACGCGGGTGGACAGGTACACCGCCTCCGACACCGAGTGGGTGATGAAGAGGCCCGCGAAACGCTTGGCGGCGAACAACCCCAGGAGCTCGTCACCGAGTCGTTGGCGCGTGATCTCGTCGAGCGCGCCGAACGGCTCGTCGAACAGGAACAGCTCCGGCTCGAGCGTCAGCGAGCGCGCCAACGACACCCGCATCTTCATGCCGCCGGACAGCTCGCGCGGCAGGGACTGCTCGAAGCCGGACAGCCCCACGAGGTCGATCGCCTCCTGCGCCCGACGACGCCGTTCGGCCTTGCCGACCCCGTCGAGCTCGGCCAGCATCTCGACGTTCTGGGCGACGGTCCGCCACGGCAACAGCGTGGCGTCCTGGAAGACGTACCCCACGCGGTCGGTGCCGGTCTGCATGTAGCCGTCGGTGTGCTGCGCGAGGCCCGAGGCCAGGCCGAGGAGCGTGGACTTGCCGCAGCCCGAGGGCCCCACCACGCTGACGAACTCACCGGCCCCCACGCGCAGATCCACGCCCTCGAGCGCGCGGGTGCCGTTGGGGTAGGTCACGCCGACGTCGGAGAAACCGAGGATCTCGGCACCCGGCCGCAGGACGGGGCGGGATGGGGTCGTCATGGTGCCTCCTGGAGGTCGGGAGAGTGGGCCTGGGTGAGAAAGGGGTCGACGACGACGGACGCCGTCGCGGACACGACGCGGCCCGCGCGCAGCACGATCCGGTCCACGGGGGCGTCGGCGATCACGTCATCGAGCCCGCCCGCGCGCACGAGCAGCAGATCCGCGCGATGGCCGGGAACGGGGCCGGCGGGCGGCAGGCCCATGACCTCGCGGGCGCCGTCGGTGACCAGGTGCCATGCGGTGTCCATGTCCAGATGGGCGGCGACGACGAGCAGCATCGCGGTCTCCACCGCGTCGGACCGGCCGACCGGGTTGAACGGGTCGCGCACGTTGTCCGCACCCGCACCCACGGTGACGCCGCCGTCCAGCAACCCCTGCACCGGAGGCAGTCCGCGGGGCGTGGACGTGCACTCCGCCCGCCCCTGCAGGTAGAGGTTCGTGATGGGCAGGGTCACCACCCCTACCCCCGCCTCGCACAGCGCCTCTGCGGCCGATGCCTGGCCGAGGGCGTCCATCGCGCCGATCCGGCAGCAGTGGCCGGCGGTCCGGATGCGACCGGGCTCCCACGAGGCGACCCGGTCGGTGAAGGTCGTGAGCATCGCGTGGTCGCCGTCGAGGAACTCGTTGACGTGCAGGTCCACACCCACTCCCAGTTCCTCGGCCAGATCGATCAGTCGGTGCGTCTCGGCGACACTGTCCGGGGCGATGTGGGGGGCGCCGCCGATGAGGTCGGCCCCGGCCTCGAGGGCCGCGCGGACGCGGTCGGCGGGATCCTCGTCGCCCACCATCGCGGCGATCTGCAGGTCCACCTGGTCCGCGAGCTCGCCACGCACCCGGACCAGCGCCCGGATCCCGCGCAGGGGGTCACCGTCGTCATGGAGGTCGACGTGGGTGCGTACCGCCGTGGTGCCACTGGCGACCAGTCGGCGGGCCGCCGCCAGCGCCCGCTCGTGGATCTCGTCCTCGTCGACGGTGGCGGAGAAGGCCCGCCAGGCGTCGATCGCCGCACCGAGGTCGCACCCCGGCGGTCTGGTCGCGCCCCAGCTCAGGGCCTTGTCCAGGTGCGCGTGGGGTTCCGCCGGCGCCGTCAGTGCCAGATAACCGCGACCGTCGATCACCGCCGGGCCCGGGTTCGCGAGGTCCGGGAGGCCGGCGCCGCCCACCTCGGTGACGGCGACGACCACACCACCCTCGATGTCCACATCGACCACCCGGCCGTCGGGCAACCCGACCCCGGTGATCCGGTCGACCTGCCTCGGGGCTGCGGTATGAGCCCTCGCGGCGGGGCCGTCCGGCCTCGCATCAGGGGTGCCGCGGCTCGGCGCCCCGTCACCACGCTGGCGTGTGAGTGTGTCCACTGACTGGGTTCTCCTGCTCTGCCGGACCGGCCCCGACCGGGTCGGTATGGTGTCCTTGCGCTTTCGATCAGGACGCGGGATATTGACCTCGTCAATACAGATCAGTGTCACGGGCGGGTGTTTCGGCCGGATTACCCCGCCGGATCTGGCCTGTAACCGCTCGCAGAGCGCTCACGGAGAACGGGAGGCACCGGTGTCGGGACTTCGCGAAGACGGACTGACGCGCCTGGGTTCCCGCATCCGGCACCACCGCCAGCAGCTGGGCCTGACCCTCGTGGAGGTGGCGGGTCAGGCCGGCATCTCCCAACCCTTCCTCAGCCAGATCGAGCGAGGTAAAGCCGCCCCGAGCATGTCGACCCTCGAGGGTCTCGCGCACGCGCTGGGCACCACCCAGGCGCACCTGCTGGAAGCGGTCGACGCCGTCGACCAGCCACCAGGACGCCCCACGACGACCGGCCCGGCAGCATCGGGCGGCGACGGGACGACTGCCGACGCAGCGACGACCGCAGCCGACGCGGCGACGACCGCCGGCGGCGTGACGTCCACTCAGGTCGACATTCGTCGCGCGTCGGAGGGCGCCATCCTCACCCGCGCGGAGGGCACGGTCGGGGGCCACACCCGACTACTGCCGGGCGGGCCGAACGACACGCAGTTCCTCGAGTTCGTGGAGACCAATCACGTCCCGGGACGGTTCTTCGAACACCCCGGTCGCGAATGGATCTACGTCACCCGTGGCACCGTCCTGCTCGAGGTGGGCGGATCACTCAGCAGGCTCGAGCCGGGGGACGTGGCGCGGTACGACGGGACACTCCCCCACCGCTGGTACGTGCCCGAGGGCGGCACGGCGTGCCTGATCGTGGTGCGGCCGGGCTGAGGCGTCGGACCACCCGTCGCCCGCCGCTGGATGTCGGCAGCCACCCCTCGAACCCCCCTCTGCCCCATCCCGCCCCCCTCCTTCGCGGACCCAGCACCCTTCTGACCTGCGGTGCCCTGCGGGGGCCGAGCAGGGCACCGCAGGTCAGGAGGGCCGGCCACTCCGCCAGGACAGCATGTCGTACCTCGAACATACGATCGAATCATGACCTCGCCTCCACCTCACCCGTCCGACGACACTGCGACACGTGACCACACCGCGTCACGAGACACCGCCGCGCCACGAGACACCGCCGCGCCACGAAACACCACCGCGCCACGTGACAACGCCGACCCTCCCGACACACTGGTGCCACCTCCCGGATTCACCGCTACGACGGGGCCGGCACTGCCCGTGCTGGTACCCGAGGCGTTCGCCCGGTGGGACCCCGGTCAGCAACGCGGCTACCTCACCCAACGAACGATCTACGCGGCCGAGGGGCGGACCGTCGCCTACGCCTACGATTGTGTCCGGTCGGCCACCGACGGGTTCGCCACCGAGGACGCCCTCCACCGCGACCCGTGGGAGGCGGCGGCCACGATGATCGGCGCCTCCATGGCGCTCTCCCGTCACGGGGCATCCCGCCTGGTGACCACCGCGGTCGAGCTGACCGAGCGACTTCCACGCACCGCGGCGCTCCTGGCGACGGGATGGATAGGGATCCTCGCCGCCCACACCATCGCCGAGGAGACAGCCCTGGTGGCCGATCACCTCATGCCCGACGTAGACCGCCGTATCAGCGAGGGGCTGGCTCCCACCAGGCGCCGGACCCACCCGCCGCGGCTGGGGCCGCTTCGCAAGATGCTCCTCAAGACCATCTCCGCCTGCGATCCGCTGGGTGCTGACGCCCGCGCCGAACAGTCCCGTCGCGGTCAGGACGTGGAACTGGTGCCCATCCGCGACGACCGGGCGATCATCACGGCCACGCTCACCGCCGAGGACGCACTGGAGATCGCGGACCGTGTGGAGGAGCTCGCCCGCACCGCACCGGTGGGCGATCCGCGAACGCTCGGCCAACTCCGAGCGGCCGGATTGCTCGCGCTCAGCCGTGGGTGGAGTTGCCTGCCCGACCCGCGAGGAGAACACCCCGGCGACCCGGAGGCCCGGTCCGCGGCGCGTCGGGTGGTCCTCCACGCCTACGACGACGGCAGCCCGCTCAACCGTGGGATCTCCCTCGCCGGATACGGTCCGATCTCCGGGCACACCGCCGACGAACTGCAGCGCGAAGTCAGCCACCGCGTCCACGAGCTCTCCGAACTCTCGGATCCCGATACCGCCGCCGCCCGACGCCACGCCCCGTCCGAGGCCCTGGCCCACTTCTGCCGTGGACGCGACGGCACCTGTGTGTTCCCCGGTTGCCAGACACCGGCCGAGAAGTCCGACCTCGACCACATCATCCCCTTTGACCATGACCTTCCCGAACGCGGCGGGCACACGACCTGTGACGACCTCGGGAGCCTCTGCCGTTTCCACCACAGGCTCAAGACCGACGGAGTGTGGGCCTACTACCGGGACACCGACGGTTCCTATGTGTGGATCCACGGTCCCCACCATCCGGACAGAGACCCCGGAACCCGTATCACGACGTATCCCACGGGCCCTCTCTCAGACCACGCCGCTCCCCGACGACCCGAGGCGAGCCGGCGTCAGCAGGAGGCCGCCGAGGCAGGCGCGACCGGCAGCGGATGTGCGGAATCCCGGAGACGTCCGCACCTGTGGCACCGGCGTGATGCCGAACGACACACTCTCCGCGCGCAGGCGCGACGCCGGCGACACGCTCCACCGCCCGGTCCGGTGGAACCCTCGGCGCCCTCGACCACGGGGCCTGAGGACGAGCCCCCGTTCTGATGAGCGCAGTCTGATGAGCGCAGCGACACTCGCGCGGTCAGAACCGCGAGCTCGTCGGATACCACCCGTCGGATGCGTCGTGCGGGCCGACGGAGCGGACCTCGATGTGCTCGAAGGATGCGAAGTCCCCGGCGAGTCGGCCCCAGTTCTCCCGGGTGATCGCGGTGGTGATCGTCGAGGCGATCCGCCCGATACCGCCGTAGATGCCGGAGAGCTGGTTCCCGGTCACGCCCATGGACGCGCGGGCGCCGGTCGAGAAATGGTGCAACCGGGAGAGCCACGGGGCGGTGCCCGGGTCTCGCTCGGTGAACTCGAACCCGGGACCCAGATAGGGACTCAGGCCTGCCGGGTGGTCCACCGCGGGCGGGTGACGGTCGGACCACAGCGCGATGTCGTCGACGAACTCGACGAGTTCCGGACGCAACCGCAGGTCCACCGTGTATCCGGTCGCGGCCAGGACCACGTCGGCGTGGAACCGCCCCCTGTCGGTGTCGATCGCGATCTCCTGCCCCCCGGCGTCGGTGGAGACCATCGACACCGCGTTCCACCCGCAACCGGTGTGCAGTGCGAAGCGGGAGTGGGCGAAGCAGCGCCACACCGAGTGCTGGGTGGGCGGCTGCGGGAGGCCACCGGACATCACGCCGAACTCCCACTTGGCGTCGTCGTCGAGGTCATAGAAGCGTTCCTGCATGCCCGGGAATTCCATCCACCGCAGCGGGTTGGACGCCGGGAGGGTCTCCCGTCGCACGAAGACGTGCGCCCGGACGGCGCCGTGGTCGAGAGCGGTGGCCGCGTTGTCGAACCCGGATGCGCCGCCGCCCAATACCGCTACCCGCAGACCCCGCAGCGCGGCGAAGTCGATCGGGTCCTCCGTGTGGAACCAGCGCTCGCGGGGCAGCGAGGTCGAGATGAGGTCGGGCACGCGCACCCCGCCCCCGCCTGCGAGTCCGAGCGCGCAGACAACGCGCCTGGCGGTAACCGTGGTCTCATTCCCTCCCGGGCCACTCAGCTCCACGGAGAAGGGCCCGTCCGGGGTTGTGGGCCGGTGGATTGCCGTGACGCGGGTCTGATGCCGGACCCGGACGCCGGTGACCTCCCGGTACCACCGCAGGTAGTCGTTCCAGTCGAGCCGGGGGACAAGCTCGACGGCGGCCCACGCGGCCTCGCCGTACACGGCCTCGAACCAGCGCCGGACGTGCAGGGAGGGGACGTCGAACTCGATTCCCCTCATGTGTTTGGGGCTGCGCAGGGTGTGCATACGGGCGTAGCGGCCCCAGCACCCCACCTGCTGCTCCGGACCGTCGTCCACCACCAGGACGCGGTCAATCCGTTGGCGTTGCAGCGCGAACGCGGTGCCCAGGCCGGCCTGCCCCCCGCCGACCACCAGGACGTCGAGTTCGCTGGACCCCGGATCGCGAGGGATCCAGTCGCGGGAATGGCTGGTGGCGGCGATGTCCTCGTGAACACGGGCCCGGAGGGCCGCGAGGCGCTCCTCTGCGTCGGGAAGGCGCCGGGAGTCCTGGGCCCCTGTCACGGTGTCGGTGTCGGTGTCGGTGTCGGGGGCGGAGGCTACGGCGTCGGAGGTCACGGCGGTCATGGCGGAGGAACTCCTGGGTTCAGCGGGCCCGGGTCCATGCCGCGGGCCCACCCGGGTCCTGCGCCCGGGCGGACACCACGGCGATGCCTGACTGATGACTCGACCGCCGCGCCGTGGGACGCGACGGTCGGATCGGCGGGGCCGACCGCACCATCGTGGTGTCGAACCCGAGTCTGGCAGCGTGGTTTTTCGCCTGTGTTACGGGCGCATGAGCCCGGTGTGCCGTGCCCGGGCGACCCGCGCGGCGAGCTGGTCGAGGGCCTCGGGGCTCAGCGTGCCGTGGACGCGCAGGCGGGCGATACCGCCGTCGGGGAACACGTCCAGCCGGACGAACCGCACCGGACCCACCGGATGGCCCGGCTGTCCCACCAGAAAGCGGTGACGGCAGTCCGGTTGGAGGGGCGTACGCGGGACGAGGTCCACCCACCGGTCGGGGTGGTCCAGATCCTCTGCCCGGGCGATCCCACGAAGCGACGCCGACCCCGGCGCGTTACCGATGTAGTAGGAGGTGTCGATCTCCACGTGGTCGACCGACCCCTCGCCCGCGAGCGCCACGGTCACGTGGTCATTTCCTCCTCCGCGCCGCCGGGAGTTCTCCCAGCCCTCGCCCATGATGCGAGAACGGCCGGGGGCGATGATGTTGGCCGGCGAGGAGTAGAACAGGTCCGAGCAGTCGATCACCCGACCGCCGTTCTCGGCGGCGGCGAGGTCGACGGTTCCCCGCAGGAACGCGGGGTCAGGGGTGGGGTCACCGTGGACCCTCAGTCTTGCGACACCGCCGTCGGGGATCATCCGCAGACGCACATGGGTCACCGGTGCGGCGTCGGGGACCGCGAAGTGATTGCGGGTGTCTCCCGCCGCGTCCGCCTCAGGGACCAGCGGCCGCCAATGGGCACCCGCGAGGTCGTCGACCCCGGGGTAACCGTCGATCCACGCGCCGTCAACGGCGACCTGCGGGGGGTAGTTGCCGCGGAAGAAGGCGGTGTCCACCACGACCCCGCGCACCACGCCCGGCACCCCGAGGCGGACTATCGCGGCGTCCTGCCCGGGCGAGCGCCGCCGGCGTGTCTCCCAGCCGTCGTAGACCTTGCCCTTGTGTCCGAACAGGGCTGGGTCGAACACCGGCTCGGAGGCCAGGATCAGGTTCTCCTTCTCGGCGAAGAACTCGTCGTCGGCGTAGACGACGCTGCCGGCCAACTCGCGGGAGGCGAGGTCGGGCAGGGCGAGGTAGGCGGGCTCTGTCATCGGAGGTGTCATCTGGGGAGTTCCGTTCGCGTGGGTGGCACAGCTGGCTCAGGTGGGCCCGGGCGGAAGACCGCGGTGCCGGTGGCGGGGCCGTCGAGGTCGACGCGGCGGCCCGCGAGGTAGACCTCGCGCACCACGCCACCGAGTGCCCGCTGGGCGTACGCGGTGACGGGGTTCTTGTGCTGCAACCGCTCGGGCAGGACCACGAACGCCTCGTCGGGGGCCAGGACCACCAGGTCGGCGCGGGCGCCCGGGCGGATCGACCCGCGCTCGTGAAGTCCGGCGAACTCGGCGGGGCCGGACGACATCCACCGGACGACATCGGGCAGCCCCAGACCGCGCAGTCGCGCCTCGGACCAGACGATCGGCAGGCCCAGTTGAACCGAGGCGATGCCACCCCAGGCTTGGCCGAAGTCACCGGTGTCGAAGCGCTTGAGCTCGGGAACACACGGCGAATGGTCGGAGACCACCAGGTCGATGGTTCCGTCCCGCAGCCCCTCCCAGAGCCGCTCGCGGTTGCCGGCCTCCCGGATCGGCGGGCAACACTTGTAGTGGGTGGCGCCGGGCTGGATCTCCTCGGAGAACAACGAGAGGTAGTGCGGGCACGTCTCCACCGTGAGGGGCAGCCCCTCCGCCTTGGCCGAACGGATCAGCGGGAGGGCGTCGGCGGCCGAGAGGTGGAGGATGTGGGTCCGGCAACCGGTGCGGCGGACGCCGTCGATCACCTGCGCGACCGCACGGACCTCTGCGGCGACCGGCCTGGACTCGATGAATCCCGCGTACGCGGGCCCGGACGCGGGAGGCTGCGCGTCGATGGTCCCGGCGTCCTCGGCGTGGACGATCAGCAGTCCATCGAACCCGGCGATCTCCTCCATCGCGGCGACCATCTGCGCGGCATCCAGTGGCGGGAACTCCTCGATCCCGGAGTCGAGCAGAAAGCACTTGAACCCGAACACCCCGCGGTCCCAGAGTTCGCGCAGACGGCCCAGGTTGTCGGGCACCGCTCCGCCCCAGAACGCGGTGTCCACCTGCAGCTTGCCGCCCGCGCTGGCCAGTTTCGCGTCGAGCGCATCGGGCGTGGTGGTGACAGGGCTGGAGTTGAGCGGCATGTCGATCAGGGTGGTCACCCCGCCGCACGCCGCGGCGCGGGTGGCGCTGGCGAATCCCTCCCAGTCCGTGCGGCCGGGTTCGTTGACGTGGACGTGGGTGTCGACGAGGCCGGGCAGCAGCACCACGTCGTCGTCCAGATCCACGACGTGCGTGCCGGCCCGAGTCGGGGAGGTCGGGGCCGCGGGGCCGGTCTCGACGGCCAGGATGATCCCGTCCGAGACCGTCACGGTGGCGGGCACGACCTCGGAGCCGATCACCGCGCGGCGTGCGCGCAGGACAGTCTCGGGGGCGCCGTGTGCACTCATGTCGTGGCCTCCCCCGGGCTGTGGGGGGCCTGGCCGGTGCCGGGTCGCCGGAGCCGGTCGAGCGTGGCCCTGTCCGCGCCGGCCAGCCCCTCGACCTCGGCGTCGGTGGCCGCGCCGCAGTCCAGCGCGCGGACGCAGAAGTCGGCCAGCGCGCGGGCGGTGGCCGGCTCGTCGAGGTATCCGGGCGACTCAGCGCCTGAGGCAGCTGATATGTCGGCTGTGCCGAGGTAGGCCGAGAGGCGGGCACCGGCGGCGGGCAGCGAGCGACGGTAGAAGGCGTAGGTGGCCACGTAACGGGACACCAGCTGCGCGGGGTGAAGGTCCCAGCCCTGGTAGAAGCCGCGACGCAGGGACCGGTCGACCAGCCGCGCGTGCAGCTGCCAGGCAGTGAGGACCGCGTCCGCCTCCCCCACCGGCAGTCTGTTGGTGGAGCCGTCCGACAGCGCCACCCCGGTGCCGGCGGCGGCGACCTGCATGACGGCCTTGGCGTGGTCGGCGACGGGGTGGTCCATCGCCTGGTACTCGGCGGCGATCCCACAGGCCGCCGAGTAGTCGTAGGTGCCGTAGTGCAGCCCGATGCAGCGTCGGTCGGCCGCGTGCACCAGCCGCGCCACCAGCGCGGACCCGTCGGGCCCACAGATCGACTGCGGGGTCTCGATCTGGATCTCGAACCCGAGGGTCCGCTCGGCCAGCCCGCTCGCCTTCTCGAGCTCGCGGCACATCCGCACCATGGCCCGCACCTGGTCCACCGAGGTGACCTTGGGCAGGGTCGGCCGGAAACCGCTCGCCAGACCGCCGTGCCAACCGCCGCCCGCCGCGAGTCCGCTGACGAACCTGGTGAAGGTCCGGATCCCGCGCCGGCGGGTCTGCGGGTCGAGGGAGCCGAACCGCAGCCCCCAGAACGGAGGCAGGAGCGACGGTGCCGCCAGCAGATCCGCGACCACCCGATCGATGTGCGCGTCCTCGTCGCGGTCTCGGGCAGCGGCGGGCACGCCCCGCTGGGTGAAGCCGTCCTCGAAGTCGATGCGGAGGTCCTCGACGGGTTCCCGCTCGAGTTTGCCCCTCACGAGTGCGTGGAGGGATGCGGCCTCAACCTCGGGGTCGGGTCCCCCAGGCACCAGGTCCCCGAACACTTCCACCAGCGCGGGCGGATCCGCCAGGTGGGTGTCGAAGGCCTCGAGCGCGGCCGCGCCGACCTCGGCCACCACGCCGGCGTGGACGCGTTCGGCGGGCAGGTACAGGGTGTGGACCGGTTGGCGGGTGGCGGCAGGGCCCGGAAACCGCCTTGCGAGGTCCGCGTCGGCGCCGGCGAGGTCCGAATCCAGAGCGTCGGCCAGCCCGTCAAGCCCTCTGAGTCCTCTGAGTCCTCCCGTCACCGGCGCTCCTGCTGGGCTGCCGCCAGGACTCGCGCGGCCTCGCGGACGGCGCCAGTGTTGGCCCTGCCCTGGCGGGAGCCGGCGAGTTTGGCGGCGATGTGCTCGCGCACGGTGATCGGCTCGTACGCGGACTGGTCCGCGCCGACGAGGCCGGGCAGGGTGCCTACGACCGCGTCGACGTCGCCGTCGTGAAAAAACGCCGCCGAGCGCCGTCGCACGATCCCACCGTCGACGACCGGCGGCTTGACCCGGTGCAGGGTGGACATCCAGCGGTCGCCGGTCAGTCGCGCGGTGAGATCCCCCAGGTTCACCAGCAGTCCGCCCTCGATCGGCTGGACGTCGTGCCACACCCCGTCGGAGGACAGGACCTGGAGGCCCGCGACACGGTCGGCCCACAGGACGGTGACCAGTCCGAAGTCGGTGTGCTCGCCCATCCCGGTGAGTTCGCCGTCGAGGGTGATCGGGCCCGGGGGCAGGGCGTAGTTGTTCAGTCGCAGCACGTCGATCGAGTGCCCGGTGATGTCGGTGAACACCTCGGGGGGGACACCGAGTGCGTCGGCGAACGCCCGGGTGAGGGTTCGCGCGACCCGCGAGGCCTCGTCGAAGTAGGCGTCGATCCGGGCCCGGAAGTCCCCGCACTCCGGCCACACGTTGATCCCGTAGTCGGCCTCGTCCAGGGCCAGGTCGGGGAAGGAGCGCGCCTCGACGCCGACGTTGAAGGCCTCGAAGAAGTCGTTCATCCGGCTGGCGGACTCGACTCCCAGGCTCAGGCTGAGCGTCTCGCTCTTCGGTGGGCTGTAGCCGCGGTTGGCGTCGGCCACGCGATAGCTGTTCTTGGTCTCGGGGGGCAGTGCGAAGAACTCGTCGATAGCCCCCGCCAATCCGTCGATCACCGCGTCGTCGATGCCGTGCCCGACGATCTGCATGAATCCCACCTGCGAGCACGCGGCGTCGATCTCGCGGGCGACGCGTTCGCGGGCGGCGGGCGCGTCGTCGGCGGGCGTGTCGTCGGCGCCGCCGGAGCCGGTGGTGTACGGGCTCAGGTCGATCACCGGGACGCTGAACCCGGTCTGTGGGGTGCTCACTGCTGGGGTGGTCGCTGGTGATGTGGTCATGTCCGCTCCCGGATCTGGGGTGCCGGCCGAGGTGACGGGGGCCGGGGTACCGGGGCGCGGCCTGCCGGTGAGAGGTGGCCGAGCCGATGACCAGTTGTATCCGCGCGCTATTACCGGCCGGATACCCAGTGTGTCACGGGTGTTACGGGGCGGGCAGAAGGTCCCCGGGCACGTCCACGTCGCGCGGCGACCCGGTGTCCCCGCACGGCACCTCGACCACGGAGTCGGCGTGCGCGCGCAGGTACCGACGCGCGCCGACGTCACCGACCGCCGACGCGATCACCCCCGGGTGGTGTCGTCCGCCGAGCAGCACCGGGTGACCCCACCGGCCGTCATAGGTCGCCACCGCCAGGTCCGCGCTGTGGCCGTCGCCGGATCCCGCCCCGCGGACCCGCCGCACCGCGTCCACGCCGAGCCACGGCATGTCCACCGGCACCACCACCACGTCACGCCCCGCCACCGCCACCAGGCCGGCCCGCAAAGACGACCCCATCCCCGAGTCCCATTCCTCGTTGTGCACCACCCGCGCGCCGGCCACGTCGATCGGGGCTGCTCCGGTGACGACGACGACGAGGTCGCATCCGCCCCCGCGCAGCAGCCCTACGGCGCGGTCGACCAGGCGTACTCCCCGGTACTCGACCAGCGCCTTGGGCCCGCCGAAGCGACGACCCGCTCCGGCCGCCAGCACGAGCCCCACCCTCGCGGTCACCGGTGGATGGCCACGTCGAGGCCGGTGAGCGGGGCACCCGTCCCGCCCCGATGGTGGGCGACGAGCTCCGCGGCGATCGATACGGCCGTCTCGGCGGCGGTGCGGGCGCCGAGGTCAAGGCCGATCGGTGAGCGGAGTCGCCCCAACTCGCTCTCGGCGACGCCCGCCTCGCGGAGCAGCGCCAGGCGCTCGGAGTGGGTGCGCCGGCTGCCCATGGCGCCGATGTACCCGGCGTCGGTGCGCAGGGCTTCGGCGAGCAGTGGGATGTCGAAGCGGGGGTCGTGCGTGAGAACGCAGATCGCGGTGCCCGGGCCCACGCGGGTCCGCCGCAGGAACTCGTGGGGCCAGCACCGCACCACCTCGGCGGCGTTCGGGAACCGCTCCGGGCGGGAGAAGACGGGCCGGGCGTCGCACACCGTGACTCGGTAACCGAGCAGGTGCCCGATGGTGGCCAGGGCCTCGGCGAACGCGGTGGCGCCGAACACCAGGAGCTGCGGCCGGGCGAGGGACTGCACGAAGACGCGCCCGGCTGCGCTGTCCACCAGCGCGGTCCCCGGCCGGCCGAGCATCTCGGCGGCACGGACGCGGGCCGGGGACAGGTCGTCGGTGTGCTGCGCGTCCTCGTCGTCATCCTCCGTCGGCGGTGTCCCCACCACAACCGTCCATTCACCGGAGCGGGGTCCGTCCAGGACGGTGGTGATCGCCACCGGCCGTCCCTCGCCCAGGGCGGCGGTGACGCGGTCGACCGCATGCCTGCCGTGGGCGGGGACGTACTCCACGTACACCTCCAGGCTTCCGCCGCAGGTCGGGCCCACCGCCAGGAGTTCGTCGCCGTCGGGGCCGAACACCGCGGAGGCCGGCCGCCCGTCGGCCACGACCTCCTGGCAGAGCGTGAACACCGCCCCGTCCACACACCCGCCGGAGACCCCACCGACCAGCTCTCCGGTCGCGGCCACGGCCATCGCTGTGCCGGTGGCCAGCGGGGCGGAGCCGCCGGTGCCCACGACGCGGGCGAGCGCGCACGGGATCCCCTCGGCGCGCCACCGGCTCACGGTCTCGGCGACGGTGTCCATGCGCACATCGTGGCGCGGCGAGATTGCGCGGGTGTTTCGCCGGATCGCGCCGCGAGTTACGCGTGGACGAGTCCTCCGCGTCGCGCGTCCTCATTGACTCGCGCGTCCTCTTTGCCCGCTCCCATCCGGCTTCCGCGTCCCCTATGGACCAATCCGCCCGCGCGAGTCGACAACGCAGCGCACTCAGTGGTGGCGGGCGCCCATGAGGTGCAGGATGCGGTGGACGGTGTCGTCGGCGAGCGAGTACCGGACCACCCTGCCGTCCACGGGGTCGCGGACCGCGGTCACCCAGCCCCGATCCCGCAGGATGCGCAGGGCCTGGGACGCGGCGTTGCGGGTGATCCCGGTCGCGGCGGCCAGGTCCGAGACGGTCGCGACCCCGGGGCCCGCCTGGTGCATGTGCGCGAGCAGGCCCAGCCGGGTGGGGTCGCCGAGCAACTCGAAGCGCTCGGCCCAGTCGCCCAGTTCCATCGCTCCCCCTCCGTCACCGGCGCTCGTCACCTGCATTATCCGTTAACAACGCTGACACATCCACTGGCTACGCTCTGCCCACTATGTGTCCAACCGGACACCTACCCTTGTCTGGCAGGAGTTGTACGTGAGATCGATCGTCACCCTGGTCGGCACCGGCCTCGCCGTCACCCTGGCCCTGGCCGGCTGCTCGGTGCCCACCTCCTCCCCCGCCGGGGGCCAGGGTGAGGGAGGCCAGGGCGAGGTGGACCAGATCGTGCTGGCGGACGGCGGGGACCCCGGTGAGTTCAACCCGGTGTCCGGATACGGATCGACCGGCGTCTCCCCGCTGTACGAGGGACTCCTGCGCCCGGCCGCGGAGGACGACTCGACGTTGCCCCGGCTCGAGCCCGCCCTGGCCGCGGAGGAGCCCGAGGTCAGCGCGGACGGGCTCACCTGGACGGTCCGACTGCGCGACGAGGTGCGTTTCCACGACGGCTCGCAACTGGATTCGGGCGACGTGGCCGCCACCTACCGAGCCGTGGTCGACCCGCGTTCGGCCTCCCCCATCGCCTCGGACTACTCCACGATCGAGCGGGTCGAGACCCCGGACGCTCTGACCGTGCGCTTCCAGCTCCGCGCGCCCGACCCGGGCATGCCGGCCCGGCTGCTGCTGGGCATCGTCCCCTCCGAGGCGCTGACCCCAGGACCGGCCTCGGCGTCGGTCCTCAACTCGGCGCCGGTCGGCACGGGCCCCTACCGGCTCGACCGCCTCACCGCCGCGGAGGCCGTGCTCGAGGCCTTTCCCGAGCACCGCGACGGCCCGCCCGAGGTGAGCCGGTTGGTCCTGCGGTCGGTTCCGGACGCCGATGCGCGGGCGCAGATGGTGATGGCCGGGGAGGTCGACGGGGCTTCGCTGCCGCCCAGGCTCGCCGAGGGGCTGGCCGACCGGGACGGTCTGGAGCTGGTCTCGGTGTCGTCGGCGGACTGGCGCGCGGTGGCGCTGCCCATGTCGCATCCCTTCGCCGGCGATCCCGCGGCCCGGCGGGCGCTCAACGTGGCCGTGGACCGCGACGGCCTGGTGGACCGCGTCCTGTCCGGGTACGGCAGGCCGGTGGCCTCCCCCATCAGCGACGCCTACCCGGAGTACGAGTCCTCACCGTTCACCGAGGCGCGGGACGCGGGCGAGCGCACCGCCGAGGCGACCGAGATCCTTCGGGAGGCGGGATGGCGGCCCGGCGACGACGACGTGCTCGTCCGCGACGGCGAGCGCGCCGAGTTCACCCTGGCCTACCCGGCCACCGACCCGGTCCGTCGCGAGCTGGCCTCGGCGTTCGCCGACCAACTACGCGACCTCGGGGTGGCGGTGACCGTGTGGGGCGGCAGTTGGGACCAGATCGAGCAGCGGATCGGGGAGGTGGCGATCCTGCTCGGCGGCGGCGACAACCCCTACACCGTGGACACCCAGGCCTACCGGGCCCTGCACTCACGGACCGCCGCGACCGGCCCGCTGGACAACCCCGGGGACTTCAGCGACCCGCGGGTGGACGCGGCCCTGGACGCGGCCCGCACCACCGCCGACCCCGTCGAACGCACGGAGTTCTACCGCGAGGCGCAGCGCGCCTACGCCCGCGCCCCCGGCCACGTCTTCCTGGCCACGCTCGACCACACCTACGTTCTCCGGGAGACCGGCCACACCCGGCCCGCACCGATCCTCGAACCGCACACGCACGGTGTGACATGGGGTCCGTGGTGGTCGCTCGCCTCCTGGACCCGCGACCGGTGATCCGCCGACTGCGCGAGCGCCGCTCCGACCTGGCTCGCCTCTCGGCCCGCCGCGCCGTCGCGGCGCCGCTGGTCCTGCTGGCCGTCACGGTCGGTGCGTTCGTCCTGGCCGCGACCTCCCCGCTGGAGCCGCTGGCCGCCCACTTCGGCGCCGGATACGAGCGCACCACCGTGGCCGAGCGAGCCGCGGCGGCCGCCGCGCTGGGGACCGACCTGACGTGGTGGCAGGCGTGGTGGACGTGGGTGGTCGGGCTGGCCGCCGGCGACGCCGGGTTCTCCTACTCCTACCGGCAACCTGTGCTCGAGGTGGTGACGCAGCGGTTGCCGTGGACGGTCCTGCTCTCCGCCACCGCGCTCGCCCTGGCGTTGGCGGTCACCCTGGCGGCCGGTGTCGCCGCCGCCCGCCGACCGCACGGCGCCGTCGACCGGGCTCTGGCCGCGACTGCCGTGCTGCTCAGCGCCGTGCCCCCGTTCGTCCTGGCCATGGGGTCGGTCGCGGTGTTCGCGGTGACGCTGGGGTGGCTGCCGGTCACCGGGGCGGCCCCGCCCGGCCAGGACCCGACGCTCGCCACTCTCGCACGCCACCTCGTCCTGCCCGCGGTGGCGCTGGCCGCGGGTCAGGTCCCGTGGATGCTGCTGGCCCTGCGCCGCTCGGTCCTCGACGCGGAGGCCTCCGCACCCGTGGCCGAGGCCCGCGCCCGGGGGCTGAACGAGCCCACGGTGCTCACCGGGCACATCGCGGCCGTGTCGTGGACGCCGCTCATCGCGCTGCTCGGCGCGCGGCTGCCCGAGCTCATCGCGGGGTCGCTTGTGGTGGAGGCCGTCTTCGCCTGGCCCGGCCTGGCCGCCGCCACCGTGGACGCCGCCCTGGAAGCCGACTTCGCGCTGCTGGCCGCGGTGACCCTGGGCGCCTCGGCCACCGTCCTGGTGGGGACCTGGCTCGCCGACTGCCTGCTGCTGCTGGCCGACCCCAGGGTGCGGATCGATGCGTGAGTACGTGACCCCCCGCCGCGCCGTCGCGATGCTCCTCCTGGCGCTGGTCGTCGCGTACGCGATCGGCTGGCCACTGCTCGCCCCGCCGGCGTGGGTGGACACCGACTACCTGCGCGCCGGGCTGGCCCCGGGTCGGCCGCACCTCATGGGCACCGACACGCTGGGCCACGACACCTCGGTGCGGGTGGCGCAGGCGCTGCGGGTCTCCCTGGCGGTGGCCGCCGGGTCCGCGGTGGCCGCGGCGGCGATCGGGGTGGCCGTGGGCGCCGCCGCCTCCGCGGGCGGCGCGCGGGTCGACGCGCTGCTCATGCGCCTGACCGACGCCGTGGCCGCGGTGCCGCACCTGTTGGCGACGGTCGTGGTGGTGGCCCTGTTCCGGGGGTCGATCACCGCCCTGGTCCTGGCCCTGGCGCTGACCCACTGGCCCCCGGTGGCGAGGATCGTGCGCGCCGAGACGCAGAAGGTCATGGCCTCGGGGTACGTCGCCGCCTCGCGCGTGGCCGGGGCCTCGCCCGCCGGGTTGGTGCGCCACCACGTGCTCCCGGCCGTCGCCGGACAGGCGGGGCTGGCCGTGGTGGTGATGCTCCCCCACGCCGTATGGCACGAGTCCACGCTGTCGTTCCTGGGCATCGGACTGCCGCCCGAGGAGGCGAGCCTCGGCACGCTCGTCGCCCTGTCCCGGGCGGATCTGCTGCTGGGCCGCTGGTGGGCGCTGGCCTTCCCCGCCGCGGCGCTGATCGTGGTGACCGTGGCCGTGGCGCTGCTCGCCCCCGCAGGGCGGTGCCGGGGACGCAGGGGGGCGTCGCCCGCGATCCACGAGATCGACGACGACAACGGGTCCGGTCCCTCCGGCGACCCGATACCGTCGACACCTGTTCCGTCGACACCTGTTCCGTCGCCACCTGTTCCGTCGCCACCCGTGGCCTCGACCCCGGCGCTGGAGATCGCCGGACTCACGGTGTCGGTGCCCGGCCCGGAGGGCCACCCTGTCCGGATCCTCGACCGCGTCACGCTGCGTGTCCCGCCGGCGCGGGTGCTGGCCGTGGTGGGCGAGTCGGGCGCCGGCAAATCGACGCTCGGGGACGCGTGCTGCGGTCTGCTACCGGAACAGGCCCACGTCCGGGGTCGCATCACGGTCCTCGGGGACACGCTTCTCAGAGATTCGCTTCTCAGAGATACGGCCCGCAGGTCCCGGGTGGGCCACGTGCCGCAGTCGGCGGCCGCCGCGTTCACACCCACCCGGCATGTGCGCGGGCAGCTCGCGGAAGCGCTCGCCGCGGCCGGGCGGGGGCGGGATGGCCGCCGCTCGGTCGCCGAGCTGTGCCTCGAGGTGGGTCTCGACCCGGCGCTGGCCGACCGCTATCCGCACCAGTTGTCCGGAGGGCAACTCCGGCGTGCGGCGATCGCGGCCGCTCTGGCCACCGCTCCGTCGGTGCTGGTGGCCGACGAGCCGACCGCGGGCCTGGACGCCGGGCCCGCCCTGGCCACTCTCCGGCTGCTGCGCCGCCTGGCCGACGAGCGCCGCATCGGCCTCGTGGTGATCACCCACGACCTGGCCACGCTGACCGACTCGGACGCCGCCGACGAGGTCGCCGTGCTCCGGGCCGGCCACCTCTGTGACGTGGGCCCGGCCTCGCGGTTGCTCGCCGCACCCGACACCCCGTACACCCGTGAACTCCTGGCCGCCGCGCTGCACCCCGGATCGGCGGCGGTGCCGGCGGTGCCCGACTTCACACCGGAGCTCGGCGCGGCGGTCGGGTCGTCGTCGTCATGACCCTCGTCGCCGACCGGGTCACCTACCGCCGTCCCGACGGCGGATTCGTCCTCCCGCCGACCGACCTGACCGTGCGACCCGGACGGATCACCGCGCTCGTCGGGCCCTCCGGGTGCGGCAAGACCACGGTGGCCCACCTGCTCGCGGGCCTGCTCGTCCCCGGCTCCGGTTCGGTGACCGCGGGGGGCGTGGGTGTGCGACGTCGTCGGGGTCGGCTGCCCGGCCACACGGCCCTGCTGGACCAGGATCCGGTGTCCGCGACGGACCCGCACCTGACGCTGCGCCGGGCCCTCACCCTGTCGGCGTCGGTGCGCGGCGTCCCCGTGGACCCGGACGCACTGGCGGTCGAGGTCGGCCTGGACCCGGCGCTGCTGGACCGCCGCCCGGCGGAGGTCTCCGGCGGGCAACTCCAGCGCGCCTGCCTGGCCCGCGCGCTGGCCCAGGAACCCCGGTACCTGATCGCCGACGAGGCCACCGCCCATCTGGATCCGCTGAGCACGGCCGCGATCGCCCGCACCCTTCGCCGGCGGGCCGACGGAGGCCTGGGCGTCCTGGCGATCACCCACGATCTCCGACTGGCCGGGCGCTGGGCCGACGAGGTGGTGACCCTCGGGGCCCACGCGCCGTGACGGCACCGAGACCCGAACGCAACCCGATCGCCTCTGGACACCGGCGGGTCACCGGCGCACAATCCTAACCATGTTAGGCACTCCGAATCGCGATAGGTCGGCCGAACGACGTGAGGCGACACGGCGGGAGATCATCGACGCCGCGTGGGCGGTGGCCCGCGAGCAGGGCCTGGCCCAGCTCACCCTCCGCGACGTCGCGGCCCGGGTGGGCATGAAGGCGCCGTCCCTCTACTCCCACGTGGACTCCAAGAACGCGATCTACGACGCGATGTTCGCCCAGGCGTGGACCGAGTGCCTCGAGGTCATGCTGTCCCTCGACGAGCAGCGCTCGTCCGACGCCCGGGGGACGGTCCGGCTGTACGCGCGGGCGTACTTCGACTTCTGCGTCACCGACCTGGCTCGCTTCCAGCTGATGAACCAGCGCACCATCCCCGGCTTCACCCCCAGCCCCGAGGCCTACGCGCCCGCGGTGCTGGTGCTCGACGGTCTGCGCGAGCGGTTCGCGGCGATCGGGATCACCGACCGGGAGGACATCGACCTCTACGTGGCGGTGGTGGGCGGCATGGCGGACGCCCAACTCGCCAACGATCCCGGCGGCGATCGCTGGGCCCGCCTGTTCGACCGCGCGGTCGACATGTACCTCAACGACGTCGGCATCCCGACCGGCGTCCCGGTCACCACCACACAGGAAGGTACACCGCCATGACCACGACAACCGGGCACCACCGCTCGAAGAACGACCCGCGACAGCCCCTGCTGGACCGGGACACCGCCGGACGCCTGGCCGAGACCGAATACGAACGGGTGGCCGAGATGCTCGAACGACTCACCCCCGAGCAGTGGGGCACCCAGACCGACTGCACGGAGTGGGACGTGCGCGCGATGGCCGGGCACATGCTGGGCATGATCCAGATGCTCGCCAGTTGGCCGGAGATGATCCGTCAGCAGATCGCCTCCGGCAGGCGGGCCAAGCGCGAGGGCTGCCTCCCCATCGATGCGATGACCGCGCTCCAGGTGGAGAAGAACGCCGGCCTGTCGACCGGGGAACTGATCGCGGAGGTCCGTCGGTCCGCCCCCAAGGCCGCCCGGCACCGGCGAGGCGCACCGGGCGTGATGCGGACGCAGACCATGGAGGACAACGGCGAGTGGTGGTCCATGGGCTACCTGTTCGACGTGATCCTCACCCGCGACCCGTTCATGCACCGCGTCGACATCGCCTCCGCGACGGGCGTCGCCATGACGGCGACCCCGGAGCACGAGGGGGTGATCATCGACGACGTGGTGACCGAGTGGGCCGGTCGGCACGGCCAGGCCTTCGACCTGGAGCTCACCGGCCCGGCGGGCGGACGCTGGCACCACGGCGGACACTCGGGCGCGGGAGAGAACCTCACCATGGACGCGTTCGAGTTCTGCCGAGCACTCAGCGGCCGGGCCCCGGCAGAGGGGCTGCTCCGGACCCAGGTCCCGTTCTGACCCGGATCGTGAATGTGCTTTTATCCGACCGAGTGTGAGGTAGATTACATTCCGGGCACAACGCGCTGGTAGCGCGCACTTCTCCGGCTCGTCGCCGCCTCTGACTCGACCCCGGAAGAAGGACGCCGCCATGCCCCCGTCAGAACCACTCCCCCCGCCTCCGCGCACTTCCCGCCTCAGCCGCCGCTCGGTCCTCTCCGCCTTCGGCGGGGCGGTCGCGGCGACCGGAATCGTGGGCTTCGGCAGCGGCTCCGCCGGAGCCCAGAGCCTCACGGGCTCCCTGGGCTCCGGCTCCCTCGGGTCGTCCGGCGGCACCCCGCCGGACGGCATCCCCTCGGCGCAGCGTGAACCACTCGAGCTACTGCTCCTGGGGACACTCGCCGGCCCGATGGTGGAGAGGACGCGGGTGGGGATCGCGTCGGTCCTCGTGGTCAACGGGGCCGCCTACGTGATCGACTGCGGGCGGTCCGCGGTGACGCAGTACGGGCTCACGGGCCTGGAACTGGCGGCGATCAGCGACATCTTCCTCACCCACCTGCACGCCGACCACATCGCGGACTACTACAACTTCGCGCTCATCGGTGGGGTGGTCGCCAACGCCGCCGGGGACAAACTCGTGGCCCCCGTCGGCGTCCACGGCCCGGGGTCCGCGGGCGGACTGCGACCGCCCAACGTCGACTACCCGGACTTCCCGGTGGTCGCCCCCCAGAGCCCGACCCCGGGCACGGCGGAGATGACGCAGCGGCTGGACGAGGCCTACGCCTACACGTCGAACATCTTCCTCCGGGACAACGGCCCCACCGGTGGACCGCCCGACCCGCGCACGCTGTTCGACGTCCACGAGATCGTGATCCCGGACGTCGGCGCCAGCTACACCAACACCTCCCCGGCGATGGACCCGTTCCTCGTCATGGAGGACCAGAACGTCCGGGTCACCGCCACCCTCGTCCCGCACGGGCCGGTCTTCCCCGCGTTCGCCTTCCGCTTCGACACCGCGCACGGGTCGGTGACGTTCTCCGGGGACACCAGCCTCAGCGAGAACCTGGACCGGTTGGCGCTCGGCACCGACACCCTCGTGCACGAGGCGATCAACGTGCGCGGTGGCAATCTGCCGCCGGCCATGATCGAGCACAACCTGGAGTCCCACGTCGAGGTCCAGGTGGTGGGACAGGTCGCCGAGCGCGCCGGCGCCAAGCGACTGGTCCTCACGCACCTCGGCGACTACTCCGGCGTCGTGGACGTGCGGCAATGGCACGACTGGGCCCAGGAGGGCTACGGCGGGGACGTGATCGTGGGCCACGACCTGCAGCGGATCGTCCTGGCCACCCGCTGACCCCCGCCTCGCCCTCACCAGAACGAGCTTCAGGAGGAACCATGAGCACCATCGACATGATCACGTCCCACCCCCACCCGACCGGTGGTCTGCCCGTCGAGTTGCTGGCGGAGGCGATCGACGCCGCGTCCGCGTGCGCGCGCATCTGCACCGCCTGCGCGGACGCGTGCCTGGCCGAGGAGTCGGTCGCGGAGATGCGCGACTGCATCCGCACCGATCTCGACTGCGCGGACGTGTGCGCGGCCACCGCGTCGGTGCTGAGTCGCCGGACCGAGACGATCTCGGGGGCGGTCAAGGAGTTGCTCAGCGCGTGCCGCGTCGCGTGCGCGACGTGCGCTGACGACTGCGGGTCCCACGCGGGCATGCACGCCCACTGCGCGATCTGCGCCGAGGCCTGCCGCCGCTGCGAGACGGCGTGCGCGGAGTTGCTCAGCGCGATCGGGTGATCAGGGCCACCGGGCGGTCCGGGGGATCGTGAAGCTGAAGCGCGCGCCGTGCCCGGGGCCGTCGCTGGCCGCGCTGACGCGACCGCCGTGGGCCTCCACGAGTGCGCGGGTGATCGCCAGCCCGATGCCACTTCCCCCGCCGTGTCGGCCGCGGGCGGTGTCCACGCGGTAGAAGCGGTCGAAGAGGTGATCCAGGTGGTGCGCGGCCACGCCCTCGCCGGTGTCGGTGACAGTGACGGACACCCGCCTCAGAGCCACCGTGTCGGTGCCGGACGTCCTGGTGCCGGTGTCCGCGGGGAGCAGGCTGGTGCTGACGGTGACGGAGCCACCGGCAGGGGTGTGCCGTAGTGCGTTGTCCAGCAGGTTCCCCAGTACCTGGCCCATGCGGTCGACGTCCACGGTGACCTCGGCGTCGACGAGGTCGCGGGCGGTGAGCTCCACCCCCTTGTCCGCGAACCGCTCCCGGGCGGCGTCGAGGGCGCTCCCCACCAACCCGGCGATGGTGGTGGGGACCGGATGGAGGCGGGTCAGGTGCTCCTCGACGGCCGAGACGGCTACGATGTCCGACGCCAGGCGTTCGAGTCGGCGGGTGGCCGTCCACAGCACCTCCCTGGTGTCGTCGTCGTAGTCCCGCACACCGTCGTCGACGGCCTCGAGGTAGGAGTCGATCGTGGCCAGCGGGGTGCGCATCTCGTGACCGAGGTCGGCGAGCATCCGGCGTCGCGTGGTGTCGGTGGCGTCGAGTCTCCGGGCGAGTTCGTTGACGCTCGTCGCGAGGTCGTCGAACTCCCGCCCCAGCTCGGGGCTCGCGACGCGCGTGTCGTAGCGTCCGCCGGCGATCTCGGCGGTCGAGGCGGTCACCACCGCGACCGAACGCTGGACCCTGCGGGTGAGGTACCAGCTCGCCAGCAACGCCAGGAGCACCGCGACGCCCACCGCCAGCCCCCAGGCCAGGACGATCGAATCCGTGAACGCCTCCTCGACGTGGGCGGCCTCCGCGGAGTCGTGCTCGA
Organism: Dietzia sp. UCD-THP; assembly: GCF_000349585.1. Classification (NCBI taxonomy): domain Bacteria; kingdom Bacillati; phylum Actinomycetota; class Actinomycetes; order Mycobacteriales; family Dietziaceae; genus Dietzia; species Dietzia sp. UCD-THP. Next base: position 107,136 of record NZ_KB714656.1, read on the forward strand.
TCCCGGCCTGCCCGAGGTGGTCGTGGAAGATCTCGGGCGCCAGCACCGAGGCGACGAGCCAGGCGCTCCCCGCGCAGCCCACCACCACCCCGGCCATGACCACCAGCAGACGCGTCCCGAAACTCGCCCCTGCGAGCCGACCGCGCCGCACCTCGCCGACAGCGCCGCCGCTCACCGCCCGGCCCCCATCCGGTAGCCCACTCCGCGGACGGTGCGGACGTAGCGACCCCGCGCGGCCTCGTCACCGAGCTTGCGGCGCAGGTGCGCGACGTGAACGTCCACCAGGTGGTCGTCGCCGACCCAGTTCGGGCCCCACACCCTCTCGATCAACTGGGATCGGGTGAACACGACACCCGGGTCGCGGGACAGGGCGGCGAGCACGTCGAACTCGGTTCGGGTCAGGGCGACGGCCCGCCCGTCGACGCTCACCTCGCGACCGGCCACGTCGATGGTCAGATCCCCGATCCTCCGCAGACGCGCGTCCACCGGGGTGGTGCCCGCGGACCCGGCGGCCGCCACCTCGTCGTCGTACCCGGTCACGGGACCCCGCGGTCTGCGCAACATCGCCTGGATCCTTGCCATGAGCTCGCGGGGGCTGAACGGCTTGGTCATGTAGTCATCCGCGCCGACGGACAGCCCGATCAGTGTGTCGACCTCGTCGGTCCGGGCGGTGAGCATCACGACGTACGCGTCGGAGTGCGCCCTGATCCGCCGGCACACCTCGACCCCGTCCAGCCCCGGCAACCCCAGGTCCAGGACGATCACGTCCGGGTCCACCGACCGGGCGAGCGTGACCGCCTCGGCACCGTCGCCGGTGACGGTGACCTCGAATCCGTCGCGACGGAGATACGAGGCGACCAGGTCCGCGAGGGACTGCTCGTCGTCGACGACCATCGCCCGCAACCCCGTGGGCGGGCGCGGCACGGGATCGGGTGCACCGGCCTGTCCGTGGTCGCCAGGGCTGGAGGTCATGGGTCCCATCATCGCGCCCCTCCTGCGGTTCCGCCGCCCCCGCGACGGCCTTGACCAAACCTTCACACGACCTCCATCCGGAGCGCCGGACCCGACGGGCAGGATGGTTCCCAGCAGTCCGGGCGCCCGGCCGCTCCGTTCGAAAGGACCTCGACGATGACCAGCAGGATCTTCCTCGCCGCCGCAGCCGTGGCCGTCCTCACGCTCTCCGCCTGTGCCGACGACGGCGACGACACGACGGCCACGACGCCGGCCACGACCACCACCGCCGAGGACGGCGCTCCCGCGACCACCGAGGAGGGCGACGCGTCCGAGCACTCCGCCGCCGACGTGCGGTTCGCGCGGATGATGATCCCGCACCACGAGCAGGCCATCGAGATGAGCGACATCATCCTGGCCAAGGAGGGTGTCCCCGACGACGTCCGCGAGCTGGCCGAGGAGATCAAGGCCGCGCAGGGCCCGGAGATCGAGCAGCTCGGCGAGTGGCTCGAGGAGTGGGGCGAACCCGGCATGGGCCGCGGCGACCATGGCGACCACATGGGTGACCACATGGGTGACGCCGGCGAGATGCGCATGATGGACGGGATGCTCTCGCCGGAGGAGATGCAGGAGCTGGCCGACGCCGAGGGCACCGACGCCGCGCGGTTGTTCCTGGAGCAGATGATCGTCCACCACGAGGGCGCGATCGACATGGCCGAGGACCAGGTGTCCGGCGGCACCCACCCGGAGGCGGTCGAGCTGGCCCAGACCATCATCGACACCCAGCAGCGGGAGATCGATCAGATGCGCGAGATGCTCGCCGGCCTGTGACCGTGACGAGTGCTCTGACGACTGTTCCCCGCCCGTCCGCGCGCCGTCGCGCCCTGCTCGCGGCCGTGGTCGCGGGATCGTTGGGGCTGACCGCCTGCACCTCGGCCGGGCCGGAACCGGACTCCACCTCCGACCGGGCCGCGGCCACCCTCGTCGAGCGACACGGCCTCGAGGGGTTGGACGCCCGGCAGGTGATCGAGCGGCTCGACACCATGCCCGTGGCCGAGCGGCCCGACGACCTGTGGGCTTCCGTCGAACCGGACCAGCTGGTCCTGAGCGACCCCACCGGCGACCTCGAGGAGGCGGCGCTGCCGATGCCGGCCGACGAGTTCTACCTCTCCGTGGCCCCGTACCGGACCTTCACGCACGACTGCTTCTTCCACAGCCTCACCACGTGCCTCGGGGAGCTCGGCGGCGAGACCGTGCAGGTGACCGTGACGGACGGGGCGACCGGGCAGACCGTGCTCGACGAGACCCGCACGACCTACGACAACGGCTTCGTGGGCCTGTGGCTCCCGCGCGACCTCACCGGCACCCTGACGATCGCGCACGAGGGCGACTCGACGACCTCGCCCGTCTCCACCGGCGACGACGACCTGACCTGCCTGACCACGATGCAGGTGGCGTAGGCGCCGCACCCGTCACACCGACTCAGCTGCACCATGGGGCGACCCGCCATCCGGTTCACACCCGCGACACGCCGCCGGATTTGACGCAATAGATCCCGGGCCGGCCGCGTTGCAGGACGGGAGCTTCCTCCCCTCAGCGCCCGGTCAATCGAGCGCCCTGTCCCGGTGGATCCGCGTCGACCGGCCGGTTCTGTACCTGCAGCCCGGGGCGTCGGCCGAGGTGGTCGCGACGATCTCCGTGCCCGCCGAGGCCCCGGATGCCGAGCAGTACGCGGTGATCTGGGCGTCCCACACCTCCGCGTCCCCGGGCGGGAGCGCGACCGGATCGGGTACTGGGTCGGTGGGCTCAGCGGGGTCGGTGGGGTCGGAGGCCGGATCGCTCGGGTCGGTCGGGTCCTCCGGGGGCGGTTCGGGCTCGCACGAGGCCGGCCTCGACCGGATCTCCCGCGTCGGGGTCCGCGTCTACCTCTCCACCGGCGCGGGCGACGACCCCGGGTCGGGTTTCGAGATCGTCGATCTCCGGCCGGTCTGGACCGCGCTCGGGGTGGCCGCCTTCCTCGCGACCGTGTCCAACACGGGACGACGGGCGATCGACGTGGCCGGCACCCTCGACCTCACCGGCGGGCCCGGCGGGTTGGCGACCCCACCGCTCGCAGCGGAGCCCGTCACGATCGCTCCCGGCGAGACGGCCGAGGTCCGATTCCCGCTGTCGGCGGACCTGCCGGTCCCCGCCGGCGAGTGGAACGCGACCGTCGCTCTGGCGAGCGGCGCCGAGAAGCAGACGCGAGCGCAAGACCTCACCCTTCCCTCGCCTGACGACGGACCCACCCCGGACGAGTCGACCGGTGCCACGTGCTGCACCTGATCCTGACCATCCTCACCTTCGGCCTGTGGCTCCCGGTGTGGGCGGTGCTCGCGATCGCCAATTCCTAGCGGCCGGGTCGACGCCGGCGTCGACCCTGGAACACATCGCTCAACACAGTTATCATCGTCGAATGACGATCAATGCCGGGGTTGCGTGCGCGGACACCACCGGGTGCCGGTCACGGACGGAGCCGGGAGCGGCCCCCGAGTCAGGGCCCGGACTCGATGCCGCTGCCGCGCTGTTCCGCAGCCTGTCCGACGGGACCCGGCTGGCGATCATCCGCCGGCTCGCCCGCGGTGAGACCCGGGTCGCCGACCTGGTGGCCGAGCTCGGGCTGGCTCAGTCCACGGTGTCCGCCCACGTCGCGTGCCTGCGGGACTGCGGGCTCGTGGAGGGGCGACCGCAGGGCCGGCAGGTGTTCTATTCGCTCGCCCGTCCCGAGCTGATGGACCTGCTGTCCTCCGCCGAGACGCTCCTCTCCGCGACCGGGTCGGCGGTCGCGCTGTGCCCCGACCACGTCTCGTGAGCGACGCGTGCGGGTGCGGCCCCGACGAACCGCTGGCCGGCGAGCACGAGGACCGCGGTCCGGAGAAGCTGTGGCAGGTCACCGAGATCCGGGCCGCGGCCATCGCCGGGCTCCTGCTGCTCGCGGGACTGATCCTCGGCTGGACGGCCGGCCCCCACGCGGCCGGGTCCGCGCTGTTCGTGCTCGCGCTGCTGGTGGCCGGTTACACCTTCGTCCCCTCGACCCTGAGGCGGCTCGTGCGCGGCAGGATCGGCGTGGGCACGCTCATGACCATCGCGGCCGCCGGTGCGGTGATCCTCGGACAGATCGAGGAGGCCGCCATGCTGGCGTTCCTCTTCGCCATCAGCGAGGGGCTCGAGGAGTATTCGGTCGCACGCACCCGCCGCGGCCTGCGCTCCCTGTTGTCGCTGGTGCCGTCGACCGCCACCGTCCTCCGCGGCGGGCGTGAGCTGCGGGTGGAGACCGACGACCTGCGTCTGGGCGAGGTGATGATCGTCCGACCGGGCGAGCGGATCGCCACCGACGGCACCATCCGCACAGGGCGAACCGCCCTGGACAACTCGGCGATCACCGGCGAATCGGTCCCGGTCGAGGCCGGTCCGGGGGACGAGGTGTACGCGGGGTCGATCAACGGCAGCGGCGCCCTGGAGGTCACGGTCACCGCGGAGGCGCGGGACAACTCGCTGGCGAGGATCGTCCGGATCGTCGAGGCCGAACAGTCCCGCAAGGGCGAGGCCCAGCGGCTGGCCGACACCGTCGCCAGGCCCCTGGTCCCGGGCATCCTCGTGGCCGCTGCGCTGATCGCGGTGGTGGGGAGCCTGCTCGGCGACCCGCAGGTGTGGATCGAACGGGCCCTCGTCGTCCTGGTGGCGGCCTCGCCCTGCGCCCTGGCGATCTCGGTGCCCGTCACCGTGTACGCCGCCGTGGGTGCGGCCAGCCGGTTCGGGGTGCTGGTCAAGGGTGGCGCCGCTCTGGAGGCCCTCGGCCGCATCCGCGGAATCGCCCTGGACAAGACCGGCACCCTGACCCGTGGCCGTCCTGCCGTCGTCGAGATCGCGACCGCGGACGGGGTCTCCGGGGCGGAGGTCCTCGCGGTGGCCGCCGCCCTGGAGGCCCGCAGCGAACACCCGTTGGCGGCGGCGATCCTGGACGCGGCCGGCCACGAGGTCCCCGCGGCCCGGGAGGTCACCGCCGTCACCGGCGCCGGCCTGACCGGGCTGCTCGACGGGCGGTCGGTCCGGTTGGGTCGGCCCGGATGGATCCGGCCCGGCCCCCTGGCGTCGGATGTCGAACGGATACAGCACCACGGCTCGACGGCCGTGCTGGTCGAGCGGGAGGGCGAGGTGCTGGGGGCGATCGCGGTCCGCGACGAGCCGCGGCCCGAGGCCGCGGAGGTGGTCGCCGCGTTGCGCCGCGACGGCTACCGGGTGGCGATGCTCACCGGGGACAACGGCCGCACCGCCCGCGCGCTGGCGGCCGAGGTGGGGCTCGACGACGTCCACGCGGACCTGCGGCCGGAGGACAAGGCCCGCATCGTCACCCGGTTCCGCGCGGAGAGGGCGACGGCGATGGTCGGCGACGGCGTCAACGACGCCCCCGCCCTGGCGACCGCGGACCTGGGGATCGCGATGGGGGCGATGGGCAACGACGTCGCGATCGAGACGGCCGACGTGGCCCTCCTCGGCGAGGACCTGCGGCACCTGCCCCGGGCGCTGCAGCACGCCCGCCGCTCCCGCCGGATCATGCTGCAGAACATCGGGCTCTCGCTGGCGATCATCATCGGGCTGGTGCCGTTGGCGCTGGCCGGCGTCCTGGGGCTGGCCGCGGTCGTGCTGGTGCACGAGCTCGCGGAGATCCTGGTGATCGCCAACGGTGTCCGCGCCGGACGCACGCGCCGCGGGCTCAGCCCCGGTGGAGCGACTGCACCCGCACCTCGAGCTCGGTACCGACCGGCACCGAGGCGCCCAGGGCGTCCCGCAGGACCGACTGGATCTCCCGCACGCTCTGCCTGACCGGTCGGGAGGGGTCCAGGCTCACCTCGACGGTGACCCTGTTGCCGTCGCGGTCGACGTGGAGACCGAAGTGACTCAGGACGGGGCCGGCCCGCCGTATGCGGGCATCGAGCGCCCGCAGTGAGGTGCCGATGCCGGGTTCTATCCCGTTGACCCCGGGGACGGCGACCACCAGGTCGATCAACTCCGCTGCCGTCGGCTCAGTTCTCATGAAGATCCTCGATGTGGACGTCGACCACCAGGTCGACGAGGTCGAATTCGCGGGCGCACGCACCACGCACCGCCTGTCGGACCGCGTCCGCCAGGGCGGGCAGATCCGGGGTCGACGCCGCGAACGAGACGCGGCACGCGATGCGGCGGGGCAGACCGCGGGTACCCCAGCCCTCGACCGGATCGTGGTCGACGGTGGTCCGCAGACTCAGCACCCCCGGGACGCCGTCGACGGTGTCGCGGATCAGTGTCCGCAGGGCGAGTTCGGTCAGCGAGTAGGGGCCGATGTCGGTGGGAGGCATCTGCACCCGCGCGCCGTGTCGGGCATCCGCGCGGACGGCCTCCGCCAGTGCCGACCTCGCCCGACCGGACAGCTGCACGGAGTCGTCGCCCCGGCTCTCGAGCTCGTCCCAGTCGCGGTGCAGGGCACTGATCTGATCGAGATAGTGCCGGGTGGCCTCGGCGTCGTCGGGTCCACCGGGTCCGGAGGATCCGTCCATGGTGTTCACCGCCATTCCTTCATATATTCGATCACGTGCGTGCGGGCACGCGCGAGGCGGCCCCGCGCGGTGGACTCGGTGATGTCGAGCGCGGACGCGACCTCCCGATAGGACATGCCGTCGATCTCGCGCAGTGTCCAGCAGGACCGCAGATCCGGGTCCATCGTCCCGAGCACCCGGGCCAGGGCCTGCATCTGCGCGTTGACCATGGTGGTCTGCGCGGGGTCGGACCGGGGGCCCTCGTCGCGATGGACGTTCAGGAGCTCGGGCGGCTGGGCGTCGGTGGAGCGGCGGGCCCGGCGGCGGGCGATGTCGGTCGCCCGACGCGAGCAGATCTGGGCCAGCCAGCTCCGCACCGCATCCGGGTCGTCCAGGAGATGCAGCCGCTTCCACGCGGTGAGCAGCGACTCCTGGACCACGTCCTCGCTGTCCTGCCGGTCCCCCAACACCAGGTAGGCGATGCGGAACAGGCGACCCTGGTGGCGGTCGATCAACACGTCGAAGGCCTCGGGGTCACCGTCCTGTGCGCGCAGCACCAGGGTGCGGTCGGGGTACTCCCCCGGCGGGGAGGGCGCGGGGGTCATGCCGCCTCGGAGACCAGTTCCCCGCCCGCACCGTGATGGCGCACGGCCACGCGGTCGGATCGGGAGGTCCGCGGGGTGTGCACGCGGACCAGCAGGTCGACCGACCGAGGGCTGGTGCCGAGGGCGGTCTCCGGATCCGCGGCCAGCACCCGGCGGGCCTCCTCGACAGCCCATTCCACCTGCGCCTCCTCGGCGATCGTCACCTCGGCCAGGATCCGCAGGGAGGTCGTGGAGCCGGAGACCCGCACGGACGCCTCCTCGACGCCGGGGACGCCCTCCACCCGCTCGGCCAGTGCGCGCTCCAGGACCTGGGGTTCCAGGGTGGCCAGGACGGTGCCGTCGTCGTCGTGCAGACGCAGAGAGGTGTGCGCCGGTGCGGTGGGGATCTGCGCGAGCAGCAGACCCAGCCCGGCGAGCACGGCGAGGACGGAGGCGGCGGTGGCGGCCGGCAGTGCCCACCCACGGTGCTCCTGCACCAGCGTCGACACCGTCGAGTCGGCCGGCACCGTCAGGCCGGCGAGCGGCGAGCCCGCGGGGATGAGGGCGAAGGACACCGCGACCAGCCACGCCGCGACGGCCAGGGTCAGCAGACCCGCCACCGTCAACGCGATGCGGTTTCGGGTTCCGGACAGGCTACGCATGATGTGTCGTCCTCTCAGCTTCTGCGGTGGGTGCGCACGCGGGGGCGTGACGGACCGGACGGGCGCAGTTCGGCCAGCGCCCGGTCCACGGCGTCCTTCGCTCCCCTGGTCACCGGGGCGGGGTCGTCGACCACGGTCGCCACGGCCACGTCGATCCGGCGCCGGCGGACGGCCACGCTCGTGCTGTGCACGCCGTCGACGTTCTCGGTCCGCCGTTGGATGCGGCGGGCCAGGTCACGGCGGGAGATGGCGGTCTCGCCCGGGACGTCGTCCGCGAGGACCAGGACGCGCGACGGGAGTCCCGGCACGAGGGCGGCCAGCAGTAGGGCGAGCCCCACCACAGCCAGGACGACGGCGGCGATGCGCATCTCCGTCGATCCGATGCCGGTGCCCGAGATCGAGTCCACCGTGGCGGACGCCGCCGAGGGCCAGGTGCCGTCGACCAGGTAGGTCCCCAGCAGCCAGCTCCCCAGGCCGCCTGCGGCCAGGAGCGCCGCGGCGAGCAGTGCCACCGGGATGGCGCGCGGTGGCCGTCTGATCAGTCCGCTTCCGCGGGTCCGTGCACTCATCTCAGTGCTCCTCTCGTCGCGGTCCCGGGGTTGAGCCACGAGATCTCGATGTCCAACCGGCCCACCTGGAGGCCGGTCAACTCGCCGACCCTCTCGCGCACGTACCGGCGCAGGCCTCGGCAGGTGTCGGACAGGTTCACGGGGAACGCGACGCCCACGTCCAGCGTGAGCACGGCGACGGTCCCGTAGAGGTCGCAGGTGGCCGACGGGCGCGAGTCGAAATCCCGGCGGGCGCCCACCCCCAGCAGACCTCCGGCGGCGCCGCCCACGTGGGTGTACTCGGAGGCGACCTGCTCGGCGATGCGGCCGACGACGGACGCGGGGATGGTGGTGAGTCCGCGCTCGGCGGCCGGCCGGAGCGCCTGGTCCTGCGGTGCGGACTCCTCGACCGCGGCCGGATCCGTGGCGGGCCGGCGACCGGTCTGGTCAGTCTGCGCGGCGGTCACGGGTCACCGCCTCCGGCGATCGGTGAGGCCCTTGATCTCGACGCGTCCCTCCATGGCCAGGCCCACGGCCACACCGATCACGCCGGAGATCAGCACGATGAGGAACTGGCCGATGGAGCCGAACGCGGCGACGGCGCCGAGGAACAACCCCACCAGAAGTGTGAGATGGGTGGTCTTCATGAGAACTCCTCGCTCAAGGGGGTGCGGGGGCGGGCCGGGCGACCCGCCCCCGCGGTGCAGCAGTGGTGGATGGGTCGGCGGGTCAGCGGAGCTCGGTGCTGCGGCCGCTTTCGGAGCCGGAACGCCCGGTGTCGTCGTCGTCATCCTGGGGCAGGCGGACGTCGGTGACGTTGACGTTGACCTCGACCACCTCGAGCCCGGTGGTGCCCTCGACCTGGTCGATGACGTTGCGCCGGATGGCGTTGCCCACGTCGACGATCGAGGCGCCGTACTCCACGACCACCGTCACGTCGATCGCGGTCTGGGTCTCACCCTTCTCGACGCTGATGCCGCCGGTGACGTTGGTCTGGGCGTTGGGGATGCGATCGGTCACCGCCGAGAAGGCGCGGCGGGCGGCGTTGCCCATGTCGTAGACGCCGGGGACCTCACGCGCGGCCATGCCGGCGATCTTGGCCACGACCCCGTCGTCCAGGGTGGTGACCCCGCGGGACGTCTGGAGCGGTCCCCGAGCGGGCTGCTTCTCCACGGCCTTCTCCTGCGCGGCGGCCTCCGCGGCCTGTGCGGCCTCCTGCTCACGCGACTGCTCACGACCGGTCTTGGGGATTGCGTTCGACATGCTTCCTCCTCGTGGGAAGGCCCGGCTCCGGGCCGGGCCTCCGATGGGCAACTACACAACTAAGACGTCACGAGCCGACGGATCGTCACGAGCACTCTCGAACTTTTTTTCCGGGGCTTCGATCGCGCCGGAGTCCTGCAGAGCTGACCGGCAGGGCCGGGGGGATGGGCCGGGGTTCTAGTCCGTGATCCCCGGCAGTCGATCTATGCGGACGCGCAGTGCCCGATCGGGCTGGCGCAGGGCGAACTCCGTACGCCCGCGCGGGCCGGGGCGGGCGCGGGAGCCCGAGCCGGACCGGCGGGAGCGCCGGGACCCGGGCAAGGACACCGGGGCCCTCAGGAACACCGCGGTCGCGCCCACGACGAGGGCGAACACCATCACGCTGAACAATGCGGGCACCATCCACCCGCCGCCTGCATGGAGCGCCGCCCCGGGCATGAGAGCGGCCACAACCGCCACGGAGGCGAGGAGCGCGATGCCCGCCATCGCGAGAAAGGGGCAGGTGCGGGGCCCGGGGAGAGAACTCACGGCGGTTCTCCTTTCAGCGTCTGCCCCTGATTCGGAGACCTGCGCCACACGGATGGGCCGGCGCTCCCCGTCTGCGGGGACATCGACGAGTCAGGTCGGCGATTCGGCCCCCCTCTACCCGCGGGCACCATCGAGGACTATGGTCATCCGCGACCACAGCGCATCCGCGGTCGAGAACAGCGGATGCGCCGTCGATCCAGGACGAGGAGATCCATGGCCACCTCCACCATGCCGCCCCAGGTGCTGGGGCAGCGGATGCAGTTGACGACTCTCGAATTGGGGGTCGGCGCAGCAATCGCCGCGGTGGCGGTCCTGGGGGTCACGCTGTTCGCGGTGTCGGGCGAAGCCGCCCAGCCCTCCGCGGGCACGGACCGGAACGCCCCCACCTCGGTGGTCAGCCAGGTCCCCTGAACGACCCCGGGTAGCTCCCCTTAGAGCGAGGGGTCGACGACGGGCTTACCGTCGGCGCCCAGGAGCGCGGTGAGCCCGCCTGCGTATCCGCCCGAGCGCCACAGGTAGCACACCCCGGTCTGGGTGTCCCTGAGGATCTCGACGCTGCTGCCGAACCCCATGCTCTGGGAGTGGACCTTCTCGAAGCGCTTGTCGTTTCTCGCCATACCCCGATGGTCTCATCCGCCGCGGCAGGCCCTCATGGCCGCGTGAGGTCAGCCGCCTTTCGACCCAGGTAGCGGCGCTCGGGGAGCGACGTCGCCTCCTCCGCCGCGCGGAGGTAGAGCTCGGCGGCCGCGGCCCGGTCCCCCGCCCGCTCGTACAGATAGGCCTCGGCCGCGGTGCGCCGGGGAAGCGACCGTGGCACGTGCTCGAGCGCGGCCAGCGCTTCGCGGGTCCCCCGGGCGTGCCCCACCGCCACCGCGCGGTTCAGTCGGGCCACCGGGCTGTCGTTCCACTCGAGCAGCTCGTCGTACCACTCGACCACCTGCACCCAGTCGGTTTCGGCGGTCGAGCGCGCGTCGGCGTGAAGGGCGGCGATCGCGGCCTGGGCCTGGTACTCCCCCGGCTCATCGCGGGCCATCGGCTCCGGTCCTGCCGGGCCAGCGGGATCAGCTCGCCGTCGTCGTCTCTCCGCGCGGCCCGGCGGGCGTGGTGCAGCAGCATCAGCGCGAGCAGTCCCCGCACCTCGGGATGGTCGATCGACGCCGACAGTTGCCGGGTCAGCCGCAGCGCCTCCTCGGCCAGGTCCACCTCGCCGGTGTACCCCTCGTTGAACACCAGGTACAACACCCGGAGCACGGTGGCCACATCCCCGGGCCGGTCCAACCGCTCACCTGAGATCGTGCGCTTCGCGCGACTGATGCGCTGCGCCATGGTGGCCTCGGGGACCAGGAACGCCCGCGCGATCTGTCGGGTGGTCAGCCCGCCGACCGCGCGCAGCGTCAGCGCCACCGCTGACGGGGCGGGCAGCGACGGGTGGGCGCACAGGAAGTAGAGCCACAGGGTGTCATCGACCTCAGGCGCCGGCGCCGGCCCTGCCGCCGGGTCGGCGCCCGGGCCACCGGAGGATCTCGACGACGACGAGCCCACCACCTGCTCGGTCGCCGCCAGTTCCTCGCGACGCCGACGGGCAGCCTCCGAGCGCGCGGCGTCCAGGAACCTGCGCCACGCCACGGCGATCAGCCAGCCGCGGGGGTTGCGGGGCGGGTCGTCCAGCCAGGTGCGCACGGCCTCGAGGAGCGCGTCCTGCACGGCGTCCTCGGCCGCGGCGAAGTCGGCCCCGCGGCGGACGAGCACGCCGATCACCTGCGGGGTCAGCTCGCGCAATTCCGGCCCGATCATCGTGGGATCGATTCTCCTACTCCGGGCGCGCGGTCGGTGGTGATGAGCTGCAACTTCCCGCAATGACTTTACAAAAGGGAAGCATATGTCTAATGCTCTCGGTCATCCGACGTGAGCTGATTCACGCAGAGCGCTCAATGGAGAGCACCGACGAGGGGGCGACGTGGCAACCACAGGGAAGAACCGCATCGACGAGGGGCTGTTCGGCCCGGGTTCCGTGGCATGGAAGGTCTGGACGTTCCCGGCGTCCGCGCTGCAGGGCTTCGCGCGGGCCGTGACGATCGAACACCTGGACCCGGATCTCACCGCCGCGGTCGACAAGACCGGCCAGGTGATCCAGCGGACGCCGCTGCGGTACGACCGCACGATGGAGTACTTCTCCGCCGTGCTGTTCGCGGACACCCCGACGGTCATCAAGATGTCGGACATTCTCATGAAGGTCCACTCGCGCGCCTACGGGATCAACAAGGTCACCGGCAACGAGTACGACTCCAACAATCCGGACTCGCAGCTGTGGATCCACATGACGGCGTGGCACTCGATCCTCTACGTCTACGAGGTGTTCGGGCCCGGCAGGCTCAGCCGCGACGAGGAGAACGAGTACTGGCGCCAGTGCGCGATCGCGGCCGAGGTGCAGCCGATCCGGCAGGAGGACGTGCCCCGCACGCGCGGTGAGGTGCAGAAGTACTTCGACGACTGGCGGGACAAGCTGGCGGCGTCGGAGGCGGCGATCTCCAACGTCGACCACATCCTCGACGGCTTCGAGACCATCGAACCGCGTCTGCCCGCGTTCATCAAGAAGGCCGGGCGGCCGTTCCTGCGGGCGAGCATCATCGCCACCTATCCGCGGTGGATGCGCCCGATGCTGGGCGTCACGCAGTCGCGGGCGGTGGACAGCGCGTCGATCGCCCTGTGGAAGATGTTCTACAAGGCCGCACATAACAACCCCGACTAATGATGGCGATGGTCGAGCGGGTCAGCCCACGCTCGGTCCGCTACATCGAGCCCGCGATCCGCGGCATCAAGGCCGACAGCCCGCGGACACATTCGCCTGCGTGGGCCCGCGAGCGCTACGGCGATCCGCGCACCCCGCTCGAGCAGTACGCGGACATCAAGGCCGCCCGCGCGCAGGGCGCCGCCGAGCAGCCGTACGAGCACAACCACACCGAGCCGGTCCTCGAGTTCAAGGAGGCGGACCAGAACCCGGTGGCCGTCTGACCGGACAGGTCAGGTGGTCCGCGGGTTGCCCTTCTGCAGGCGGTCGATGTGCTCCGAGGCCTGCGCCTTGGTCAGGGTCGCGGGCAACTCCTCGCCGGCCTCGCGCGCGAGGGTGTCGAGGTAGCTCTTCTGCGCGGCGGTCATGGGCTCGTCGCCGGTCACCCAGTCCTCGGGATCCCGCTGCACCGAGGTGTCGCCGGCTCCCGGGGTTTCGGGGACCGGCGCACCCAGGGTCTCTTCCGTGGACGACTGGGTCGGGTCCTGCTCGGGGTTGGTCATGCCCGCACCGTACGCGCGGAGCGGGGACCGGACCACCGAGCGGCCACCCAGCCCGGCCCAGCCCGTCCCGGCCGAGCCGGCCCGGCCGCGTCAGCTCTCGAACTCCGGCGGCGCCTCGAGGAACGGACGGAGCTCCAGCCACTCGTGGATCGGCTCGCCGCCCGCGCCCGGGGCCGCGGACAGCTCTGCCGCGAGCTCGAGTGCGCGCTCGTAGGTGGCGGCCTCGATGATCATCCACCCGGCGATGAGGTCCTTGGTCTCGGGGAACGGGCCGTCCGTGAGCGGCGGGCGGCCCTCGCCGTCGTACCGCACCCACGTCCCCGACTCCGACAGCGCGTTGGCGTCGACGAACTCGCCGGACTCCTCCAGGCGGGCGGCGAAGTCGTTCATGTACTGGATGTGGGCGGAGACCTCCTCGGGCGCCCACTCGGTCATGGGCACGTTGTTGGGCGGCTCGGGCGCGCCCCGGTAGTGCTTGAGCAACAGGTACTTGGCCATGGTGATCCTCCTCGTACTGTGCGACCCAGTGTGGTCGCTTCACCAGGAGGACGGAACCGGATCCGGGTTCTCGACATGCGGCGGCCAAGGACTACAGCCGCACTAATAGACTTATCGAGTCGCGAAGTTCAAGTAGTCGGTGAACTTCCAGATGGGAGCAGGCACTACAAGCCGTTGTTCCATCTGGCAGTAGACCTCTTGTCCGTTTGAAGGGTTGACCGCCCTGGCTCCCTCAACTTCGCATCGCCTACCTCCCAGAGAGTTCTCCACTCGGGTCATGCGGCTCCAGTCCGTCGCCTCCGGGTGCCGGAAAGGCTCCTGGCTCGGCGCCCAATGGAATGCATCGGTTTGGAGGCGTCGCGCACACCAGGCGCGGGTGCCGTTCTGCGTGTAGGCCCACTCGCCGGGCGCAGGGCACGCGGTGTACATCACGATCCAGTTGGAGGCGACGAACCTGGGAGCCGGCGGAGGCGGTGGCACCGGGTCCTGCCAGAACAGCGGGAACGGCAACGGAGGAAGTTGGCCAGCGGTCGACCCCATCGGTACCGGTACGGAGATCGGTTCTATGGGCGGCAGCTCCAGCGATCCACCGGGCAGTGGCTGCGCCTGCGAAACGGGAGTCGCATTGACACTGAGCGCGAGGACACCGAGTGCGCTGGCGAGAAGCCTACGAATGTGAGACATGGGACCTCCGAAAGCGGGCTTTGACGATATTCGGCATGTAAGCAGGCAGGTCCGACATGGTGACTTGTGCGGCGCGGCGGAGATTCGGCGTCACGGGAAGATCCACGGATCGCGCTGGTCGAACATGAAGCCGGGCAAGGTGGTCGATCTCGCGCCCAGATCGTCATGAGAAGTAAGCCTGGCGAAGGTCGGGCCGGCAGGGGTCTGGCGAACGTCGTGCAGCACGATGCGCGCGGGTTTGCTGCGGCGGATGCCGTTATAGCACGCTGGCACACACTCGACCCACACCTTGTCTGCGGTCCCCTCAGCCGTGCCATCGAGCCACGATGTCCAACGGATGTTCTGGAACTGCCCGTTCCCATTGCCGCAGGCGATGATGATGGTCGACGGCGTTCGCTCCGGAACGTTGCCACAGTTCAGCGCCACGGTCCGGCCACCGAAGGGATCAAACGGCGGCGCGGGATACACCCACTCGAACGGGTGCGGCAAACCCGGAAGCGGCGCAGCCTCCGACCCTGGTGGGACGGCCACTGGAATGGGTGCGAGCTCCGGTACCTGGATGACGAACGGCCCGACATTCACTTCGACGGCACTCGCCGCTGGTGCCAATCCCGCGGAAAAGACGATTGCCGCCGCGGCTCCAGCAATCGCACGCCAACGGAAAGAACTCATCGGTCGCCACCCCCCGGGCCAGACGTCCGAACGACGTCGATCCACCAATGATGAACGTCAAGTCATGTTTGCATCGCGGATTTGCGCCATTTTCCACCACAACCGCGTCCCGAGCGCACACCTGCTACCCCCAGGTAAGCACGGCAATCCGCAGCTCCGGCCGCCGAACCACACCACAACCCCACGAACCAGGCGGACAATATCCGCGTGACCACGACCGAGGCGGAAACGTACCGCCGTGAGATCCTCGGCTACTGCTACCGCTACTTCGGCTGTATCGCGGAGGCCGAAGACGCGACGCAGGAGACGATGCTGCGTGCGTGGAGGGCGCGGGATGGCGCCGAATTCGGCGGCCGCTCGTCGCTGCGTACGTGGCTGTATTCCATCGCCACCCACGTCTGCCTGGACATGACGCGGGCGCCGCAGCGGAGCCGGTGAGGGTCGCAGGCTCTTCGATGACTCCGTCCCCACGACGCGGATGCATCTGCTGAACTCGACGCAGACCCAGGCGGGCAACATCGTCGCGACCTACGCCCTGCGCTCGGACTCCGCGGACGCCTGACCGGACCCACTCGCCCATCACCCGAAACCCATCACCCCGCCGCCTATCGATCAGAGGAGAATCCGATGTCCTTCCAGGCGTATCTCGACACCATCGAAACCAAGACCGGGCTGACGCCGCGGCAACTCGTGGATCAGGCGACCGAACGCGGTTTCGGCCCCGGCACCAAGGCCGGGCCGATCCTGGAGTGGTTGAATAACGACTACGGCCTCGGCCGCGGCCACGGCATGGCGCTCGTCCACGTGATCACCAAGGGGTCGCAGATCAGCTCGAAGCACGTCGGCTCCACCGGCTCACACGCCGACGCGACCGACATGCTCTGGCTCGATGGCGCGGCCACCAACCCGAACCGCTGACCCCGGGTCCTCCCCGCCGAGCCGCCGGCCAGTATGCGCAGCCGGTCAGTATCGGATCCCGGCCCCACCACCCGCCACCGCGGGTAGCGTCCGTCACCATGCAGCCCTCGCCCGACCAGGCACCCGAGACCGCAGCCGACCAGCGAGAGGTCGTCATCGAGCGCCACGACGATGTCGCCGTGATCAGGCTCAACAGCCCCGATCGGCTCAACGCTGCGACCACGCGGAACCTCACCGACCTCGTCGCCGCTCTCGACGCCTGTGACGTCGACGACGACATCCGGGCCGTGGTGCTCACCGGCACCGGGCGGGCGTTCTGCGCGGGGGCCGACATCTCGGGCGGGGGCGACACCTTCGCCGTCGATCCCGGCCAGGACACCGGCGACGCCCCGCCCGACACTGGCGGCCTGGTCTCGCTACGCATCTTCCGGATGACCAAGCCGATCATCTCGGCGATCAACGGCTCGGCCGCGGGCGTCGGGGTGACCATGATCCTGCCCACGGACGTGCGTATCGCCGCGGACCACGCCAAGTTCGGGTTCGTCTTCACGCGACGAGGGTTGGTGCCGGAGGCGTGCTCCACGTGGTTCCTGCCCCGCATCGTGGGCATCTCCACGGCGGTCGAGTGGACTGTCGGCGGCAGAACCATCCTCGCCGGCGAGGCCCTGGAGCGCGGCCTGGTGCGTGAGCTGCTCCCGGCCGACGAGGTCCTCCCCCGCGGCATCGAGATCGCCCGCGAGCTGACCCGCGGTACGGCCCCGGTGTCGGCGGCGCTGACCCGCCAGCTCATGTGGCGGATGCTCGGCGCCTCCGACCCCGAGGTGGCCCACCGCGCCGAGTCCATCGGTATCTACACCCGCGGCACGTCCGCCGACGTCCGCGCTGGCGTCTCCGCGTTCCTGGCCAAGGAGGAGCCGGACTTCCCGGACCGCGTCTCGGACGGCCTGCCCGACCTCTTCACCTGAGCTACTTCCCTCACTGCCTCACCGCATCATCTGACCAGCTCCACCGCCACACCCCACCTCGGAGAGGACTCCCCATGACTTCTGTCGATCTCACCGGTCGCGTCGCGATCGTCACCGGCTCGACCTCCGGCCTGGGTGCCCGGTTCGCCCATGTGCTGGCGGACGCGGGCGCGACGGTCGTCGTGACCGGGCGCCGCACCGAGAGGATCGCGGAAGTCGTGGAGGAGATCGGCCGACGCGGAGGCATTGCGCACGGCGTTCGGCTCGACGTCGCCGATCCGGCCTCCGTCGAGTCCTGCCTCGCCGAGGTGACCGAGCGGTTCGGCGCTCCCGGGATCCTGGTCAACAACGCCGGCATCCCCGATGCGCAGCGCGCGCACAAGATGCCCCTGGAGCTCGTGGACGCGGTACTCGACACCAACATCCGTGGCCCGTGGCTCATGGCGACCGGGGTGGCCCGCCGGTTGATCACGGCAGAATTGCCCGGCCGTATCGTCAACATCTCCTCCATGGCCGCGTACCACTACGCGGGCAACGGGGCCGCGCTCTACGCCACCACCAAGGCGGCGCTCAGTCGGATGACCGAAGCCCTGGCCGTGGAGTGGGCGCGCGATCTCATCAACGTCAACGCCATCGCGCCGGGGGTCTTCGAGTCGGAGATGACCGACGGGATGCTCGAGCGGGTCGGCGACATCGCGCCCGGGTTGCCGCGCAGGAGGCTCGGCGTCCCTGAACAGCTCGACTCCACGCTGCTCTACCTCGCCTCCGACGAGTCGGAGGCGGTCACCGGGACCGTCATCAAGATCGACGACGGGCAACTCCCCCGCTGAATCGGACGCGCACCTGTCACCGATCGGCTCCGGATGCGTACTCCGACGCCAGCTGCCGCAGTGCGTCGTGATCCTCTCCCAGGAGGTCGACGGGCGGGCGCTGGCCGGGCAAGGCGACCGACGGCAGGGTCCACCAGGCGGTCGCAGCGTCCGGGTGGCGACCGGCGTCCAGCACCCGGTTGATCGCGCAGATGATGTTGCCCGGGTCGCGCGGATCGAAGTGGTCCAGTTGAAATCGCGGGTACACCCATCTCCGGTCACCCCGGAGCGCGATCAGGCGACCGTCTCGCGCAAACGTCCGCAGTGCGTCGGCGGCGGTGGATTCGGACAACACTCCGCGCCGCGCGAGGGCCTCAGCCGCTTCGACCGAGCACATCACGGGCACCTGCATTGCGGCACCCCGCGAGACTGAGACCGCGACAGCACGGGCACGACGAGCGGCAGTGGCGCCACCTCCGGCACGTGGTGCCGCGGGTCCCCGGAGCATTTCGACCTCCGGAGCCCGGACCGTCTTTACGGCCCTGTCGATCTGCCCGGCGACCCGGCCGAACGCGCTGCGACGATGCACTTCCCGCAGGACGACGTCCGAGAAGACCTGGTCGTCGAGCTCCCTCAACGCGCGATTCGCCCTGTCCCCCGGCGCGACGGATCTCTGGGACAACGGTCGATTCCGAGAAGCCATTGACGACCACCCCGCCTTCTGGGGAAGAACTCTAGACCGTCCGGGCGATCGCGGCGAGGAACTCGAGTTCGACGACCCGAGCCTCGCCCGGATCAGGCCTCGGTGCGACGCCACCAGTCGCTGATCGCGGTGGCCAATTCCTCAGGCGTCTCCACCGGCAGCATGTGCCCGGTCTCCGGTATCTCCACGTAGGTCACCGCCTGGGCGTCCGCGCTGTCGCCCCCGGCACCGTTCCCCTCAGCCCACCTGCGCTGTTCCTCGGTGGCCACCACCTGGTCATGTGACGCTCCCACGATCAGGACCGGGCAGGGCGCCTGCGCGGGGAAGGTACCGCGGTCCGGTCGCGCACCCAGGGCCACAGAGTGGGCGGCGAACCGCGCCGGGCCGTATCCGCGCGCCGCGCGCAGTCGTTCGGCCCGCACCTGCGGGTCGTGGCCGCGGTCGCCGAAGTACACCGCCTCCATGCCGTCCAGGGCGATCTCCTCGTACTCCTCTGGACTCAGGTCCGCCGCTCGGGCGGCGCGCGCCGCGGCTGCCTGCGGGTCCTCGGTGCCCACGGGCGCGGTGACCAGGACGAGTCCTGCCAGCAGTGACGGGTGACGCTCGGCGAGGTGCATGGCCACCACGCCGCCGAGGGAGTGTCCGACGACGACGCTGCCCGTCGCGATCTGGCGGGCCACATCGTCGACGAGCGTGTCGAGGTCTGGCTCGGCCGGCAGGTCCAGGGCATTGGCGGGCAGGTCGTCAGGCAGGGCGCGAACGACCGGGGCCCAGGTCTGCGCGTCGCCGTGGAGGCCGGGGAGAAAGACAAGACTCGTCATGTCGCGACCCTACGCGCGACGGCCGCGAGCGACGCGGTGTCTGTGAAGGGCCGCATCGGCTGGCTCACACGATCCTCAACTCGGCATGGGATTGCGAGAGCTCATAGGTCTTGACCAGCCAGAACGCAGCAAACGCGGACAGCGCCGCCGCCTCCCCGGCGAACAGGGCCACGGACGGCCCCACCACCCAGGCGACCAGAACCGCCGCGGCCGGGAACGCCACGACCAGTACGGCCAGAACCCGGTAGGCCACGCGGTACCTGCGCCGCAGATTCGGATCCGGCAGGGATCCGAGGGTCTCCTGCCCGTAGAAGAAGATCGACAGCGCCGCAAGGACGAAGAATCCCACCGCGGCCGCCGCGTGGACGACACCCGCCACGGTGAGCCCGGGCAGAGACGAGTCCCCCGTCGGGACCCACGCCACCACAATGGTCAGGATCCCGGCTCCGTTGAGCAGCGCGTTCTCCCCTCCGGTGTAGCCGCGGTAGGCCACCAACGCGACGCCAATCGCCACGAGTATCCCCACGAAGAGGCTTCGGGCCGGCGAGTAGTAGAAGGCACTGAGTGAGCCCATCATCGACACGCCGGGGTCGAGGGCCACCCACAGGAGAAGGGTTGCCGGGAGGATGAGCGCACCGGCCGCGATGACCATCCGGAGCACGAAATAGGTCTCCACGATGTAGGCGGCGGGCGCCTCGCAGAAGGTGGCCGGATCGCCCCGGACCGGATCGCTCGGCGCTGGATTCCCCGGCGCTGGACTTCCCGGCGCTGGATTCCTCTGTGACCGACGCATGCTCACACCTCGACTCGGTCTCTCGGTCACCCTCGTAGTCGGGTGCCGGTCTTGGTGTAGATCCGGTTGAGGTGTCCCTCCACGGTCCGCTTGGACAGGTGGAGTTCGGCTGCGATCTCCGCATTGGTCAGACCCTGGCCCACGAGATCGGCGATCTGGGACTCTCGCCGGGTCAGTGTGACGCCGGACGGCACCCCGGGCGCGGAGCCTCCGAGACCGGTCAGATCGGCCGGCGCTCCGCCGATCTCTGTGGTCGCGATCATCCGCTCGGCCTGGATATGGTGCTGCGAACCCGGGGTGGCGAGCTGACGAGCGCGGTCGGCAACCGCCACCGAGACCAGGTGGAAACCGACGCCGCGGGCACGCTGGGCGGCATCGAGAAGCCGCCGGGGATTCTTGGCGAGTGTGTCGGCGGCGATGTCCCGCAACAGCACCGGCACCTCACCACTGACCTCCAGCCCGGACACCATCCGGCAGCTCTCGGTATCGGCCACCAACACCCCGGCCAGGGCCGCGCGGGCAGCGGCGCCCAGCTGCCCCTCGTCGATGAGCGAGCGGACGATATCGCGGGCCTCCGCAAACCGCCCGAAGCAGTACAACACCCCTGCCTCGGCACCTCGAATCTCCGGCCCGAGCGGCGAATTGGCGTACCCGGGGACCGCTCGGAGGCGCCGCAGCTTCTCCTTCGCGGTGGCGGTTCGACCGGACAGGGCCGCGATCAGCGCGCACAGGGACAGGGCGCGCGAGAGGTACTCCTCGGGGCCGTCCACCTCGATGGTGTCGATCGCATCGGACGCGGCGGCCACCGCCGCCGACAGGTCCCCGGCGGCCAGGGCGATCTCCGCGTCGGCGACCCGGCGGAGACCGGGACCCAGGCGAACGGAGTCGTCCTGCTCGGCAGCTAAGAAGGGCGAGAGCTCGGCGAGCAGCGCAGTGACGCCGAAACCGTGCAGGACCACGTACATCCACGCGGCGAGGTACTCCTCCGTCGACCGTGCGTGTGCATCCACGGTGCGCATTCGGCGGGCCAGCCGCCGCAGGACGGCCAGTGCGGTGTCGGACTGCCCGAGGGCGTCCAGTGCGATGGCGTAGATGGCCTCCAGCCGCCACTCCCACTCGACGGGTAGGGGTGCGGGGTGCAGGGGGTCGGCGACGGCCCACGGCTCGCGGGGAACGCCGTCGAACCGCGGCTCGTGGATCTCGTCGTAGGCCCGGACGGCCTCGCGGTACCGCCCGGCATAGCTGAGGTGCACCACGGTCAACGCGTCGAGTACCGAGTGCCCGGGGTGACCCGGTGCCAGGAGTGCGTGAGCGGACTCGATCAGCGCCAGCGAGTTCTCCGGACTCCGATCGCGGTACTGCGCGAGGTCGGCCCGGGCCGCCACGTTGTCGAGCAGCACCCTGGTGAACTCGGGCCCACCCGGCTCGTCGTCGTCGCCACGGTGCCCGGCCGATGCCCGCAGACACTCCAGCGATCGCTCGAACATCTCGGCCGCCTCGTACACCCTGTCCGCCAGCCGCAGGCACGACCCCGCGATCAGGTCGAACTCGGCCTGCTGCAATGGCGTCATCACCACTCCCGCGCGCCTGGCCGCCTGGGACAACTCGACGCCGGTCCGGTAGTCGTTGGCGTCGAGCGCGGCACGGGCGGCGGCCAAGGCTGTGGTGGCGGACCGCGCGGCGGTCGCGGCCTGCGAGGCGGTGGCCTGCGAGGTGGCGGCCTGCGCGGCGGTGGCGGCCTGCGCGGCGGGCACGTTGGCCAGCGCCCACAGCACCACGCTGGGGTCCGGGGGGACGATTCCCGGACGCTCGAGGACGGCGTCGTAGGTCTCCCGCCGACGGCGATGATCCGCAGCGTCGCGGAGCGCGGCGGCCAGGACGGGCGGCTGCACGGCGAGGACGTTCGCCCCGTCATGCTGGCCCTCGACCACGAGCGCGCGGGCCAACAGCTCACTCACCACGTCGCAGCCGTGCAGGTCCTCGAGGTCCGGGACGCTGAGGCGCCGAGCGAGTGCGACCGTGGTCAGGGCGTCGGTCATGGGGTCCACGCCGCCGGGGCCGGTTCCGCTTCCGCCGATCCACAGCTGGGGATCCACGGCGACGTCCGCCACCGCGGTGGCCGGGTCCACCGTCAGGGTCAGACGACCTCGCATCCGTCGGGTCAGCCCGCGGGTCGCGAGGTCGTCATAGGTGGCGCGCAGCGCCATGAGGTTGCCGTGAGAACAGGTCCACAGCGCCTCGACCAGTCGTGCCGAGATCGGGACCCCCACAGCCGCCGACACGGCCGCCTCCGACCCGCCGCGCGTGAGATTGCGCAAGGTCAGGCGCGTCGTGCTGGCGGTCACCACCTCGCAGCTCCACTCCGGGAGTGCGGCACCCACCCGGGCCGAGGCCACCACCACCGCCCCGTCGGGCAGCGTTTTCCGAGCGGCGGCCCGGTCCAGGTTGTCCCACACGGAGACCCGGACCCCGGCCGCGCGAAGTCCGGCGGCGATATCGGCGGCACATCGGCTGGCCCCCGCGCCCGGCGGCCCCACCACCAGCACACCGCGTCGGGTCTCGACGCACAGGGCGACCGCACGGGCCACGGTGTCCGCACGCAGCACCGCGCGATCCTTCTTCCACGCGGGCACCAGATCCACCTCCAGACCAACCGCGTCGGGGCGCCGGGGGGGCACCACGTCCGCCTGCTCGCATCGCCAGCGACCGGGCTCACCCAGGGGTCCGGGGCCACGAGCGCCGCTGCGGCGCAGCAAAAATCAGGTGTGCCGCACTCTATCGAGACAACCCGACCCCGTCAGAGGATAGGAGCTATTACACCAGGCTCGCCCCACCCGGGCCCGGCCGCTGACCCGAGGGACCCCACGTGAACAGACCACTCTCCGTCTCGATCGCATCCTGGATCTGGGTGTTCTGTGGCCTGTTCACCACGATCATTATCGCCGGCGTGATCACCGCGACCGACGCGCTGTCGCTGGTCGCGGGGCTGGGCGTCGGCGAGGTCACGCGCGGCGGGGCCGGGGCGGGCCTGAGCAGTGCCGGCGCTCCCGGCTGGACCGGGTGGGCCCTCGCGACCGTCCTGTTCGCCGCCATGGTGGTGCAGGTCGTGGCCGCCCCGAGACTGCGTGCCGGCGAGCGCTGGAGCCGCCCCCTGCTCACGACCGCCGCGAGCGTCCCCCTGATGGCCGTGGTGTACGACCCGACGCTGTGGTCGGCCTGGCTGCTGCTCGTCGCCAACGCCGTGGCGCTGCTCTTCACCTATGACGACCACGCGCTGGACTACCTGGAGTCCCGACCGGAGCACCTGGCCTCGGCGCACTGAGACAACCGGCGGCACGACACCGAACTCACGATCTATCCGTCGGTCGAATCACGGCTTGCCGCGCCGTCACTCCTCGCACAGGCAGAACGGATGCCCGACGGGGTCGAGGTACACCACGAATCGCCCGTCGGGGCTGGGCTGGTGCTCGTGCCGCCGCGCACCGGTGGCGAGGACGGCCGGCTCGGACTGGGCAATCGACTCCACATAGAAATCCAGATGCAGTTGCGGCGGGACCGGACCGTCGGGCCAGGTCGGAGCGCGGAAGTCGGACACCGTCTGGAACCCCAGCGCGACCGCCTCTGACTCCCCCTGCGGCGGCAGCACGTCCACCCAGTCCGGGTACGCGGGGTCCGATCGGACTCGCCATCCGAGCATCGCGGCGTAGAAGTCGGCGAGCTGGGCAGCGTCAGGGCAGTCGAGGGCGACGACCACACGCCGCGTCGTGATCCCGGGCATACGGCCACGCTAATGACCGACACTCTCGCTCCTCAAGCCACCGCCACCGGCACGCCGGACCGTGCTCGTGCCATGGTGGGGCATGGCCAACTCCCTCCCGCCGGACCCGGACCCCAGCGACTCCCCCGACCTCGACGCCGGCGGTTCGCCCACGGGACCGCAGACGCCGGACTCGGATTCCACCTCCCTGGCCTCGGACAGCGCACGCACCGGGCAGAGTCCGACGAAGTCCGGGTCCCGACTCGGGGTCTACGTGGTGTTGGGGATCATCGTCCTGGTGGTCCTGCTCATGGCGTTGGGGCTCTCGGGGAGGCTGTTCGGCCTCGGCTGACCGCTCCGGAGAGGCCGACCCGACGACGCCAGCCCCGGAGTCACGCCAACCCTGCTGCGCCGCTGCCGATGTGACGCGGCCCACTGAGGGGACGACGACAACATTCGCCCCTCCGGGCCCGAACGCATGACAGAGTGCACAGCATGAACACTCCCGTCTCGGTGACCCCTCGCCCCCGATCCCGCCGTCCCGCGGCCTCAGCCATGGCGGCCACTCTCGCGGCTGCGGGGCTCGTCGTCGTCGTCCAGTCCGGCACCTCAGCCGCACCGACCACCCAGGCAGCACCCACTGCGCCCACGGCGCCCACGGCGCTGGCGTGGGGACCGTGCCCCGAGACCGTCACGACCCCGTCGGCGGTGTGCACCAGCGTGAGCGTTCCGGTGGACTACGCGGTTCCCGACGGCGACCGGATCGACGTGACGGTGTCCAAGCTCCCGGCGCGCAACCCGGCGGCGGCGCGGGGGTCGCTGTTCGGCAACGCGGGCGGGCCGGGCGGGGATTCACTGACCTACTTCGACGACAACGAGCTGTTCACCTGGCCCGACGCCCTGCGGGACGAGTGGGACCTCATCGGCGTCCAGCCGCGGGGGCTGGCGCATGCGGGCCCGCTCCACTGCGCGCCCATGGACGGCGCCGACCAGCTGATGATCGCCACCAACCTGGGCGGCGCGCACCGGGCGTCGTGCGAGCAGGTCAGCGGCGGCTACTGGCGCCACCTCACCACCGAGAACACCGCGCGCGACTGGGAGGAGGTCCGGCGCGCACTGGGGCAGGAGCGCATCTCCATCCACGGCCTGTCCTACGGCACGCTGCTCGGATCCACGTACGCGACGCTCTTCCCCCAGCACACGGACAAGGTCGTGCTGGATTCGGCAGCGCACCCGGACTGGATGTGGAACGACGTGCTGCGCGAGCAGACCGAGCCGTACAAGCGCAGCGTGCTGGCGATGTTCGACTGGATCGCCGCCAACGACGCCGTGTACGGGCTGGGCGACACCCCGCTCAAGGTGTACGAGCGCTGGTCGCAGCGGGTGATGGCCGAGTCCGGGACCACCCCGACCCTCGCCCCTCCCCCGGCGCGGATCGGCGACGTGCCGCCCGAGTGGCGCGCGCTCGCGCAGCAGTACGTCGACGGGGTCACGCTCACCGGCCCGCTACGGGTGCAGATCGAGGGGTTGTTCACCCAGCTCCGCACGCCCGGCGCGGTGCAGGCGCTGTCGCCGATGCTCGGCGCGACCCGCGGCCTGGCCCCACAGAGCTCGGGGTGGCCGGTGATCGCGGAGTCCCTGCGTGACGGCACGCCCGTCGGGCCGCAGGACCCCCAGATGCCGGAGCTTCCCGAGGAGGCGGTGGTCTCGCTGAACATGCAGTCCGCCGTGTTGTGCAACGAGAACCGGGTGGCCCCGCGGCCGATCGACTACCCGGGATTCCTGTGGACGCAGTTCGTGACCGGGGACATCTTCGACGCCGTCGGCCTGACCTACAGCTCGGGGGCCGCCTGCGCCGGTGCCGCACCGGTCACTACGCCCGTCGCGGTTCACAACGCGGGCCTGGCCACAGCGCCGCTGCTCATCAACTCGCTGGGGGATCCGCAGACGCCGTATCACGGCGCGCTCGCACTTGCCGAGCGCATGGGCGCGCACGTGCTGACGGTCGAGGGCGGCGACCACGGGCAGGTGGCCAAGGGGAACACGATCGTCGACGACGCCGTGGTGGAGTACCTGCGCACCGGCCACACCGGCGTGACCCATGCCCCGGCCCCGCCGATGCCCGCGGCGGGGTAGGTCGGAGTCTGGCCCCCGTCGGACCCGGGGCGTGACTAGTCCAGAACGGCGGTCGCCTCGATCACCACGAGCACGCCAGGCTCGAAGAGAATCTCCACCCCGATGAGCGATGCCGGCGGCATGGGAGTGGACAGGCCGATCTCGTCGGCCACCGCCTCCACGCCGGCCATGAACTCGCCGATCTTCTCCGGCTGCCAGTCGGTCACGTAGAACGTCAATCGCACGACGTCGTCGAAGCCCGCCCCGGCTCCGGCCAGCCCGCGGGCGACGTTGCGGAGCGCCTGCGAGACCTGCCCGGCCAGGTCGGTGGGGATGGGTGAGCCGTCGGGCATGTGAGCGACCTGACCGGCCACATACACCTGGCGGGTGCCGGTGGCCACGGCGATGTGGTGGTACGGGGCGTCAGGGAGCATGCCTTCGGGGCTGGACACAGTGACTGTCATGATTCTCCTGAAAGTCGGGAACTAGTGGTAGCTACTGTGTACTTGGTATCCACGGGTTACTTCAACGAGACTAGGTGTCATGACCGATACCACGACCCCGCGTGACCACGAGGTCGCCGTCGACGAGGCGCACCGCGAACTGCTCGCTCACGTCCTGGACAAGTGGTCTCTGGCCGTGATGTCCGCACTGTGCGAGGCCCCGAGTCGCTTCAACGAACTGCGCCGGACCATTCCGGCCGTGTCGCAGAAATCCCTGTCGACCACCTTGCGCCGCCTGGAACGCAACGGACTCATCGAGCGCCGCGCGCTGACCACCCGACCGATCGCGGTCGAGTACCGGATCACTCCCCTCGGCAAGACGGTGCGCGAGCCGCTTGACGCGCTGCTCGACTGGGCATCGGCGAACCTGCCGGCCATCGAGCGAGCCCGTGAGGCGTTCGACGAGCAGGACTCCTCCTGACCGACGGCCCCTCCCGCCCCGGCACCTGGTCACCGAGCCCGGGCGCGGGTACCGGTTCGTGCCGTGAACCGGGGCACAAGTGTTCGCTTTACCGAACATACTCTCTGTGTTAGCTTTATCTAACGCCTCACTATTGTTAGATATTACGAACGTCCAAGGGGGAAATGTGGCGACGTTTTCCGCCAGCGCTCGTACTCCACTCGATCTCGCCACCTCGGTCAGAGACGCCCGCCTCGCGGCGGGGATGAGTCAAGCCGACCTGGCCGCTGCAGCCCATCTGACCCGTTCCTGGGTCAGCCTCTTCGAGGGAGGCCACACACCCAACGCCTCACTTGGCAAAGTCCTCGCCATGCTCGACGTTCTGGGGGTCACTATCCACTTGACCTACGACGTTCCCGATCCCGAGTCGAACGCCCACGAGCTCGGCCGTCTCACCACGTCCGAGCAGAGAACGGTGGCGCAACCGAGGGACGACCCCGGTCAGTCCGCAACCTCCGGTCCCGCCGTGCTCGACCCGGCGGCTCTCGACGCGGCTAGGCGCAGGCGGAGCGCCCATCTCGCCCGCGCCGATGCTGACGATCTAGAGTCAGACGCTGAGCGATGAGTGACAAGCACCTTGTCGTCCTGCTGTCCGGGGAACGAATCGGCACCCTGACAGAGGACAATCTTGGCAAGCACTGGTTCGCGTACGACCTCGACGGCCCGCAGCGCAATCTGTCCCTCTCCATGCCGCGCCGGCGGCAGCCGTGGGGCCCTGACCAGGTGGAACCGTTTCTCGACGGTCTGCTACCCGATAACCAGGCTGCGCGGAACGAGATCGCACGTCACTATGATGCGGTCACCGGCAACGCCTTCTCGCTACTCGCGGCAGTCGGCCGCGATTGCGCGGGTGCCGTCCAGTTCCTCCCTCCTGACAAGGCCGACGAGTTCGACGAGGGCGCCCTGATACCGGTCTCCGAATCTGAGATCGGCGCGCGGCTGCGGAGTCTCATCACCAGTCGACAGCCCTCCTGGCAGGCCCGGGGCGAGCACTGGTCCCTCGCCGGGGCGCAGGAGAAGATCGCCCTGCAACGGCGAGGTGGTCACTGGTTCCAGGCCACGGGGGCAATTCCGACCACTCACATCATCAAACCGGGCGTCGTCGATCTGAAGTGCCAGGCATACAACGAGGTGCTGTGCCTAGCGGCTGTTCGCGAGTTGGGGCTCCCCACCGCCTCCACCGACTACGTGGATTTCGCGGGAACCCCCGCCCTCGTCAGCCGCCGCTGGGATCGCCTGGTCTCACGGGATGGATCTGTCGTCCGGCTCCATCAAGAGGATCTGTGCCAGGCTCTCGGGGTCTCTCCGGCGGCCAAGTACCAGTCGGAGGGGGGCCCCTCCCCCGGCGATGTCATCTCTCTCCTGCGGTCTTTGCTTCTCGAAGACGAGATCTGGCTCTTCGTTCGTGCCTTGACGGTCAACTTTCTTCTCGGCGCTACCGACGCCCACGCCAAGAATTACGCGATCATCCATCCCGAGTCTGGCCGCCCTCGGCTCGCCCCGTTCTACGACATCGCATCGATCTACCCGTACGCACCGGGACCGAAGCACCGGAAGCTCGCGATGAAGATCGGGAGCCGCTACAACTACGACCAGATCGAGCTGCGTCACTGGCTCGCCTTTGCCGAGGTCAACAAGCTTGACCCGAGCGTTCTCACCGCCCAGATCTACCTCGACGCCGCGGACCTTCCTGCAGCACTGCGATCGGCACTCGACAAGAATCCCCCTCGCCGCGACGACGAGCACACGCTGGCCTCCACGCTGACAGTCGCGGTCGAGTCCCAGTGCGCCCGAGTTCTCAACTGGTTCGTGGATCCTTGAGACCGGCCGGGCGCGGGTACCGGTTCGTGCCGTGAGCCCGGCCCCACCAGCGCCCCACCGCATCTCACCGTTGCTCCGGTCCCTGCGAAGAACGGTCATTACGCTTCCTGACATGAGTCAAGCTGCGTCGCTCCTGCGGGTCGGGATCGCTTATGTCATCGCCATCGGCGCCGGGTTGGCGTGGCTGCTGTGGGGGCCGGGCACCGGCCAGCTGTTGCTCGACGGTCTGATCGCCGACCTCATCGCGACCGTCGTCATATTCGCCTTCAGCCGCTTCTACGGGAACTCGACGTTCTACGACGCCTTCTGGTCGGTCATCCCGCCGTTGCTGGCGTTCTACTGGTGGATCGCGGCCGACGCGGGCGTGAACGACGTCCGCTGGTGGCTCATGATGACCGTTCTGCTGGCGTGGGCGGTGCGCCTGACTCTCAACTGGGTCCGCACCTTCCCCGGCATGCACCACGAGGACTGGCGCTACCCGATGGTCCGCGAGCGGGCCGGTCGCTTCGAGTTCGTGGCCGACCTCATGGGCATCCATGTGTTCCCGACCCTGCAGGTGTTCGCCGGGCTCATCCCCGTCTACGTGGTGGCCACGCGCGCCGGTGAGCCGCTCGGCTGGCTGGACTTCGTGGCCTTTGGCGTCGGCCTGGCCGCGCTGGCGCTCGAGACCGTCGCCGACCTGCAGATGCACCGCTTCATCGCCACCAGAAAGCCGGGCCAGGTCATGGACACCGGCGTGTGGTCGTGGTCCCGTCACCCGAACTACTTCGGCGAGTGCGGGATCTGGTTCTCCATGGGCCTGTTCGGGCTGGCGGCCTGGCCCGGCGCGTGGTGGGTCTTCGTGGGCACCGCCGCCATGGTGGCGATGTTCCTCGCCGTGAGCATCCCGATGATGGAGCAACGCAGCCTCGAGCGGCGACCCGAGTACGCGCGCGTGGTGGAGCGGGTGTCGCTGTTCATCCCGCGCCCGCCCAAGAAGCTCCCGCCCGAGAAGAGCCGGACCACGACCTCCGCGTGAGCCGCCCCCGGATCGTCGTGGTCGGACTCGGGGACACCGGCGTCCTCACGGCCATCGCGCTGCGACACCACGGCGACGTCGTGGGGATCACGGCCACGCCGGAGTTCGTCAGCGGCCAGGAGCTAGGCCTGCGGCTGGCCCGCCCGGAGGCGTGGGCGCGCGACTACCGCATCGCCTACCGCCGGTTCCGCGGCCTCGACCGGGTGCGGATCGTGCACGGCAGCGCGGCCGCCCTCGATACCGAGAACCGGGTCGTGCGGGTGAGGCTCGCCAGCGGTACGGCAGCGGACGGTACGGCAGCGGACGGTACGGCAGCGGACGGCCCAGCAGGTGACGGCGCAGCGTGCGATAGCTCCGTCGCCGAGGTGCCGTACGACGTCGTCGTCGTCGCCACCGGGGTCACCAACGGCTTCTGGCGACGCGCCACGCTCCGGGACTCCCGCGGCGTGGACGCCGACATCACCCTCCCCCACGAGCGCGTCGCGGGCGCGGGGTCGGTGGCGATCATCGGCGGCGGCGCGGCAGCGGTGAGCTCGGCGGCGCAGGTGGCCGAGCGCTGGCCCGGCAAGACCGTAGACCTTTACTTCCCCGACGACCGCGCGCTACCTCACCACCACGCCCGCGTCTGGGACCGGGTACGCGCGCGACTGGAGGAGCTGGGCGTCGGCCTGCACCCAGGTCACCGCGCGGAGTTGCCGGCCGGGGACGACGACGACACCGCCCACCTCACCACCGACCCGGTGAGCTGGTCGACGGGTCAGCCACCGACCACGGCCGACGTGGTGATCTGGGCGATCGGCCGAGTGAGGCCCAACACCTCGTGGCTGCCCGCGGAGATGCTTGACCACCGCGGCTTCGTCCGGGTCGAGCCGACGCTACAGGTGTCGGGCCATAGCGACGTCTTTGCCGTGGGCGACGTGGCCGCCACCGACCCGCTGCGCACCACCGCCCGCAACCGCGGTCACGTGCTGGTCGCGCGCAACATCCGCGCGCAGCTCCGCGGCAAGCCCCTGCGCGACTACCGGCCACCCAGGCGCCGCTGGGGCTCGGTGCTGGGACCGCTGCGAGACGGGCTCATCGTCTTCACCCCGCCCGGCCGCGGTGTCCGCGTCCCCGCCCCGGCGTCCGATGTGCTGCTCCAGCGGCTCATCACGCACCAGGTGATCTACGGCGGGGTGCGCGGGCGAGGGCGGTGAGGGCCGCGGGCGGGGGCGGTGAGGGCCTGTCGGTTCCGGTCGGTGTCGGCGAGGGCCGAGGACCGCGCTCACGGGGCCTGACCTGCGCGGCGAGCACGGCGGTCGCACGGTTGCGGCGGCGGCGCTAAGTTCGGGGCATGCCTCAATTCACCGTTCCCGGACTGTCCACCGACGACTCCGCGACCCTCGCGGACACCCTGCAGAAGCGACTCACGGCGTGCAACGACCTGCACCTGACCCTCAAGCACGTGCACTGGAACGTGGTGGGCCCCAACTTCATCGCGGTCCACGAGATGATCGACCCGCAGGTCGAGCTGGTCCGCGGCTACGCCGACGTGCTGGCCGAGCGCATCGCCACCCTGGGCGGCTCGCCCGTGGGCACGATCGGCGCCAACGCCGACCACCGGTCGTGGGACGACTACTCGCTGGGCCGCGACACCGCGCAGGCGCACCTCGGCGCGCTGGACAAGGTGTACGACGGGATGATCGGCGACCACCGTAAGGCCATCGCCGTTGCCGGTGACGTCGACCCCGTCACCGAGGACATCCTCATCGGTCAGACCGCCGAGCTCGAGAAGTTCCAGTGGTTCGTCCGCGCCCACCTGGAGAACGCCTCCGGCGAGCTGCCGACCGCCGACGACGCCACCGAGAAGGGCGCCGCGCGGGACGCCTCCGCGTGATCGCACGCGGCTGACCCAGGTGATCTGTTCACTCAGGGCCCGGCACGGTATTTCGCTCGGGTGAACCCGGGCCACGAAGACCTCCGTTGTGAGTGGGAAGCGTGATCGCTCCCCCACTGCCGCAACGGAGGTCTTCCGTTCGTCAGCTCAGTCGACCGAAGGCCCCCCGTGGTCGGTACGCCTAGGACGCCTGGTCGAGCACTACGTGCGCGCAGGTCACGAGCTCGTCGACCGACCCTGCCGGGATCTGCCCCATCGCCGTGAGGTTGCGTGAATCGTCGAGCTGCCGCCGGCGAACCCCCTCGAGGATGATCGCGAGCTTCCACAGGCCGAGTCCGTGCCAGAAGGGCACGTCTGAGACATCGCGCCCCGACACCTCGGCATAATGCTCGACGAGCTCGGTTCGCGTCGCGAAGCCGGGCACGGTCGAGGCATCGAATCGAATCGTGGGCGGGTCCCCCGCCTGGGGCCAGTAGGCCAGGAGGGTCCCGAGGTCGGCAAGCGGGTCGCCGAGCGTGGCCAGCTCCCAGTCGAGAATCGCCCGCACCTGCGCGTCGTCCGGGTCGACGATGACGTTGCGTAGGTGGCTGTCGCCGTGCACGAGGGTGATCTCACCGGGCGCCGGCTCGCGCTCGCGCAGCCGGGTCGTCAGCCGGTCGAGATCGGCGAGCTCGCGGGTGCGGGAGAGTTCCCACTGCCCGCTCCACCGGCGCAGCTGGCGTGCGGCGTAGGGCTTGTGGCTCGCGAGGTCGGTCAGGCCGACCTTCTCGAGGTCGACGGCATGTAGGCGCGCGAGCGTGTCGGTGAGCGACAGTCCGACGGCATGACGGGCCGCTGTCGACAGGCGCTCCGCGTCGGCCCGGTCGTCGAGCACGAGCCCGTCGACAAAGGACACGACGAGCACCGGCCGGTCGGAGACCGCCGGTTCCTCGCACAGCCCGTGGACGGCGGGCAGCGGAACCCCGGTCCCCTCGAGCGCCGAGAGAATCCGGTGCTCCCGGGCGACATCGTGCGCTGAGGCGAGAATCTCCCCCATCGGCGGGCGCCGCAAAACCACCCGTCGGCCCCGGGTGTCCGTTGCGAGGTAGGTGAGGTTGGACTGCCCCAGGCCCACGCGCTCGTAGGTCAGCGGCTGCTCGACCTCCACCCGTTCGGCGAGCCACGCCGTCATCGCGGTCGTGTCGATGCCCTCGATCATTTCTGCCGGCCCCACTCGGGGCTGCGCCGGCGGTACTCGCGACGCGCGATGGTCATCTTGTGCACCTCGTCGGGGCCGTCCGCGAGGCGCAGGGTGCGCATGTGGGCGTACCAGAGGGCGAGCGGGAAGTCGTCACTCACGCCCCCGCCGCCATGGACCTGGATGGCGCGGTCTATCACCTTGAGCGCGACTGCGGGGGCCGCGACCTTGATCGCCGCGATCTCCGTACGCGCCACCTTGTTGCCCACGGTGTCCATCATGTGTGCCGCCTTCAGGGTCAGCAGACGGGCCATCTCGATCTCGATCCGCGACTCGGCGACCCAGTCCATGATGTTGGCCCGGTTGGCCACGGGTTCACCGAAGGTCACCCGCGACTGAGCACGGTCGATCATCATGTCCAGGGCCCGCTCAGCGACGCCGATCGCTCGCATGCAGTGGTGGATACGCCCCGGGCCGAGCCGGGCCTGGCTGATCATGAAACCGTCGCCCTCGCCGGCGAGTAGGGCCGACCGGGGCACGCGCACGTCAGTGAAGGTCACCTCGGCGTGGCCCTCGCGGTCCATGTAACCGAACACCGGAAGACCGCGCTCGATCTTGACTCCCGGGGTGTCGACGGGGACGACCATGATCGACTGCTGGCGGTGGGTCGGGGCGTCCGGGTCGGTCTTGCCCATGACGATCATGACCTTGCAGTTCCTGTGCAGAGCATTCGACGTCCACCACTTGCGGCCGTTGATGACGTACTCGTCCCCGTCGCGCTCCATGCGCGTCTCGACGTTGGTGGCGTCGGAGCTGGCGACGGCGGGCTCGGTCATGGCGAAGGCGGAGGCCATCTCGCCGGCGAGCAGCGGCCCGAGGTACTTCTCTTTGTGCTCATCGGTGCCGAAGAGCGTGAGCACCTCCATGTTGCCGGTGTCCGGGGCGTTGCAGTTGATGGCCTCGGGCGCGATCTCGAGACTGCGGCCCGTGATCTCGGCGAGGTGCGCGTACTCGAGGTTGGTCAGACCCGGCCCCCACTCGGGGTGCGGGTGGAAGAGGTTCCACAATCCCTGGCTGCGAGCCTCGGCCTTGAGGTCTTCGAGAATCTGCGGGTGGTGGTTGGCGTCACCGGAGGCGCGCATCTGTTCGCGGTAGACGCTCTCCGCGGGGTAGACGTGCTCGTCCATGAAGGTGAGGAGACGGTCGCGGTAATCCTGTCCGCGTGGGCTGAGCTCGAGCATCGTGGTCGTCCTTGTCTGGAGGTGGGCGAGTCAGGCGGTAGCGCCGGACGGTGCCGGGAGGGAGAGGGCCTTGTGGACCCGGGGGATCGTGTCTTCGGCGGTCCGGTGGAGGATGCCGCGGATGCCGAGGCGGGCGGAGCCGGCGAGGTTGTGCTCGAGGTCGTCGACGAGGACGCACTCGTCCGGGTCGACACCGAGCCTGTCGCAGGCGATGCGGTAGATCTCGCGGGAGGGCTTGCGCACGCCTACCTGGCCGGAGACCACGCTGACGTCGAAGAGTTCCTCGAGATCCACACGGGCGTAGCAGTCCCGCCCCAGGGAGTTGGAGACGAGCGCCACCGGCGTGCCCGCGGCGCGGACCCGGCGCACCAGCTCGACCATCGGCAGGTCGAGTCCGAGGTGAGCGGCCAGACCGGCGAGGAGGCCCCGCGCCTCGACCCTGCCGCCCGCTTCGATGAGCGCAGCGGCGAAGGCATCCTCGAAGCCCTCGTCGTCGAGCCGGCCCACCTCGTGTTCGACGAGCGCGCGGCGGGCACCCTCGTGGGTGGCGAGCACGCCGAGCGCCCGGTCCGGTTCGAGCCCCACGTCGGCGGCCAGCGCGCGGAAGGCGGTGCTGATCGGGACCGTGAGCACTCCCCCGAAGTCGATGAGCAACGCTCGGACGGGGCGCGCGTCGGCCGGGGGCGGCTCCGGTGACGTGGGTGTCATTGGATGGCTCCTTCGATCCTCGTGGTGACAACAGGTATACTTGAATTCAGATTCATGTTCAACCCTCTCGTCGTCACCGCCCGAGGAGCCACCATCTCCAGCGCCAACCCGCCGCCGACGCCACACCGTGGCGCGCTCGCGGTCGCGCTCGCCGTGCTCTTCGGCGTGACCGGCCTCGGCAGCGCCGCGGTCGCCGTCGCGCTACCGGCGATCTCCGCGGACCTCGACCTGACGGCGGGCCGCGCAGCGCTCGTCGTAAGCTGCTACTCGCTCGCCCTCGCGGTCGGCAGCCCGGTGTTCGGGCGACTCGGCGATCTCTTCGGCATCCGGCTACCCCTCCTCGTCGGGATGTCGGTCATGCTCGCCGCGGCCTGCGCGGGGTCGCTCGTCGACTCCCTTCCCGCCCTCGTCGTCACCCGGACCCTGCAGGGCCTGGGTGCAGCGGCCGTCCCGGCGCTCACCATCGCCGCGGTCCAGGCGCTCTTCACCGGCGACTCGCGAGCCCGGGCCATGGCCACGTACTCGGGAGTCGGCGCGACGATCAATGTCCTCGGACCGGTCGTCGGGGCGCTGCTCGTCGACCCCTTCGGCTGGCGACCGGTCGTCGCCATCCCGTTGCTCACCCTCCTGGTGGTGCCGCTCGTGTGGCGTGCCCTGCCGACGGAGCGGCAGCAGGGCGCGACCCTCGACCCCCTCGGGGCGGCACTCGTGGGCGGCGCGGCCGTCGGCGCCGTGCTGTCCCTGCAGGCAGCGACCCTCGGCCCGGCAGTCGCGGCCACCGGCGCGGTGCTTCTCCTCGTCTGCGCGCCCACTGTGGTCCTGCGCTCGCGCAGGCGGCCGCACGGCGTCGTCCCCGCCGCGCTGGTCCGCAATCCGGCCGCCCGCAGGAGCCTGCTCACCGCGGCGAGCCTCCCGGCGGCGTGGTTCGGCATGCTCGTCACGGTGCCGACGGTGCTCACCGCCCACGGCTGGTCGAGCGCTGCAGTGGGGATACTCCTGCTGCCGTGTGCTGCGCTGGGGCTCGTCGCTCCTCGCATCACCGGGCCGGCGCTCATCAGGCTCGGCGCACCCCGCAGTCAGCTGCTCGCTGCGATCGGCACCGCCCTGGCGATCGTCTTGGCCGCGTTCGGGGCCGCCCGGGTAGACGCCCTCGCCCTCATCGCAGCCACGCTCGTGCTCATGCTGGCCTTCGGCCTCGGTCAGCCGGCGATGACCGCACTCGTAGCCGACTCGGTGTCCGTGCACCATCGCGGCGGTGCGCTCGGGCTGCTCACTCTGGTCTTCCTGCTGGGCGGCAGCCTCGGTGCCGCCGCAGTCGGTGGCCTCGGTGAGGCCATCAGCCTCCCCGGCGCCCTGCTCGTGCTGGCCGTCCTCCCGCTGACGGCCGCTCTCGCCTTCGCCCGTCCACTTCCCTCACCACGACCACGACCACGACCACGACCACGACCGCAGGAGAACCCATGACCGACACCGACCACGTCCTGTACGACCTGGCCGACGGCATCGCGACGATCACGCTCAACCGGCCCGACCGGCGCAACGCGATGTCGGTGCCGATGATCGAGCGGCTCGGTGAGTTGCTCGCGCGGGCCGACGAGGACCCCGCCGTGCGTGTCCTCGTTCTCACCGGCGCGGGGCGCGCCTTCTGCGCGGGCGGCGACGTCCAGCAATTCGACGAGAACGGCGGAGAAGGGGGCGGCGCCAGCGAGGTGGACCCCGAAGCGGTCGCCGGGCAACTGCACCACCAGGAGCTCACCGTGGGGCGCCTGCACGCGTTCACCAAGCCGACGATCGCTGCCCTCCCCGGCGCGGCCGCCGGGGCCGGCCTCGGTCTGGCACTCGCGACCGACCTACGAATCGGGACCCCGCGGACCGTCGTCGCGACGGCCTTTGCCGCAGTCGCCCTGTCCGGCGATTTCGGCGTCGCATGGCTGCTCGACCGGCTCGTCGGGCCCGCGCGCGCGTGCGAGTTGATGCTCCTGAACCCGCGCCTCGACGGGCAGGCCTGCCTCGACGCGGGCCTGCTCACGCGGCTCGTCCCCGAGGATGAGCTCGAACGGGCGACCACCGAGCTCGCGACCCGCCTGGCCCACGGTCCGGCGCTGACGCTCGCGCACATGAAGAGGAACCTGCGCGAGGCCCCGAACCAGACGCTCTCGGAGTCGATGGCCGGCGAGGTCCCGCGACACAAGGAATGCGGCCTGACCGACGACCACGTCGAGGCGGCCCGGGCCTTCGTCGAGAAGCGCCCTCCGGTCTTCCCTCGCTGACACCGGGCCCGCTGACACCGAGTCCGCGGTGCGGACGCGGTGTCAGCGCGTGGGCTACCCCTCGAAGTAGGCGCGCGGGTTCTTCACGAGCATCGTGTCGATGTCGTCTTCCGACGCGCCGCCCTCGAGCAGCGCCGGGATGACGTCCTCGCTGATGTGCCTGTAGTTCCAGCGCGGGACCACCT
Organism: Dietzia sp. UCD-THP; assembly: GCF_000349585.1. Classification (NCBI taxonomy): domain Bacteria; kingdom Bacillati; phylum Actinomycetota; class Actinomycetes; order Mycobacteriales; family Dietziaceae; genus Dietzia; species Dietzia sp. UCD-THP. The sequence goes on from NZ_KB714656.1 coordinate 144,509, forward strand.
GACGCTTGGCCTCGGGGTCGAACCAGTCGATGAAGCACGCCGCGTCGTGGGCGAGGACCATCCGCTCGGCGTAACCGCGGCGCAGCAATTCCAGCACCGTCGACACGCGGTCCTCGAATGGCAGGAGCACGTCCAGTCCGAAACGGTCCATGCCCAGGTAGGAGCCGGCGTCGGCGACCTTGCAGAGGTAGTCGAGATCGGTCGTGTCGCCACTGTGGCCTATGACGACCTTCGCCAGATCCACCCCCTCCTCGGCGAGGACACGCTGGGCGACGAGTCCGGACCCGGTGTGCGGATTGGTGTGCACGGTGATGGGGGCCCCGCTCTCGGCGCTCGCCGCACCGACCGCCCGCATGGCCCGCTCGACGCCCGGGGTCAGCCCCTGCTCCTCGATCGCGCACTTGAGGAATCCGGCGCGCACTCCCGTGTCGGCGATGCCCTCGCGCAGGTCCTTGAGAAAGAGCTGCGTGAGCGGCTCGGGCACGTCGAACAGCAGGCCGGGGCCGGTGTAGTGGAACTGGAAGGGGATCTCGTTGTACGTGTACAGACCGGTCGCGACGACGATGTTGAGGTCGACCTGCTCGGCGACACGTTGCACGCGCGGGAGGTAACGACCCAGCCCGAGGACGGTCGGGTCGAGGATCGTGTCGATACCGAGGGTCGGCAGCTGCGCGAGCTCGACGACGGCCTCGGCCACCTTGGCGTCCTCGTCCCAGTCGCCCTGGTAGTTCTCCCGGTACTCCTCCCCCAGTACGAAGATGTGTTCATGGGCCAGCACACGGCCCAGGTCGGCGGAGTCGATACTCCCTGTCACTGTCGGGACGGCCACCATGGCGCTCTCCTTAAGGTCGGTTCTCGGAGCGTAAGCTCAACTGAACTTGAGTTCAACTACTAGATTCGGTCCGCTACGGGTACGGCCTCCGGCTGCACGTCCGGATGTTCGCGGTCGTGACGAGCGAGCATGCGCTTGAGGAGCGGAACGCAGAGGAGGCCGAGGCAGGTCGCGCCCGCGAGCACCCACAACCCGGAGGACGGCGAACCGGTCGCCTTCTCCGTGAGGCCGAATGCGTACGGTCCGACGAAGGCGCCGGTGAGCCCGATCGTGTTGACGAAGGCCAGTCCCGCGGCGGCGGCCACTCCCCCGAGTCGGGCCATGAGGACCGACCAGTAGAGGGGCTGGACGCCTACGATGAACACCATCGTCGCGCTGAGCACGAGCATCTTGGCCACCGGGTTCTCCAGGGAGATGAAGGTGAGAGCCATGGCGATCGCGGCGGCGGTCGTGATGCCGATGAGCTGCACCTCGGTGCCGGGGTTGCGCTTGAGCACCCGAGGCACCACGAGGACGCCGATGACGGCACCGATACCCACGACGCCCGAGATGAGCCCGATCATGAAGCTGTCGGTGACCTCCATCGCCTCGACGATGGAGGGAACGAAGAAGACCACGCCATAGGTCGCGATCTGGTTCATGAAGTAGATCGCCGCGATGGTCAACAGGAACGGCTTGGACATCGCGTTACGGATGATCGCGCCGGGGCGCGACTCCTCCGGCTGCTCACCGAGGGCACGGCGGGTCAGTTCGCGCGCCTCCTCCGGTTCGAGCCACGGCGCCGTCGCCGGCGAGTTGGGTAGGGCGAAGTAGATGAAGATGCCCAGGAGGACGGTGGGGATGCCCTCGAGGATGAAGAGCCACTGCCAGCCGTGTAGGCCGGCGATGCCGTCCATCTTCATGAGCGCACCACCGATGGGGTTGGCGACGATGAAGGCGACGGACGAGGCGGTGAGGATGAGGCCGACGGCGGTGGCGCGGTCCTTCTGCGCGAACCAGGTCGTGATCAGGTACATGATTCCGGGGTAGAGGCCGGCCTCGGCCGCCCCGAGCAGCAGCCGCAGGATGTAGAAGACCATCGGGCTGGAGATGAACATCATCGCCATGGTGATCAATCCCCACGTGACCGCGATGCGGCTGATCCAGACCTTGGCACCGATCCGGTGCAGGATGAGGTTGCTCGGCACCTCGAGGGCCGCGTAGGTGAGGAAGAACAGGCCCGCCCCGAGCCCGTAGGCCGCGGCGTCGATCCCCGCGTCGATCTCGAGCGAGGTCTTGGCCAGACCGACGTTGGTCCGGTCGACGAAGGCCATGAAGTAGGCCGCCATCAGCAGGGGCATCAGGCGCACGAAGGCTTTCCTGGTCGCCCTGGCGTGCACGAGGTCCGACGGGGTTGCCGGTGCAGTCATGTGAACTCCTGGATCTGAATGATGATTCAGGTTCATATTGAACCCAGATTCAGGTTGTGTCAAGGGTCACATTTGGCGTGCCCCTCGACAGTTCGGGGCGAGCAAGGGGAGGCCACTACGGATGTCGAGCGGCACAGCCCGGGATCCGCGTCTGGTCCGCGGGTCGACGTGGCTGTGAGCCGGCCGCGATCGGGGTTGCTCCCCGCGGGCGCTTCTCTTGCCCCGTCAGCGCAGACGCCGCTGTTGGAGCCCCGCTGTCAGTCCCGGGTGTCGGCGAGTTCCTGCGCGCGGGTGAGCAACAGGGGCTTGCGGATCTTGCCAGTGTCGGTGAGCGGGAATGCCTCGATCACGTCGACGAGGGGCACCTTGTAGCCGGCCATGCGGCCGCGCGCCCACTCCTCCACGGCGGCCGCGGTCAGCGACGACCCCGCCCGGGTGCTGACGAAGGCGACCGGACGCTGACCGCTGTTCGCGTCCTCGGCGGGGACGACCGCGACCGAGCCGATCTCGGGGTGGTCGGCGAGCATCATCTCCACCTCGGCGGGGAAGACGCTCATGCCCTTGACCTTGATCATGTCCTTGCTGCGCGCGAGATAGTGCAGGCACCCGTCGTCGTCGAGGTAACCGGTGTCGCCCGTGTGCAACCATCCGTCGCGCAGCTGCTCGGCGGTCGCGGCCGGCTTGCCCCAGTAGCCGGTCATGATCGAGGGGCTGCGCAGGAGGATCTCCCCCGCCTCTCCGAAGGGCATCGGCGCGGCGGTCACCGGGTCCACGACGATCACGTCGGTCCCGGGCACGGGCAGCCCGCAGAAGACCGGCTCGGTCAGCAGGTCGTGGTCGTTCTCGTGGAAGCCGTGGGGCACCACGTCGACGGTGTGGCTCTCGGTCATGCCGTAGGACCCCTCCCGCAGGACCGACCCCGCACCGATGACCTGCGACCAGCGGTGTCGGATCTCCGGGGTCAGCTTGCGGATGAAGGACATCGCCATGGGGGCGGTGAAGGAGGTCAGGTCGCGCGATTCCACCCCGGGTACCTCCAGGATGTCGAGGTAGCTCTCGACGGTCGCCGCGGTCATCGTCACCCGGTGACGCTCGATCAGGTTGACGACCGTCGCCGCGTCCCAGCGCTCGAGCAGGACCGTCGTGCCACCCATGACGAGCGGGATGAGGATTCCCAGGTCCTCCCCCGCGATCCAGAAGACCGGGATGAAGCACAGGGAGACGATGTCACGGCCGGCGAGCCCGTTGGCCCCCGTCGCGCTCACCGCGGTGTAGACCATGTGTCGCTGGGTGTGTTCGCACCCCTTGGGCAAGCCCGTTGTGCCCCCGGTGTAGTTGAGCGCGGCGAGGGCGTCGAGGTCCCCGGCCGGTTCGAGCAGCGGTTCGGCCCCGGCTGTCTCGGACCAGCGCACGACCTCGACACCGTCGACGGAGGGAAGGGGGTCCCCCTCTTCCCCGAGGACGACGATGGTGCGCACCTCGGTCTCCGCGGCCGCGGCGCAGAGCCGCTCCGCGAGCGCCGCGCTCGTCACGACCACACGGGCTCCGGAATCGCCGAGCTCGTGGACGAGCTCGGCGTGGTGGAACATCGGGTTGACCGGGACGTGCACGCAGCCGGCCCGCAGGGTCCCGAGGAAGGCCACGACGAACTCGGCAACGTTGCCCAGGTGGACGCCCACGCGGTCCCCGGGGGCTACTCCCTGCTCCCGCAGCCAGCCGGCCCACCGTGCGTGCCGGTCGGCGAGCGCGCGGTAGTCGATGACGACGTCGTCGTGGACCACGGCGGCCCGGTCGGGGCGCTGCCGGGCCCAGGCGTCGATGTACTCGGGCACCGTGAGGTCGCCCAGGGGGTGGACGACGTCACGCGGCGTGTCCGCAGGACGGACCCGCTCCTGTCGGCGTCGGACGTCCTCGAGGTGCTGGGTGTATTCCATTCCTGCGCTCCTTCGCGTCACCAGGTGTCGATGTAGCGGGTCGGTCCGTCGACCGGGGTCGCGGTCGCCATCGCGGTGAGGATCCACCGTCGGGTGTCGGCCGGGTCGATGACGTCGTCGAGCTCGACGACGGCGGCCGCGTTGACGGCCCGTCCGCGTTCGTACAGGTCGGCGAGGAGTCGGTCCTCGAGCTCACGCCGCTCGGTCGGGTCGGCAACGGCCTCGAGCTCGCGACGGAAGCCGAGCCGCACGGCCCCCTCGAGCCCCATCCCCCCGACTTCGCCGGTGGGCCAGGCGAGCGTCGCGGCCGGTCGGTGGAAGCTGCCGGCGGCCATCGCCTGCGCTCCCAGTCCGTAGGCCTTGCGCAGGACGACGGTGACGATCGGCACCCGAAGGTGGGCTCCGATGACGAAGAGCCGGGCGAAGTGCCGCACGGTCGCAGTGCGCTCGTGATCGGGGCCGACCATGAAGCCGGGGGTGTCGCACAGGGAGACGACGGGCAGCCCGTGAGCGTCGCAGAGCTGCAGGAAGCGCGCGAGCTTGTCGGCGGCCGGCGTGTCGATCGCCCCGCCGAGGTGCCGCGGGTTGTTGGCGACCAGACCCATCGGCCTCCCCTCGATGCGCACCAGGGCAGTGACGATACCGGGGGCGAAGCCCGCCCTCAGCTCGAGCACCGACCCCTCGTCGGCCAGGGCGTCGATCGCGGCGTGGATGTCGTAGGCGCGCACCCTGTTCTCGGGGACGACGTGGCGCAGCGTGCGCTGGTCGGCCGCGGCCCACTCCGGCTGCACACCCTGGAAGTACCCGAGGTAGCGTCGGGCCACCGCGACCGCCTCCGCCTCGTCGGCCACGACGACGTCGACGACGCCGTTGCCGCTCTGGACGTCGATGGGGCCGACCTCGTCCGGAGAGTAGAGCCCGAGACCACCGCCTTCGATCATCGCCGGGCCGCCCATCCCTATGGTCGAGTCGCGGGTGGCGATGACGACATCGCAACACCCGAGGAGGGCGGCGTTGCCCGCGAAGCAGCGGCCGGCGGCGATGCCGATCGTGGGCACCTGCCCGCTGAGGCGCCCCATCGTCGCGAAGGTCGGCACGTCGAGGCCACTGACCACGGTCGTGTCGGTATCGCCGGGACGCCCACCGCCACCTTCGGCGAAGAGGATCACGGGCAGTCGCTGCTGCTCTGCCAGTTCGAGCATGCGATCTGTCTTCTTGTGGTTGAGGTATCCCTGGGTGCCTGCGAGGACGGTGTAGTCGTAGGCGAGGACTGCGCAGCGGGTGTCCTCCGCCGGGGCCGCCGTGATCCGGCCGATCCCGGTGATGATGCCGTCGGCCGGTGTGTTCGCGATGAGGTCTTCCTCGGTCCGGCGGGCACGCTGGGCCGCCACGGCGAACCCGCCGTACTCGACGAAACTGCCCTCGTCGACGAGGTCGGCGATGTTCTCCCGCGCGGTCCGCTGACCGCGGGCGTGCCGCCTGGCGACCGCCTCGGGGCGCGCGTCGTCCATGCGCCGGTCGCGGCGCTCGAGCACACGTGCGAGGTCGGGCCGATCGGAGTCGAGGTCGGGGCCGTCCTCGACGGCACCGGTCGCGGACTGGTCGGCCGACGGGAGGAGCCGCACGAGCAGGTCGCCGGCGACGACGGTCGCTCCGGCGGCTACCCGGATCGCCGCCACCTCCCCTGAGACCGGCGCGGGCAGGAGGTGCTCCATCTTCATCGCCTCGACCACAAGGAGCGGCGTCCCCGCCGCGACGTCCTGCCCCTCCTCGACGAGCACCGCGACGACGGTCCCGCCCATCTCGGCGAGGACCTCGCCGTCGACGACGTGGGCGGGTACCGCTGCGCGCGACAGGTCGGCGGAGGCGAACCACTGGGTCGTCACCGACCACGTCGCCACGTCGTCGTGCCCGAGCACCTCGCTCAGCACGGGCAGTGTGGTCTCCAGGCCGCCGATCGCGCACTCGTCCACCGCCTGGCGCGCCTTGGCGATCGCCCCGGCGTGCCCACCGTGGCTGTGGGTGACGATCTTGGCGACGAGCGAGTCAAAGGAGCCGTCCACCCGGGTGCCCTCGACGAGATGGGTGTCGACGCGTACCCCCGGGCCGGCCGGGAGCGCGAGGCCGGAGACGACGCCCTGCGCGGGGAGGGCCTCGCCGCTGATGCCGGTGCGCTCGGCCGCGACCCGCACCTCCACCGCCGCGCCGGTGACGCGGGGAGGGGATGACAGACCGAGGTCGGCGAGCGTCCCGCCCGAGGCGAGGCGCAGCTGGGCCAGCACGAGGTCCACGCCGGTGACGAGCTCGGTCACCGGGTGCTCGACCTGCAGGCGGGGGTTGACCTCGATGAACCACCACCGGGTCGGGTGGTCGGCGTCGACGAGGAACTCGACCGTCGCCAGGCCGCGGTAGCCGCGGCCGGCCAGGAGCCGCAGGGCTGCCGCGTGGAGATCGGCGCGCACCTCGTCGGGCAGGTCGGGGGCGGGGGCGACCTCGACGAACTTCTGGAAACGGCGCTGCAGGGTGCAGTCACGGTCGCCGAGGTGGGTGACGCCCCCGTCGCCGTCTGCGACCACCTGGACCTCGATATGACGGGCCCTGGCGACGTAGAGCTCGGCGAAGAGGGCGCCGGAGCCGACGCTGCGCTCGGCCTCCGAGCGCGCCCGCTCCCACGCGTCGGCGAGCGGCTCACCGGCGGGCACGGCCCGCATGCCACGGCCCCCGCCTCCGGCCGCCGCCTTGACCATGACACCGGCGGGTTCCTGCTCCCGGGCGAAGGCCTCCACCTGGTCCCTCGTGACCCCGACGTCGGTGGCCGGCAGGACCGGCACGCCGGCCGCGTGCGCCGCCGCCCGGGCGCTGCCCTTGTCGCCGAAGAGCTCGAGCAGCGACGCGTCCGGACCGACGAAGGTCACGCCCGCGGCGGCGCAGGCCCGGGCGAGCACCGGGCTCTCGCTGAGGAACCCGTAGCCGGGATGGAGCAGGGTGCACCCGTGCTCCGTCGCCCCGGCGACGAGGGACTCGGCGTCGAGGTAGGCGCCCGCCCCCTCGCCGGGGAGTACGTGGACCCCCGTGGCGACCCGGGCGGCGAGCGAGTCGACCTCCGCCCGGGTCACGGCCACGACGACGTCGAGACCGATCTCGCTGGCGGCACGGACGATGCGGAGGGCGATCTCTCCACGGTTGGCGACGAAGACGGACTCGGGCACGCGGGCTCCTCGGCGGGACGGGGTGGGTCAGAAGATCTCGAACAGGCCGGCGGCGCCCATGCCGCCTCCGACGCACATCGTCACGATGCCGTACCTGGCGCCGCGGCGGCGGCCCTCGATGAGGAGGTGACCGGCCATGCGGGCGCCACTCATGCCGTACGGGTGGCCGATGGAGATGGCCCCGCCGTTGACGTTGTACTTCTCCGGGTCGATGCCGAGCCTGTCGCGGCAGTAGAGGGCCTGGACGGCGAAGGCCTCGTTGAGCTCCCACAGGTCGATGTCGTCGACGGTCAGGCCGTGCTGTGCGAGTAGCTTCGGCACGGCGAAGACCGGCCCGATTCCCATCTCGTCGGGCTCGCACCCCGCGACGGCCATCCCGCGGAAGGCGCCGAGGGGGGTCAGTCCCCGGCGGGAGGCCTCCGCGGCCTCCATGACGACCGCGGCGGAGGCACCGTCGGACAGCTGGGAGGCGTTACCCGCGGTGATCGAGTAGCCCTCGGTGCCGTCCTTGGCCAGGACCGGGCCGATCGTGGCCAGGTTCTCGATCGTCGTGGTCGGCCGGTTGCCTTCGTCCCGGGTGAGCGTGACCTGCTGCGACCCGACCTCGCCGGTGGCCCGGTCCTTGGTGAGCATCGTCGACTCGAGCGGGACGATCTCGTCGTCGAAGGCACCGGCCTCCTGGGCGGCCGCGGTGCGTAGCTGCGACTGCAGGGCGTATTCGTCCTGCGCGTCGCGGCTGATGCCGTAGCGCTCGGCCACGACCTCTGCGGTCTCGAGCATCGACATGTACGTCGCGGGCACGTGCTGGACGAGCCACGGGTCCTGCGCGCGGTAGGTGTTCAGGTGCTCGTTCTGCACGAGCGAGATCGAGTCGACGCCACCGCCGACCGCGACCTCCATGCCGTCGAGGACGATCTGCTTGGCCGCGGTCGCGATGGCCATGAGGCCACTCGCGCACTGGCGGTCGACGGACATGCCGGCGACGGAGACGGGCAGGCCGGCGCGCAACGCGGCCTGCCGTCCGATGTTCATGGCGGTCGAGCCCTGCTGCAGCGCGGCGCCGATGACGACGTCCTCGATGCGCTCGCCCTCGGCGCCGGCTCGCTCGACGGCGTGCCGGACGGCGTGGCCGATGAGTTCCTGGGCCTGGGTGTCGTTGAAGGCGCCGCGGTAGGCGCGACCGATCGGGGTGCGGGCGGTGGAGACGATGACTGCGTCGCGCATGGTCACTCCTGTGTCGACTGGGGTGGGGTCGGGTGGGGGGTCAGCTCGCGGGGAGGTCCACGAGCGCTGCGAGGTCGGTGCGTTGGCGGTCCGGCGTGCCGAGGGCGAGTTGGTCGGACTTGGCCCGCTTGAGCCGGGTGTGCACCGGCGCCTCCCACGTCATGCCGATGCCGCCGTGCAGTTGCAGGGCCTCCTCGGTGGCGCGGACGGCGGCGTCGGAGCAGAAGGACTGGGCGAGGGCCTGCGCGACGTGCTGGTCGGGGTCCTCGTCGGCGAGCGTGGCGGCGGCGTACCGGGCGGCCGCCTGCGTGGTGACGAGGAGCAGGTAGAGGTCGGCCAGCCGGTGCTTGATCGCCTGGAAGGACCCGATCGGGCGAGCGAACTGCACGCGGGTCTTCGCGTACTCCACCGTGGTCTCGAGGCTCCACCGCGTCAGCCCGAGCTGCTCGGAGGCCAGCAGCGCGGCCCCCGCCGCGAGGGCGGCGTCGACGGCGTCGTCGGCCCGGCCCCCGGAGGCGATCTCGGTGCCGGTGCCGGTCACGGTGACCCGGGCCAGCGGCCGGGTCACGTCGAGCGAGGTGATCGGCGTGAGGTCCACCTCGTCCCGGCCGAACGCCCGAAGGGAGGTCGCGCCCCCGTCGTCCCGGGTCGGGACGAGGAAGAGGTGGGCGCCGAGCGCCCCGGCGACCGGCTCGGCCGAGTGGTCCACCGGCGTCCACGCCCCCCGCCGCGCGGTCCACGGCAGGACGAGCGCGGCGGTGCGCTCCCCGGCCGCGAGGGCCGGCAGGTGCACCTCGTCGCCGGCGTGGACGAGGGCGGTGGTGGCCACGACGGCGCTGGTGAGGAAGGGGATCGGCGCGACGGCGGCCCCCAGCTCCTCGAGGACGACCGCGGCCTCGCGGGCGCTCGCCCCGGATCCACCGAGGCTCTCGGGAACGAGCAGACCGGCGAGGCCGAGCTGCTCGGCGAGCATGCGCCACAGGCCGGTGACGTCTGCGGTGGGTTCGTCGGCCAGGCGGGCGGGCAACGCGTCGTCGAGCGCGCGCTGGAGTGCCGAGCGGACACTCGAGCGCAGGGACTCCTCGACGTCGGAGTGGAGAAGGTCGATCATCGCGGCACGTCCTTGAAGGCGATCCCCTTGTCGGGGCGGTGGTCGGGGGGCAGGCCGAGCACCCGCTCGGCGATGACATTGCGCATGATCTCGCTCGTGCCCCCCTCGATCGAGTTGCCCTTGGCGCGCAGGTAGCGGTAGCCGGGGCCGTGCCCGAGGAACGATCCCCCGTCGGGACGGACCATCGTCCAGTCGTGGTAGGTCAACCCCTCCTCGGGGGCGACCTCCAGGGCGAAACCGCTCACCTGCTGCGCCTGGTGGGCGAAGGCGAGCTTCATGGCCGAGCTCTCCGGGCCGGGCTGACCGGCCTCGAGGGACTGGCGCAGCCGCTCCCCGGCCAGCCGGGTCACCTCGGTCTCGACCCACCACTGCATGAGCTCGGCGTGGTGTCCGGGCGTGCGCACGGAGGGATCGTCGCGCCAGCGCTGCGCGACGAGGCCGATCTGGCCCGCCTCGCGGTCGCTTCCGGCGCCGATGGCGACGCGCTCGTTGTTGAGGGTCGTCGTCGCGACCTTCCACCCCTGGCCGACGGCGCCGACCCGGTGGGTGTCGGGCACTCGGACGCCGGTGAGGAAGACCTCGTTGAACTCCGCCTCGCCGGTGATCTGACGCAGGGGACGCACCTCGACGCCGGGATCGGTCATGTCGAGCACGAAGTAGGTCAACCCCGCGTGCTTGGGCACCGAGGTGTCGGTGCGGGCGAGGAGGATCGCCAGGTCGGCGTTGTGGGCACCGGAGGTCCACACCTTCTGTCCGTCGACGACCCAGTCGTCGCCGTCGCGAACCGCCCGGGTGGAGACGCCCGCGAGGTCGGACCCGGCGCCCGGCTCACTGAACAGCTGGCACCAGACCTCGGTCCCCGCGAAGAGCGGCCGCAGGTAGCGCTGCTGCATCTCCTCGCTGCCGAAGGCGAGCATGGTCGGGGCGGCCATGCCCAGGCCGATGCTGTTGCGCCCGAGGTCCGGTCGGGGTGCCCCCGCGGCGTCGAGCAGGGCGTCGACCTCGAGTTGGCGTCCGCGGGCAAGACCGAGTCCCCCCTTCCCCTCCGGGAAGTGGACCCAGGCCAGGCCATGGTCGAACTGCGCGGCGAGGAACTCGGCGTCCGGGGTGGTCCGGGGGTCGTGGCTCGCGAGGAGCTGGTCGACGCGCTGGTGCAGATCAGACATCGGCCGTCATCCTGCGGATCTCGTGGCGGGCGAGGGCGTTCTTGTGCACCTCGTCGGGGCCGTCGGCGAAGCGCAGGGTGCGCACCTGGGCGTACCACTCCGCCACGGGGAAGTCCTGGCTCAGGCCGCCGGCGCCGTGCACCTGCACCACCTTGTCGAGGATCCACTCCACGGTGGCGGGCGCGGCGATCTTGATGGCCTGGATCTCCGTGTGGGCGCCCTTGTTGCCCACGGTGTCCATGAGCCAGGCGGCCTTGAGGGTGAGCAGGCGGAGTTGCTCGATGCGCACCCGCGACTCGGCGATCCAGTCACGGACGACGCCCTGCTCGGACAGTGGTTTGCCAAAGGCGACTCGGCTCGCGGCCCGGGCCACCATCAGCTCGAGCGAGCGCTCCGCGATACCGATGAGGCGCATGCAGTGGTGGATGCGGCCGGGGCCGAGGCGGGCCTGGGCGATCGCGAAGCCCGCTCCCTCGTCGCCGATGAGGTTGCTCACCGGCACGCGCACGTCGGAGAAGTCGATCTCGGCGTGGCCACCGTGGTCGCGGTCGTCGTAGCCGAAGACCTTCATCCCGCGCCGGACGTCGACGCCGGGGGTGTCTCGCGGGACGAGGATCATCGACTGCTGCCGGTTGCGGCCGGCCGACGGGTCGGTCTTGCCCATGACGATGAAGATCTTGGCGTCGGGGTTCATCGCGCCGGAGATGTACCACTTGCGGCCGGTGATGACGTACTCGTCGCCGTCGCGGACGATCGCGCACTCGATGTTGGTCGCGTCGGAGCTGGCCACGCGTGGCTCGGTCATGGCGAAGGCCGAGCGGATCTGTCCATCGAGCAACGGCTGGAGCCACTGCTCTTTCTGCTCCGGGGTGCCGAACATGTGCAGCACCTCCATGTTGCCCGTGTCGGGCGCCGCGCAGTTGGTCGCGACCGGGGCGATGTGCAGGCTCCGACCGAGGGTCTCGCACAGCGGCGCGTACTGGAGGTTGGTCAGCCCGGCGCCGTCCTCCCCGGGGAGGAAGAGGTTCCACAGCCCCTGGCTGCGGGCCGCCTCCTTGGCCTGCTCGATGACCGGCGGCGGCGACCAGCGGTCGGGAGCCGCGTCGAGCTGCTCCTGGTAGGTCGCCTCGATGGGGTAGACGTGCTCGTCCATGAAGGCGTCGAGCTGCTCCTGCAGTTCCGCGGTCTCGGCGTCCGTCGTGAAGTCCACGGGTCGCTCCCTTCGCTCAGGTGGTGGGGGTGGTGGCCCGGGCGGGCCGCTCACCGGTGGTCGCGATGTCGTCGCGGTCGATCTGGCGCTTGAGGATCTTGCCGGTCGCCCCCTTGGGGAGCGCCTCGACGAGGCGGTAGATCCGCGGGACCTTGTAGGAGGCGAGCCGCTCCGCGAGCCAGGCCCGCAGGGCTGCGGGGTCGATCGTCGCGCCGGGCTGTGGGGTGACCACCGCGGCGATCTCCTCGCCGAGCCGCTCATCGGGGACCCCGATGACCGCTACCTCGAGGACGTCCGGGTGGCCGTAGAGAACCTCCTCGACCTCGCGCGGGTAGACGTTGTATCCGCCGCGGATGACGAGGTCCTTCTTGCGGTCGAGGATCCACAGGTCGCCGTCCTCGTCCATCCGGCCGATGTCCCCGGTGAAGAACCACTCGCCCTCGCGGACGTCGGCGGTGGCGTCGGGCCGGCCCCAGTACTCGCGCATGACCACCGGCCCCGCGATGGCGACCTCGCCGACCTCACCAGGTGGCAGGTGGTTGCGGTCGTCGTCCACGATCGACAATCGGCACCCGTCGAGGGCGCGGCCGACGCTCATCTCCTTGCGCGGGTGGATCGCGCGGTTGAAGCTCGCTGCGCCGGTCGTCTCGCTCAACCCGTAGCCGTCGAGGACCATCGCGCCGAAGCGGTCGCGGAAGGCCTTGGCCACCTTGAGGGGGAGGGCGGCACCGCCGGAGCACGCCAGCCGCAGGTGGGCCAGGTCCTCGGCGGTCACGTCGGTGTCCGCGTGGAGCATGGCGTTCCACATCGTCGGCACGCCGGCGAGCGCGGTGAGCTGCTGGTCGGCGGCCAGGCGCAACAGCGCCGCGGGGTCGAAGGGGCGCATGAGCGACAGGCTGCCGCCGGGCGTGTAGACGGTGAACATGACCGCGGCCTGGCCGAAGACGTGGAAGAGGGGAAGTGCGGTGCCCATCCGGTCCTCGCGCGTCACCTCGAGTGCCTCGGCGAAGCCGGCGCCGCAGGCGAGCAGGTTGCCGTGGGTGAGCACGGCGCCCTTGGGTGCGCCGGTGGTGCCGGAGGTGTAGAGCAGCACCGCGGCGTCCTCCGGCGACACGTCGGCGAGGGCGGGCTGCCCCTGGGGGGCGGCGACGCACCCGGGTTCGAGCAGCCACAGGGGCAGGTCGGCCGCGTTCGCGGTCGCCTCCACCGGCTCGCGTCCCTCGTGCCAGCCGAGCGCGGTGGTGCAGCCCGCGTCGTCAACGAAGTGGGTCAACTCGCGTTGCGTGCACAACGGGTTGACGGTCACGGCGGTCGCGCCGAGCGCGAGGACGGCGTGGTAGGCCAGGACGAACTCGGCGCTCGTCGGCAGGACCATGAGGACCCGGTCCCCCGGTTCGACGCCGAGGGCGACGAGACGCTCCATCGCCCCGCGTACCCCGGTACGCAACTGCGCGTAGGTCCAGGTTCGCTCCCCCTCGCGCAGGGCCACGGCCTCGGGCGTCTTGTCGGCCCAGGTCCACACCAGTCCGGCTGCGTTGGTCATCGGGTCCCTCCCTGGAGGTGTCGCTGGTAGCGCTGCATGCCGTGGATCCACCGGTCGTGGTCGTCCACTTTGCGACGCAGGAACTCCCGCACGTCGGCGTGTGGCGTGACAAGGAAGGTCCCCTCGGCGACCGCGGCGAGCACCTGATCGGCCACGTCGCGCGGGGCGAGGACCTCGCCCGCGCTCGTCACGGCGGCCGCGGCCACCCGGCCGCCGTCGCCCTCGGTCGAGCTCATGCCGGAGTGGAGCATGTCGGTGTCGACGCCCATCGGGCACAGACAGCTGACGCCGACACCGTCGGCGCCGTAGGTCACGGCGAGCCACTCGGCAAAGCCGACGGCGCCGTGCTTGGTCACCGAGTAGGTGGCCGAACCGATCTGGGTGAGCAGTCCCGCGGCCGAGGCGGTGGAGACGAAGTACCCGCTCCCCCGCTCGACCCAGCCCGGCACGAGCTGCCGGGCGGCGCGCACATGCGCGAGGAGGTTGACGTCGAGCGCGAGCTGCCATTGCTCGTCGGTGGCGGCCAGGCCGGAACCGTCTCCGACCCCCGCGTTGGCGAAGAAGAGGTCGACCGGGCCGTGGTGATCCTGCGCGGCGGCGATCATCGCGGTGATCGTCGTGTCGCTGGAGGCGTCCCCCGCGACCGCGACCACGCCGAGCCGCTCGGCCGTGGTGGTCAACCGCGCCTCGTCGAGGTCGGAGACGACGACCCTCGCGCCGGCCTCGACGAGGGCCTCGGCGAGGGCGGCACCGATGCCGCCCGCGGCGCCGGTGACGACGGCCACCTTGTCCTGCACCTGCATCGCGGTACCCATCAGTCGCACGGCCCGCCGGCGACGTAGAGGACCTGGCCGGTGGTGAAGCCTGCGCCCTCGCTCGCGAAGAAGGAGACGGCGTGCGCGATGTCGCGCGGCGTACCGGTGCGGGCCACCGCCGCCTGCTCGCTGGCCATCTTCTTCAGGTCGTCGAAGGCGATGCCGATGCGCGCGGCGGTCTCCGCGGTCATCTCGGTCTCGATGAAGCCGGGGGCGATCGCGTTGGCGGTGACCCCGAACTTGCCGAGCTCGATGGCCAGGGTCTTGGTGAGTCCCTGCATGCCGGCCTTGGCGGCCGAGTAGTTGGCCTGGCCGCGGTTCCCCTGCGCCGAGGTCGAGGAGAGGTTGACGATTCGGCCGAAGCGCTCCTGCGTCATGTACGCCTGGCAGGCCCTGGTCATGAGGAACGCCCCGCGCAGGTGGACCGCCATGACGGAGTCCCAGTCCTCGACGGACATCTTGAAGATCAGGTTGTCGCGGATGATGCCGGCGTTGTTGACCAGGACCGTGGGCGCTCCGAGCTCGTCGGCGATGCGCGCGACGGCCGCCTCGACCTGCCCGGGATCCGAAACGTCGGCGCCGACGGCGAGCGCCCGGCCCCCGCTCGCGACGATCTCCTCGACGACGCCCGCGCAGGCGGATTCGTCGAGATCGAGGACGGCGACGGCCATCCCGTCGTCGGCCAGGCGACGGGCGACACCCGCACCGATACCTCGGGCCGCGCCGGTGACGACGGCGATGCGCTGGTGGTCAATGGTCATGTGAGAACTCCTGTGGTCTCGACTGCCGGATGACCCGAAACATACTTGAATCCGGCTTCAAGTTCAACTAGATTCGGGGAGAATCGTCCCTGATCGAAGGAGCCCATCGTGACCCAGACCGCCCAGCGCCGCCCGACCTCCGTGCAGGACCTCCGGGACCTCGTGGGGGTGGAGCTCGGCCCCACCGAGTGGCACGTCGTCGACCAGTCGCGCATCGACGGCTTCGCCGAGCTCACCGGCGACCACCAGTGGATCCACGTCGATCCCGCGCGGGCGGCGGACTCCCCCTTCGGGTCGACGATCGCGCACGGCCTCTACAGCCTCTCGCGCACGCCCGCCTTCCTCGAGGAGCTCATGGCCTTCGACGGGTTCGCGCACAGCCTCAACTACGGCTACGACAAGGTCCGCTTCATCCACCCGCTACCGGTGGATTCGCGGATCCGGCTGCGGGCCAGCCTGACATCGGTCGAGGAGACGGCACCGGGCGCGGTCAAGGTCGTCACCATGCTGACCGTCGAGACGGAGGGCATCGACAAGCCGATCCTCGTCGCCGAGTCGATCGGCCGCTTCACCGTCTGACCCCTGGGCCACCGTCCGACCCCGTCACGCACGAGAGGACCGCACCTGCAGAGCAGGTGCGGTCCTCTCATATCCGGGCCGGGGCCCGGTCAGCGACGCACACCCATGGCCCCCGAGAGCGGCAGCTGCCACCCGAGGGCCCGGTGGGCGGCCAACTCGTCGTCGATCCGCTGCGCGACGTCGGCCGGGAAGGGCGCGGCGCGACGCGTGGCCAGGTCGACGTGGCCCTCGATCACCTCGAGCGTGTTGGCGATGCGCCCGGTCGTGCGGTTGAGAACGACCGAGATGCCATGGAAGACCTTGTCCCCCCGGTCGAGCCACCGCACGTGTGCCGAGACCTCCTCGCCGATGTGGACCTCGTGGAAGAAGCGCAGGTGCTGCTCCATGCTGAAGACCCCCAGCCGCCGGCTGCTGCGGTAGTCGTCGTCGATCCCCACCCGGCGCAGCGCCTCCTCGGCGCCCCGGATGTGGAAGCCGTAGAAGTGGGCGACGTTGACGTGGCCGTTGCCGTCCTCCCACTCGCGACCGGCGACGGTGCTGCAGGCCGCCGGGATCCGGTCGATCTCCTCGACGGGGGGCAGACTCCCGCTCACGGCACCAGCACGACCTTGCCGGTGACCGTCCGGCCCTCGAGGGAACGCAACGCCGCCGCCGCGTCCCCGAGCGGGTGGGTCGCCCCGACGACGGGCCGGAGGGCCCCGCTGCGCAGGTGCGGGAGCATCGCGTCCCACTCCGTGGCGATGTGGCCGGGGCGGGACAGGGCGTAGGCACCCCAGCCGACCCCCACGACGGAGACGTTGTTGAGCAGTAGCCGGTTGACCTTGACCTCAGGGATCGAGCCGGCGGTGAAGCCGATGACGAGGAGGCGGCCGTGCTCGCGCAGACAGCGCAACGAGTCGGTGAACCGGTCGCCACCGACGGGATCGACCACGACGTCGACGCTCGCCTTGCCGACGGCCTCGAGGAAGCCGTCGGCGAGGACCACCTCGTCCGCACCCGCGGCCCGGGCGATCTCCCTCTTCTCCTGCGTGGAGACCACTCCGATGACCGTGCCCGCCCCGAACGCCCTGGCCATCTGGATGGCCGCGGTCCCGATGCCACCGGCGGCACCGTGGACGAGAACGGTCTCCCCCTCGGCGAGGTGGCCTCGCTCGATGAGCGCGAAGTAGACCGTCGCGTAGTTGAAGAGGAAGGAGGCCCCCTCCTCGAAGCCGACCTCGTCGGGCAGCACAAAGGTGAGGTCGGGGCGGGCCAGGGCCTGCTCCGCGAACCCGCCGAGCAGCGTGAGGGCGGCGACGCGGTCACCGACGGACAGGCCACTGCCCTCGGGGGCGGCGGTGACGACGCCGGCGACCTCCGCCCCCGGGACAAAGGGGAGGTCGGGTTTGACCTGGTACAGGCCGCGCGTCTGGAGCAGCTCGGGGAAGGCGACCCCGGCCGCCTTGACCTCGATGGTCACGAGGTCCTCGTGGTGGGGGTCGGGCAGGTCGACGACCTCGACGGCGCCCGGGCCGTCGAGCGAGGAGATGTGGATGGCACGCATGGTGGGTCCCTTCAGATCTTCAGGAGGAGCTTGCCCGTGTTGACCCCGTCGAAGAGGCCGAGCAGGGCGTCGGGGAAGGCGGGGACCCCGCCCTCGAGGACGGTCTCGGTCGGGACGAGGCGGCCCTCTGAGATGAGTCGGGAGATCTCGGCGACGCCCTCGGGGTAGCGGTCCGCGTAGTCGAACACGACAAAGCCCTGCATCGTCGCGCGGAAGACCAGCAGGGACATGTAGCGCCGGGGGCCCTCGGCGAGGGTCTCGTCGTTGTAGGCCGAGATGGCGCCGCAGAGGACGACTCGCGCGCCGCGGCGCAGGTTGGCCAGGGCGGCGTCGAGGAGCTCGCCGCCGACGTTGTCGAAGTAGACGTCGATCCCGTCGGGGGCGACCTTGCGGACCTGGCGCAGCAGGTCGCCGTCGCGACGGTCGATCACCTCGTCGAGACCGAGCTCACGCAGCCAGGCGACCTTGTCCGCGCCGCCGGCGACGCCGATGACCCGGGCCCCCATGGCCTTGGCCAGCTGGGCGACGGTACTGCCCACCGCGCCGGCCGCCGCGGAGACGAGGACGGTGTCGCCGGCCTGCAGCCGGCCGATGTCGATGAGACCGAAGTATGCGGTCATTCCGGGCATGCCGAGTGCGCCCAGCCAGGTACTCATCGGTGCGACGTCGAGGTCGAGTCGGGTGACCCCGTTCGTGTCCGACAGGGCGTACTCGCACACGCCGAAGGTGCCGCTGACCACGTCGCCGACGGCGAAGTCGGGATGCTCGGACGCGACCACCTCGCCGGCACCGAGTGCCCGCATCACGTCGCCGATACCGACCGGGGGGACGTAGGAGCGCACATCGTTGAGCCAGCCGCGCATCGCCGGGTCGAGCGAGACGAGGTCGACGCGCACGAGGATCTCACCGGGTCCCGGGTCGGGCACCTCGCTCGTCGTGAGGTTCCAGGTGCTCTCGTCGGTGCGGCCCTGCGGTCGGGCGGCGAGGCGGATCTCCTGCGAGTTCCGGGTCATGGGCTGCTCCTGTGCTCGATTGGATGTCCCCGCCACCCTCCCACAACATGAATCCCGGCTCAACTACTATTGAATCCGGATTCAACTACCGCTACCGTCGATCCACCACCACCCGACGCGAAGGACCTCCATGGACATCCCTGCCCTCTTCTCACTCGACGGACGCGTCGCGCTCGTGACCGGCGGCTCCCGCGGCATCGGCCGCATGATCACCGAGGGATTGCTCGCCCAGGGCGCGACCGTCTACATCACCGCACGCAAGGAGGAGGCCTGCCGGGCCACCGCCGCCGAACTGTCCACCATCCACGGTGAGGGGCGGTGCGTCGCCCTCCCCCACGACATCTCGACGACCGCCGGTATCGCGGCCCTCCTAAAGGCCTTCCGCGAGCACGAGGACCACCTCGACGTGCTCGTTAACAACGCGGGTGCGGCCTGGGGCGAGCCCTTCGACGAGTTCTCCGAGAGCGGCTGGGACAAGGTCATGGACCTCAACGTCAAGGCGCCCTTCTTCCTCACCCAGGCCGCCAAGGGCCTGCTGCTCGCCGGCCGCGAGCAGACCGGCCACCTGGCCAAGGTGATCAACATCGCCTCGATCGACGGCCTCTCGCTCAACCCAATGGAGACCTACTCGTACCACGCGAGCAAGGCCGGAATCGTCCACCTGACCAAGCGGATGGCGATGCGCCTCGCGCCCGAGGGCATCATCGTCAGCGCGATCGCGCCCGGCGCCTTCGCTTCGAGCATGAACAAGGAGGCGCGCGACCACGGCGACCAGATCACCGGGCAGATCCCCTCCGGCCGAATCGGCCGCCCCGAGGACATGGCGGGCGCCGCGGTCTACCTGGCCTCGGACGCCGGCGACTACGTCGTCGGCAGCACACTCACCGTCGACGGCGGGGTCACCATCGCCCGATGACCACGGACGGGGCTGCGCGCGGACGGATCAGTCCGCGCGCAGCTCCGGCGTCGTCAGCCCCAGGGCATTGGTCCACAGTCGGGTCGCCGTCTCGACGAGGTCGTCGACGGATTCGACGACCGCACCCCCGGTGAAGGCCTCGTAGGCCAGTCGGGCGACCATCCCGGACAGGGCCATCGCGGCCATCGAGGCATCGACACCGCGATCGGCCAGGCCCCGCTCCTGCAGGTCCGCGATGGCGCGCGCGTTGCGGGTGACGAAGGCCATCGAGCGCGCATTGCGCAGGTCGCGGAAGCGTGGGTCGAGCGCCGCCACCTGCTGGAGGAGCATGTTGAGGCGGGCATTGCGACGGTAGGCCTCGAAGTAGGCGCGGTTGCTCGCCGCGATAATGGCGACGGGGTCATCGCTCGCCTCGATACGGCCCGTACCGGGGTGAAGCATATCGCTCTGCGCCTGGTAGAGGACCGCGGCGAAGACCTCGTCCTTGCTGTCGAACCAGGTGTAGAAGCTGCCGATCGAGCATTTGGCCTCGGCGGCGATGTCGATGAGCCGGGAGTCCACGTACCCGTCACGCTCGAAGACCGTGCGGGCCGCCGCGATGAGCGCCTCCCGCGTTCGCCGACCCCGTGCCGTCTGCGGCTGCGGCTGGCTGCCCAGACGTGCGGCGTCGACGAGGTCGGGGGCCTCCGTATTGGTATCGCTGTCGCCGGGCATGTCGAACATGCTAGCGGGTGTGTCTGTTGATTCGTCTGCGGTGGCGCAGGTGACCTGAGGGCGACCACACTCACTGCGTGCCCAATACCGACCTGATGTACGCGGTCATCGGCGCGGCCCTGCTCATCGGGTCGTTCCTTCCGCGCCTGCTCCGCGAGCGGGTGCTGTCCGCACCGATCGTGGTGGTGGGCGTGGGCATGCTCATCGGCTGGCTGATGCCAAACGAGTCGCAGCTCGTCGACGTGATCGAGCACGCCGAGCTGGCTGAGCGGATGGCCGAGGTCACCGTGATCGTGGCGCTCTTCGGCGTGGGCCTCGCGCTGGATCGGCCGCTGAGCCTGCGCGGGTGGACCACCACGTGGCGGCTGCTGGCGATCGGCATGCCCCTGTCCATCGCGGGAGTGGCGGTACTGGGGTGGTGGGTACTGGGGCTCACCCCCGCGGTCGCCGTGCTGCTGGGGGCGGTGCTCGCCCCGACCGACCCGGTCCTGGCCTCCGACGTGCAGGTTGAGGGTCCGAGTTCCGGGGAGGAGGTCGACGACGAGCACGACGAGGCCCGCTTCGCCCTGACCTCCGAGGCCGGGCTGAACGACGCCCTCGCGTTCCCGTTTGTGTACCTCGCCATCTACCTGGCGACCAAGGGGGATCCCGGCGAGTGGCTCCTGGGCTGGCTGGCGTGGGACCTCGTGGGCAAGACGGTCATCGGCGCGGTGGTGGGCTATCTCCTCGGCCGGCTCATCGGCGCCGCGGTCTACCGGGTGCGGGTGGGAGACCACCGACTCGTGGGATTCGCCGAACCCGCCGCCGCCGTGGCCACGCTCCTGCTGGCCTACGGCCTCGGCGAGTTGCTGGGCGGCTGGGGCTTCCTCGCCGTGTTCTGCGCGGCGCTCGGGGTCCGCGCGTCCGAGCGTGACGACGAGAAGCACGAGCACTTTCACGAGTTCGTGCAGTACACCGAGCACTTGCTCACCTTGCTGGTTCTTCTAGTGATCGGCGCCTCGTTCATCTCCGATGCGGTCGGCCGCCTGGAGTGGACCCACGTGGCGGTTGCTGCCGGCGTCCTGCTGGTGGTCCGCCCGATCGCCGCCTGGGTCTCGCTCCTGGGAGACCGCAAACTCCGCCGCGACGAGCGGATGGTGGTGTCGGTGTTCGGCGTCCGCGGCGTGGGCTCGCTGTTCTACCTCTGCTACGCGATGGGCTTCTTCCCCAAGGAGGACGGTTGGTCCCTGTGGCCGGCGGTGTCGCTGGTCATCATCGCCTCCCTGGTGCTCCACGGGGCGAGCGCGTCCCAGGTCATGCGGGCGCTGGACCGCCGGAGGTCCCGGGCGGGGAGCTAAGCGCCGAAAAGCGCACGGCACTAAGGGCAATGATCGAATCGAGGGTCGGCCGCGGAGTCACCCCGGGCGCTCGGGCCGAGAGCCAAGGACCTTTCGCCCAGCCTGTACGGGCTGTGTATCAGGTTGTCGGCGACGGACGGGCGCCCTCGCTCAGTTGGTCTTGCTCCTCGGCTCGGGCTTCGCGGTCGTCGACGTTCTGCCCGTAACGTAACGGCCGGTGCTCACGCTACGCCCGTGGCTACTGCTCACTCGATAGGTTCCGGCCGCGATCTTGTTGACTGCAATTTTCTGTGTCGACTTCATGTGGTCTCCTCGTCAGGCTTCGAGTCTACGTCTAGTGATGGATCCAATTGGCTGGGAACGTTCGCGATCTCTGACAGTCTCTCGGACCATTCGTTGGAAAGTTCCTGCAGTACTTCGACCCAGAGATTTGGGTCGGTCTCGTCCAGCGGGACTCCAACAGCGGACGACAACACCGCCATAGTGACGGGTGGGTACTCCCCTACCTGTACCGATACCGGGGCTGCCACCACTGAACGCCACCGCCCGGTTGTGGAGATGCCCTCCGGGTCCCTGGCGATGATCGCACCATAGGTGAGAGCGAGACTGGCGACCCACGGACTGTCATATGCGGCTGCCACCCGGCGCAAGTCGTCTCGAGTTCTGTAGCAGCGATCTGGGGATGCCCACCGAACTAGACCGCCGTTCCCGTCGGCAAGCCACAAGGTCAGGTTTGCGTCACGTCCGAGCGCGTCCCTCAGCGCTTCACGTCCAGTTGCCAGAGCCTCAGAGTGAGCAGTTTGCCAAGTGTCGAATGCACCGTGGATCGGGCGCCAAAGCGCCTCAACCCTCAAGCTCGGAGACGCGTAGTCGGAGCGCCTAAGGTACGGAAGCTCCTTCACCGCCTGGGCGATCTCCCCGTAATCGTCGAACATCACGGCAGTTACTCCAATCGCTCGCCACTGGTTCTCGATTGCCACGCTGACTGCGGTCAACTCCCCCGGAGTTAGCTGCAATCCTTCACGAGCCATGGCGGCGACAACCATCGGGGCGAAGCCATCCGCGATGATTTCGTGCAACCACTTCCTGATGTCGACGTCTCTGAACGAAGTCCCAGCGAGAATCAGCGGACCCTGCTGGAGCGCAGAGTACATTTCCGTTGCCTGCCATGTGTTTGGCCGACCAGCGAGCACGGAGAAATCATTGAGGGTAAGTATCGGGCTCTCCCAGACGTCCTCAGTGTCGCCCACCAGTCCATGTAGATGGTGGACCAGAAAACCTCCTTCCGCGTCTGGGGGTGCAGCTCGGGCACGAGGTTGAACCGGTAGGTCCCTCTGATTCTCACCGAGACTTGTGAACAGGGCGCCCTCGAGCAAGAGGTCAAAATTGGTAGTGAAGAGCCTCAGCCCTGACGGCTGGTAGTGGAGCGCCAATGACGCTGCCGCATAGTGAAGGTCTGTCGGATCCGCCAGCGGCGCACCATCCGTGCCTTCTCCATACAACGATTGCCGAACAAGGGTGCGCCACTCGGGGTCGTCGCAGCGCGCCGCCTCCGCGGCGAGCATCGGGTCCTGCGTTCGGACGAACCCCCGCGCATCGTCTTCTTGCGCGACAACCCCACTTCTGACGAGAAGTCGAACGACGAGTTCCTCCCAATCTGGGAGTCCCGCCGGGACTGAAGCCCCTGCACCCAAAAGCAGCGAGATCGCGGTCGAGTCGGCAGCTGAAGCGAAAGCAGCGAGCTTCACCGCATCCAGGTCAGCAGCGACCATGCAGCGCCCCCATCCGCGTCGATCTGGAACTTCCATCGACACCCTAGGCGCAGACTCCGACAACCCACCTTTCGAACTGGTTCATAGGCGACCTCTCTGTCCCGCAACGCACGCTTTCTCCAGCGAAGAGAGGGACCTAATCCGCTCCCCCTACAGCTGCCGCGCGACCTCCGAGGCCACGAGCTCCAGGTGATCGAGATCGGACATGTCCAGAACCTGCAGGTAAATGCGCCGGGCACCGATCGCCGAGTACCGGCCGATGGTGTCGACCACCTGATCCGGGGTTCCGGCCGCGCCGTTGGCCCGCAGTTCCTCCGGATCCCGGCCGATGGCGCCGGCCCGGCGGGCGAGCTCCGCCTCGTCGCGGCCGCAGCACAGGACCAGGGCCGCTGAGCGCACGATCTCCCCCGGCGCCCGGCCGCGCTCAGCGCACGCCTCGTCGACGCGGCGATACTGGGTGGCCACGGTGTCGACGTCGGCAAAGGGCACGTTGAACTCGTCGGCGAACCGGGCGGCCAGTGCGGGGGTGCGACGCTTGCCGAAGCCCCCGACGATGACCGGCGGTCGCTGCTGCAGCGGCTTGGGCAGGCCGGGAGAGTCCACTAGATCGATTCGCTTGCCGCGCACGGTGACCGTCTCGCCCTCAGGCGTCGACCACAGGGTCTCCAGTGCGCCGAGGGTGTCCTCGAGCATGTCGAATCGCTCGCCGATGGGCGGGAAGGGGATCCCGTACGCGGTGTGTTCGTCGTCGTACCACCCGGCGCCCAGGCCGATGTCCAGGCGTCCCCCGGACATCTGGTCGACCTGCGCGAGGGAGATCGCCAGCGGGCCGAGGTGCCGGAACGTCACCGAGGTCAGCAGGGTGCCGAGCCGGATGGTGCTGGTCTCCCGGGCCAGGCCGGCCAGGGTGAGCCAGGCGTCGGTGGGTCCGGGCAGGCCGCTGACGTCGCCCATCTTGAGGTAGTGGTCCGAGCGGAAGAACGCCTCGTAGCCCAGCTCCTCTGCCGCGCGGGCGACCGCGAGCTGATCAGCGTAGGTGGCACCCTGCTGGGGTTCGACAAAGACGCGCAGCCCGACCTTTTCGTCAGACGCGCGGTCAGTGGTGGCGCTGGACGCGGTGGCGGAGCTGGGCACCGTGGTGGCGCCGGGCGCGGGCTGGCTGGAGTCGGCTGGCATGACGTCCAGAATGCCTCCGCTTGATCAGGCGTGCCAGTGTGACCGGCCCATGCGCGTCCCAACCGGGGCTGCACGAAACGAACGACGACGACAAAGCCATCGCAGGGTCACTCTTGATCGCGTTCTCCCAGGTCGGGTGTTGGCGAATCCGTCACATTCGACCACTCGACGAGTGGGCGGGAGAACACCGGCGCTCACTGCACGCTCACAGCGCGCTGGCGCTCGATCAGCCGCCGTACGCGCTTGACCACAAACCAGACCACCAGGATCGCGATGACCACCAACACCGCGTTGGACAGCACCCCGCTCCACCGCTCCAGCGCGGGCTTGATCGCCGGGCCGAACGCGAACCCCGCGCCGATCCAGATGGCGTTCCACACCCCTGATCCGATGAGCGTGTACGCCGTGAAGTGCGTGACAGGCATCCGGTTGATCCCGGCGGGTATCGAGACGAACGAGCGCACCAGGGGGACGCAGCGCCCCAGCAGCACGGCCACTCCGCCCCACCGCTGGAAAAAGGCCTCCGATTTGTCGAAGTCCTCGTAGTCGAGCAGCGGGATCCTGCCCACCAGGCGCCTCGTGCGATCGCGTCCGAGCGCGGCCCCGACGGCGTACCAGATCCAGGCGCCGAGCAGCGCGCCCGCCGTGGCCGCGGCCCAGGCGAGGGAGAAGCTCATCCGCCCCTCGTAGGCGAGGAACCCCGCCCCGGGCAGGACCGCCTCGGACGGGATCGGTGGCAGGAACGTCTCGAGCAGGATCGCCATGCCCACGCCGAGCTCGCCCAGCGTCTCCATCAGGTTCAGGACCCATCCGATGAACCCGCTGTACTCGGCCGAGGGTTCGACCGGCGGTGCCGCGGCAAGGGTGATCACATCGATGTCCGTTTCTCCCACGCTCGGGGCCCGCCGAGCGTCTCTGGTCGCGGGGCCGGGTGTCCACGGCCCGGTCGCGGTGCAGCGCATGCCCGGCAACCATTGGAGGATACCGGTTCAGAACCCCGGGTTGGCTGAGAGATTTCCTGTCGTGAACGGCCGAGCGGGCCGGCCGGCGTGGGAGTGGTGCGGCGAGACCACTCGCTCAACAGTGATCGCAGCTACTACTGCACCCGTCCCTTTGGCCGGCACACGCGGCCGTCGCTGCCTTCGCCGCGGATCTGGTGCGCGTGACGCTCGACGGCGATCAGCTCGGGGAGTTCACCGCCGCCACCGAGGACTCCGCGCCGGCGGCGTACAGCGAGGGTTTCGACGACGTGGTGTTCTTCTGCCTTCCCGATCCCGCCACCGGCGAGGTCCACCTCCCCGTGGCCGCGCCGGGCGGCGGTCTGGCGCACCCGCCGGGCGGCGCCGCGCTGGTCCGGGAGTACACGGTGCGCTCACTGCGCGACGGTGCGCTGTGCGTGGACCTGGTCCGGCACGCCTCGGGCGCGGGCGCGCACTGGCTGGAGGGTCCGGCCAGGCGGCGCTACCCAGACCGTCCTGCCCGCGGTCTGCCCGCCGGCGCCGACCGCATTAAGTTCACCGGCAACTGGCGCCTCGGCGGGCCGCTGTAGCTCCTGAGCCGCTCCCCGGCCCGCGTTGGGAAGCGGCGACGATGACGAGGCTCACCCTTTGCCCGGACCGACCCGCGGCCGCCGGGTGGCGCGGAACCGGCCGGGCCATCTCGAACTCGGCGGGCCGCCGCTGCGCATCTGGGTGAATCTTCCGCGGCGGGGCGACGGCTCCACCGGCGAGAGCCCCATCCGCGAGGCGACGAACGACGTCATCGTCTAAGTGACTCACCGGCCGCACGCTGTCGTAACGCGCACAGTTCGGCCTGTGGTTGCGCGCCTGAAAGCGACGACGACAAGGCTCTCCCCGATACCCGGACAGGGTGCTTGACGACCGCAAAGTTCGAAATAGCGCACACACTACCTTGTGCTCGGTAAACCGAACACCTAGGCTGCGTTCGATACAACGAACCTCAGGAGCGTCATGGCAACGTTCGCCGCTAGGGCCCGGACTGTGACCGACATCGCTACGTCGGTCAGGGACGCCCGTCTCGCCGCCGGTATGAGCCAGGCCGACCTCGCAGCGGCAGCCCATCTCACACGCTCCTGGGTGAGCCTCTTCGAGAGCGGGCGCGCTCCCAATGCGTCACTGAGCAAGGTGCTCGCGATGATGGATGTTCTGGACGTCACGATCCGGCTGGCGTATCCCGTACCGGACTCGGACACGCCCCCCGCCGAGTCGGCCCGCCACCCGCGGCACCTGCCCGAGGCGGTCGATGCAGTCGAGGCGATGGAGGCACCCGAAGCAGTCGACACACCGGCGGACGATTTTGAAGTCCTGACTTCCGCAAAAGTGGCCCCCCCTGGCGAAGTAGCGCTTGCCGCTGCACGCGCCATCCGGGCGGCCCACCGTGCACGCGACGTCGCAGATGACATCACTCAGCGGTCTTCCGATGCCTGACAAGGAACTCGCGGTCCTACTGTCTGGACAGAGACTGGGGACGTTGACGGAGGACCGTCATGGCAAGCACTCGTTCTCCTACGACCTCGACGGCCCCGAACGGAATCTCTCGCTCTCCATGCCCAGACGCCGTCAGGCCTGGGGCCCCGATCGGGTCGAGCCCTTCCTCGACGGACTGTTGCCCGACAACCAGGCCGCGCGGGTCCAGATCGCCCGCCATCACGGGGCCGTCGCAGGCAACACGTTTTCCCTCCTCACCGCTGTCGGTCGCGATTGCGCCGGCGCTGTTCAGTTCCTCCGCCCCGATGCGATGGATGAACTCGACGAGGGGGTCCTCGTACCGATATCTGACGCCGACATCAGCAGGAGACTTCGCGAGCTGATCTCGAGCAGACAGGCATCCTGGCAGGCCCGCGGCGAGCATTGGTCGCTCGCAGGAGCTCAGGAGAAGGTCGCTCTCCACCGACGAGCAGACCAGTGGTACCAGGCGACCGGCGCGATCCCCACTACGCACATCATCAAGCCCGGTGTTACCGATCTCCCCTGCCAGGCGTACAACGAAGTCCTGTGTCTGCAAGCCGTCCGAACAATCGGTTTGCCGACGGCCGCCACGAACTATGTCGATTTCGCTGGCACTCCCGCTGTGATCAGCCGACGGTGGGACCGCCATGTCGCCGTTGATGGAACCGTGACCCGTGTCCATCAGGAGGACCTCTGCCAAGCTCTCGCAGTTCATCCGTCGCGCAAGTACCAGGCCGATGGAGGCCCATCCCCCGGCGATGTCATCTCCTTCTTGCGGGCGCTCCGCCTCGAGGAAGACGTCTGGCTTTTCGTTCGAGCGCTTGCGATCAACTTTCTGCTCGGCGCCACCGACGCCCATGCCAAGAATTACGCGATTCTTCACGCCGATGATTCCCCACCCCGGCTCGCACCGCTCTATGACATCGCGTCGATCTACCCGTACTCACCACAACGGAGTCAGCGCAGACTCGCCATGAAGATCGGGAGTCGGTACGCCTACGACGAGATCACCCTCCGCCACTGGATCACCTTTGCGGAGACCAACGACCTCGATCCGAGCGTGCTCACCGCCCAGATCTACCTCGACGCCGATGAGCTGCCCGGGGCACTCCGATCCGCCATCGAGCTGCACCCCCCGCGCACTGACGACGAACACCGGTTGGCAGACACGCTTATGGCCGAGGTCGAGGCCCAGTGTCGACGGGTTCTGGCCTGGTTCGGTTGAGTGAACCGAACTGGGGCGACGGCGACGAGGTCCGCCACCCGCCCCCGGCCCGCATAAACCCGGCCGCGCGGAACCGGCCGGGTCAGAACCAGTCGAGCGGGGTGCCGTAGAGCCGATCGTGCGGCAAGCTGCGAGCGATCAGCTCGGTGAGGGCCTGGTGGTCGTTCTTCAACGCGGTACCGCGGCGGGTCGGCCGGAGCTCGCCCTTGTACTTACGCACCAGCCCCAGCGCGCGGGCCCAGTCCCTCAGCTGCCAGATCGGGAACGTCAGGTCTTCGCGATTGTTCTTCCCGATCCACGTGCGGTCCCAGCCGGTGTCGGCCATGAGTTGCTCGACCATCGTCGGCGGCAGGTACCCGGCCGCGGTGAGCTTGACCCCGTCGCCGACCCGTTCGAGCAGGATCTGCAGCTTCGCGGCCTCGTCCCGCTGGACTTCCCTGAGAGTGGCTGGCGTGTCGACGATTCCGACCACTCGCCGCTGAACGTCCTCGAGGTCGAATTCTTCCGCGTCCCAGCCGGCCCAGAACTCGAGTACCTCCGGGCCCCAGCCATCCGAGTCGAACTCTTCGCCGCCGGCGATCCACTCGTTATATGACCAGATCCCCCCGCAGTCCTCCGGAGGGCATGCCCGGCGACCTGCCACCACCGTCGCATCCGGGATCTCGTCGTCGTCGTCGGGCTCCAGGACCTTCTCCACGGTGACGCGATGCCACCAACTGTCACCGAAGTCGTACAGGTACAGGAACCTATCGCCCACGCTGTGCGCCAGCTCGTCGAGCCGTACGTCAGCCTCGTCGAGTTCGCCCATCTCCCCGGCGTCGGGGTAGTCCATGGAGGCGAAGTGCTCGGCGTCGCGGTCCCGGCGCGAGGATGCGTGGACGAACTCGTGCAGGTGACTGTTCGTCCAGCCCATGGCTTCCTGCAGGATCAGGTGAAGGCGCGGCAACATGAGGTCGCTGCGCAGGTCCAGGCGTCGCCAGATGGGCGGGGACGAGTCCTGCAGCTCGACCTTGACACGGTAGATCACCGGTGTCTCGCGCCTCGGGTGTCGCCGGTTGACGGCCGGGCGGTCCCACGGCGACTGGTAGTCGGCTCCAGCTGCGAGGGAGGCCATCAGCTCGGTCTGCGGGACTCCCGCGCTCGCCAATGCGTCGAGAACCGCGTGCTTCAACTCGTCTGCGGTGAGGTCGCCTGGTCCGTAGGGGCGATCTGTCGAAGGCGTCACCTCACCGACGATACGAGATGCGAGTGGCGTGCTGGGACGCCCCCGTTCGGGAAAGTAGTCTCAGCCGCCATGGACACCGACGAGCCCGGGCTGTTCGACCTACCCGAGTCCGCGCCTGAGCCCACCCCGCAGCCCTCGCCTGCGCGGCCCCGTCCCGGCAGGAACCGCGAGACATGGTCCTGCACTGTGTCCGCGGAGGTCGCCATCGTCGATGCGGCGGCGGTGACGGCGGCACTGGCCCAGTACCGTGAGGACACGGTGGTGGTCGATGCGTTCTCCGGTGCGGTGATCGAGGACCCGGCGAGTGAGGAGGCGGGGCCCGATCCCACCCTGCCGCCGCTGCCTCAACTGAACTGGCTGATCTGGCCTACGGGCGGTGTGGAGGAACTCCTCGAAGAGGGCGCGTTCCGGGTTCTCGATGTTGAGAGCGCTGTGACCACCGAGATCTACGACCGGGGGACGATCACGTGGACGGTCACGGTCAAGCTCACCGACGTCCAGCTCCTGCGTCGCGTCGCCACGCGAGCCCACCCCGCCGACGCCGACCTTATCGCGAGCAGTCTGGCGGTCGCCTGGCTGCGCGCTGCCGACTCGTTCGCTCCCCTGCGTTCGATCCCCGGGATCTCGTGGCGGCCGGTGTCCGTCGACATCGCTCACGTGCCAGCGCGAAAGCGATGACGACGGCCGCCGCTCCCGCGCTCCGCGCACCGAGCCCCCAACCACCGGGCGGATCCCGCCGAGTGGACGATCCCGCTCGATCCGGGGCGCTCGCCCCCAACGCGGGGCGATCGGGCGGAGGCCAGGACGGTCAGCACGCGGGTCGAGCGACGTGCGGTAGTTGCGCGGAGTGGCGGGGTCCCTTGTGCAGGCCCACGGCGCCGGTGTGGCGGAGAGCCGAGGTGATCTGCCTGCCGGGTGTCGTCCCGGCGCTCAACTGCGGGACCTCCGAAAGGGACGTGCTCGCCTCGACGATGCGCCCACTCGCCCATGTCGACCTCCCGATGATCGGCAGTCCACCATTGCGCATCTGGGTGGACCTTCCGCGGTGGGGCGACGGCTCCACCGGCGAGGGCCCGATCCCCGAGCTGACAAGTAACGTGATCGCCTGGTGGCTCACCGGACCCGCTCCGTCTTAACGCTCACTGTCCGACGTGGACTGCGGTCTTGAGGGCGACGACGACAAGGCCCACGACCGCCGAGAGCGGACCGCCACTTCCCGCCATTCGAACCGACCGGCATAGACCAACTCGTGCGGCGCGACGTAGAGCTGGTCCACGCTATTCACCCACCGCGCCCTCAACTCGTCACAGTGGCCTACAAGGCTGTGACTTGCTGGGGAGTGCCTGTGGATTAACAGCTGAATATTCGCGCTGACCTGCCTTTATGTCATCTGCGGGTAATGGCGCTTAGTGAGTTTCCCGCCCGAGGAGTGTCCTCTCGATGTGCTTCCATAGGTGGCAGTCGAGAGAAAGGCCCCTTCGTGGCGATCAAGTATCTGTTCGCAGATGAGAGTGGCGACCTCCAGTTCCTCCGCAATGGGAAGGCATCCAGGTACTTCGCGGTTGGCACGCTGTGCGCCGACGAAGAACAGGTGTGGGCGCTCCGGACGCGCCTCATGCGGCTCCGGGACGAACTGGCCTGGAAGGCCCAGGGTTTGGATTCGTGTTTCCACGCCTCTCCGGACGCCCAGGTCGTGCGAGACGCGGTGTTCGACGCCTTGGTGGAACTTGAGTTCCGGTTCGACATCACTCTGTTGGAGAAGTCCAAGGCCCAGCCCTCGATCCGCCCAACCGAACCGAAGTTCTACCAGTGCGCCTGGTTTTTTCATCTCAGTCGGGCCGCCCCTCAGTTGTTCCACCAGGGCGATTCCATCCAGGTCGTCGCCGCTCAGATGGGAACCAGGAAGACCCGGGCTGCGTTCAGGGGCGCCGTGGACGATGTCATGGCCCAGTGTCTGCCCTTCCGCGCCAAGCGAGTATTGGCATTCTGGCGGGATGAGTCCGACTTCGGTCTCCAGGCTGCGGACTACTGCACCTGGGCGGTCACACGGAAGTGGGAGACCGGCGACGACCGGGCTCACAGACTGATCCGGAGCAAGATCAGGATCGAGAGTGACTACTTCGGGTACGGCACCGAGCACTACTACTGACGCACGAAACCCCAACCAACTAGGGATCATTCCCGAAGCCCAGGGGCTCTTTCGTCGATTGGGGTCGCACTGAAAATGTACCACCGTGTCAAGCAACTTGACAGCCTTAAAGCGTGTCGAGGTCATGACGGGCGGCCCTCCATGCCGGTCTCGCAATCAGCCCGTCGACTGCGGCCTGCTCGGACAACGCCTCGGCCGCGTCCAGAAGCGCAGACCGGGCACTGACGAGCAGATCGCCACTACCCCCTCCAGGACTGTTCATGTGCCCCCATCCATTTGATCAACTCGTTCGCCTCTGCGGGTGCCCGGCCCGGCCCGGTCATGAGGTCCACAGCCACCTGGGCCGGGCGGGCGACCGTGAGCCCTTTCAACGCGGTCATGGCGCGTTCCATGACGACGGGGTAAGTGGGTTCGATCAGCAGCACGTTCGCTCCCGCTTCGGTCGCGCGCAAGCCCCAGTTCGCCGCTGCACGTTCGACGTTTCGGACGTACACCATCGCCGACCTGGCTGGCGCGTAGGCAGCCCACGCTGCTGCTGCGACGGACCCGGTCAGCGCGTAGTCGACGTCCTCTTCCTCGCGCACCGTATCGAGAAGGTCCGACAGGCCCCGGGGAGCGATCCAATGGGACACGGCATTGGACCGGAGTAACTGATAGTCGTCGCTCCATCTGCGCAGAAGAGCTGCCCAATCGGACACCAGGAATCGCCGGTCAGGCAGCCGCTGCGCAAGTCCCTGATCTTCGAGAAACTGCATCACACGGTATACCGACCCCACCGAGGCCTTGGCGACGTCGGCGAGTTCCCGCACACGCCATGGCCCGGGAAGATCGAGTAGCGCTCTAACTACCTTCGCCGCGGGTTCTCCCTTGAGGGTGCCCCTCGGGCGCCCTGGCCCCCGCCAGGGATCTCTTTCGGCACCACGATCCGAGACGAAGAGTGCGGGAACGGGGGATGAAACCCTCATATTGCCGGTCGCATCGATATATGAAATGCCAGCCGCGTCGAGCCGCGCACGGTCGGCGGGCGCGAGATAGCGAGTCAAGACCAGGCACCCACTGTCCGGCACCTGGGCCATAGTGTCGCCGCACCTCTTCCGAAGCGCAGGTATGTCGCGAGCTACGACGGCGCTCTTGACGGTGACACAGAATGTTGCGGCACTCCCATCGGGAGCCTTGGCGACAATCAGAGAATCTGCGCCGCCAGATGTCGACGATGTAGCGCCCTGCCTGGTATCGATCTTCCACTCCGGCGGGAGTCTCTCGCGAAGTGCCTGGGACGCGGCATCGACGAGTTCCGCCTCCGAAGGGGGTCTCGAATCTATCGTCTTGCCGTTTATCATGTTCGGATAATAGCGCCGTTCCGCAGCCAACGGAAGCGGACAATTTGCCGAACACCGCCAGCGCGACGCGAGTCAGCCGCCTTCGTGCCACACCACGTCCTGCACCACCTCGTTGCGCCGCAGGAACCACGGCGTGAAGGGCGGGTCGAATCGGGCGTACCTGGGCGGCCCGGTGGCGACCAGCCCGGCCCGGGCGATCGCGGCCTCGAGGTCGGCCAGGTGACGTCGATAGGCCGACTCGCTCCACCGTCCCGAGTAGCGCACTGCTGCGGCGACACGGTCGGGCACCTGCTTGACCCGCACCCGAGGATCGGTGGGCACCGGCGCGGTCGCGGCGGTGAGCGAGGCGGGCAGGACAAAGGCGACCACGTGCTCCCGCCGTCGGCCTCGGTCTGGACCACGGGCGCGGTCATGGCGACCTTCTCGGAGCCGGAGGCCTCCTGGACGACCGGTGCCGTCATGGCGATGGACCCGGCGGACTCATCGTGACCGGTGATGCACCGGAACAGCGCGCTGAATGCCTGGTTGCCGGCACTGCTGAACGACCCGCCGACGGACACCTCCGCCACGACATGGGAGGGGCACCGCCGCAGCTCGAACTCCGGGTGATGCTCGAGCACCTCGTAGGGCTGCTGCTCGGTCATGAATCGACGGTACGCGCGCGAGCGGCCAGTGGCGGCGCCGCGCGTCCAGTCACCGGAGACTGCCAGGCGGGCATGCCACTGGGCGACGTGGTGCGGGTGGAAGATCGCGACGACGACGATGACGACGACGAGGCGCACCTCCACCCGCCCGACCCGCGGCCGCCGGGTGGCGCGGAATCGGCCGGGTCAGCCCGAGAGTCCGCGAAGCCAGTCGACGATCGCGCCGGCCAACTCGTCCGGGGCCTCCACCGGCAGCATGTGTCCGGTCTCCGGGATCTCGACGTAGGTCACGGGCCCACCCGCGTCACCGTTCGCACCAGCACCGGCGCCGGCGTCGTCCGCCCCAGCACCAGCCCTATTCGCCTCAGCCCACCGCCGCTGCTCCTCGGTGGGCACCACCTGGTCGTTCGACGCGCCCACGATCAGCACCGGGACACCGGCCCGCGCGGGGGACTCGCTGCGATCGGGCCGCGCGCCGATCGCCACCGAATGGGCGGCGAACCGCTCGAGCCCGTACGCCTGTGCCGCGCGCAGCCGCTCGGCCCGGACCTCG
This sequence comes from Dietzia sp. UCD-THP, assembly GCF_000349585.1. NCBI lineage: Bacteria > Bacillati > Actinomycetota > Actinomycetes > Mycobacteriales > Dietziaceae > Dietzia > Dietzia sp. UCD-THP. The sequence goes on from NZ_KB714656.1 coordinate 178,377, forward strand.
GGATCGTGGCCGCGGTCGCCGTAGTACACCGCCTCCATTCCGTCGAGCGCGATCTCCTCGTACGCCTTCGGGCTCAGTCCCGCGGCGCGGTCGGCCCGCGCCTTCGCCGACTCCGGGTCCTCCGCGCCTACCGGGGCGGTGACCAGGACGAGTCCGCCAGCAACGATGGGTGCCGCTCGGCCAGATGCATCGCCACCACGCCGCCGAGCGAATGCCCCACGACGACGCTGCCGGGCGCAACCCGGCCCGCCACCTCGTCGACGAGCGCATCGAGGTCGGCCACGGCCGGAAGGTCCAGCGGCGTGGCGTGGACGCCGTCCGGCAGTGCACGCATCACCGGCGCCCACGTCTGCGCGTCACCGTGGAGGCCGGGAGAAAGACAATGTCCGTCGTGGGGACCGCCCCTACTCACGATTACTGCGGGCTCCCGGGGCCCAAGACACAGGAGGAAACACGAGAGGAACGATGACGACGACAACTTCGTCCCCCTCCCGCCAAGCCCGCCGCCCAAGTTCCCCAAGGACGAGGACGGCTACTCCTGGCATGCGTCGGCAGTATTACCGGTTTCGCACGGGTCGGCTTCAGTGGCTTCGCCAGCCCCTGGTTCGACAGGCGGCTCGGCAGGAGGCTCGACGGGTTCTACTGTCTCTTCGGGCTTTTCCACCGCCGGAGAGTTCTGTTCCTCGGGCGGGACGGGGATGCCGTTCGGATTGGCACATTCGGACAGGCCCGCCACGTAATGATCTGTCTGCGGGCATCGGTACGGGTTCCTGGCCATCTGATCACTGCGCAGAGCTGCGCACTGCGGGTGGTACCCGTGCGATCCGTCGCTCAGCCAGCCACTCTCCGTCCACGCTCCCCCGCCGTAGACGCACTCGACGAGCGTCGGCCCGGTGGCTGCGGGAGTGGCCGCGACCGGCGCCCCCGTCGCCGCGGTCTCGTTCTCAGGCGTCCTTTCGACGGTCGTGGTGGTGGACTTGCTTGTGGTGGTCCGCGTCGATGACTTCGAAGTCGTCGTATCCGTGCTGGTCGGCTCGCCAGTCGCCGGTTCGCCCCCGCACCCGGCCACCAGTACGAGCGTCGATAACTCGGCGCCGACCACCCTCCACTTCGAGGAGTGCGAGAGATGTCGGCGGGTAGGTGCACTCAATTGCAGGCCCTTCGTCAGTGCCCGAGTGGGCGTCGTATCCCACCGATCATGCACTGAGCAAACGGCAAATAAGCGAGTTTCCCGGTTCAATGTCAACGCCGCTCCACTTCGAATGCTCAGACGTGTCGCACCAGACTGCGAGCCCGAGCACCGGGCCTGCCCTCAACGGCCCTCGATCACTCCTCGCAGAAACAGAACGGATGCCCCACCGGGTCGAGGTTCACCACGAAGCGCCCGTCGGGGCTGGGCTGGTGGTCGTGCCGGGTGGCGCCGGCGGCGAGGACGGCCGGCTCGGAGTCGGCGATCGAGTCCACGTAGAAGTCGAGGTGCATCTGCGTCGGCACCGGGCCGTCGGGCCAGGTCGGGGCGCGGAAGTCGGGGACGGTCTGGCACGCGAGCGCGAGCGCCCCCGGTTCACCCTCCGGTGGGAGGACGTCGACCCAGTCCGAGTAGTCATCGTCCTCACGGATCCGCCAGCACTACGTCCGCCACGGCACATCGACACTGTTCGCGGCGCTGGACATCGCCACCGGGCAGGTCACCGCCGCCCTCAAGCCCCGGCACCGCAACCAGGAGTTCCTGGCGTTCCTGAAGCGAATCGAGCGGGCATACCGGAACGTGGTCGATGCGGACGGCCAGCCGGTCGAGCTGCACCTGGTGATGGACAACTACGCCGCCCACAAGCACGCCAACGTCCAAGCCTGGCTGGCCGCCAATCCGCGGTTCACGGTTCACTTCACGCCGACCCACGCCTCGTGGATGAACCTGGTGGAGGTCTGGTTCGGCATCGTCGAGCGCCAGGCCATCCGCCGCGGAGTCTTCACCTCCGTCAAGGACCTGAACGCCAAGATCCGCGCCTTCATCGACGGGTGGAACCACTGCTCCCACCCCTTCGTCTGGACGAAAACCGCCGAGGAAGTCCTCGCGAAAGCCAACCGAAAGAACAATTCAAATGCGGACCACTAGGAGCGGCGACGCCGCGCAGGCGCATTCAATGGGCGCTCAATCAGCCCGATCTGTGGGCGGAAATGAGTCACCTGCGTCTAGCCGCACCTGCTCTATCAACTCGCTAAGGCTCTGACAAAGGGTTGCGCGGCCCGCGTTACTTAGCATCGAAAGAGTTACGGCAATAACCGGTATCAAAACCGTTGCAGCCACGCCAACATGAGGGGCAACTATTGCGGAAATAGCCCCCATCACCATGAGCTTTCCCGATTCCGAAACTTGCCTTATCTGCTCCTGCTCAGCAACGTACTGATCGTCCACACAAAGAAGCTTCTGAAATTCCATCAGAAAGTTCTCGTAAAAGCGACTCGCGGCGACTTTTGCGCCGCCATAAGGTGCTGTGTTCGCAGGACCTGAGTTGTAGAGCCAAGTCTTTGCTACTTCAACATGGTCTCGCGACTCCAACAACACCTGCAAGTGGTCGCGCTGGTAGCCCGGCAAAGCGTCCACCCAGTCCGGCCCGCCGCTAGCAAAAATACCTTCGTAAGCTCCACCTATCACAGCATCCCCTGAAGATACTCAGCTGAAACAGCATGGGTAGTCTGGTGAAGAGTCCAGGGATCAACACCACCGAGGCTGATCCCTCCCCCTCCCCCGGGGGCAAAACTCCCCACAAGAACAGCGACAAGACTCGACATCCCAGTGTCGAACACTGGCCCGCCGGATTGGCCTTCTCTCGCCTGCGTATTCAAAACGATGTGCTTACTCTTCACTCCGGAGTTATCGATTAGCACCCGCGCCCCAACATGCGCGTGTTGCTGAGTGAGCACGAACCTTCCGACGTTTGCGTGCGGAAACCCTAGCGTCACGATGCTCGAAGGCGGCGGTACGGCGTCTGTCCCAGAGATCGAATAATTGAATGACATCTGGACACCGGCTGCCTCTAGAACAGCTAGGTCCCGAATTGGATCTGGCGCGGACAATTTCAGTGGAATTGGCACCAGACTTGTATCGGACGTGTCCTGATACTCATAGAGACTGTTCACCTTCGGAGCTAACATTACTAAATCTCTGTCGTCCGCACCCACCACGTGGTAGGCAGTTGCGACCTTCGTAGGAGCAACAGCGAAACAAGTTCCTAGAAGCTGAACACCCTCAGGCCCCACCCGGCCAACTCCGTAAACCACTTGGCTCAGATCGACATACATCGCGCCCCCTTGGCTTAGCGAGTCCGATCATATCCTTGCATCCGCGAGCGAACTAGTGGTCCGCATTTGACGAACCGGCCAAGGTCGTTTCTTGAAACACTTCAGTATTCCGTAGGCCCGCGGCCCACCCCATCGAGCCTCGCGGCGAGGTGATGTGCGCGACGGGCTTCGTGCCGGTCATCTCGTGCTCAACCATCAACAGGTGGAATTTCGGCTCGCCGCAGCGCCCGCTCGAGTTCATCGACGTCCCAGTTGCCGGAGGGCCACCACTGCGCATCTGGGTAGACGTCCCGCGGTAGGGCGATGGCTCCACGGGCGAAGGCTCCACGCGCGAACTGACCGACGACGCGACTATCTGGTGGTTCCACCCCACGCCGTCTTAGCCCGCCCCCGCGCCGGCTCGTCAGTCGATCTGCGGATTGCCATTCTGCAGGCGGTCGATGTGCTCGGACGCCTCGGCCCGGGTCAGCGTTGCCGGGAATTCCTCGTCAGCCTCACGCGCGAGCGTGTCGAGGTAGCTCTTCTGCGACTGCGTCATGTGTTCGTCACCGGTCACCCAGTCGTCTGGGCCCCGGCTCAGCGAATTGTCTCCGGTGGTGCGACGCTCGCGGACCGGGGCGCCCCGTGTCTCTTGTTCGCCCGGTGTCTCGTCTCCAAAGTCGCGGTTCGGATTCGGCCCAGAATTGGTAATGGCTTCGACGCTACGCCTTGATCTGACCCGTTTCCACCTGCAGCGAGGCCCCGGCAGCAGCGAAGAAAGCTCCGGTCCCGCTCACTCCGGAACCGCTACGAGTCGCTGAGCATCGCCAACGACGTGCTCATCGGACTCTGGTTCGCCGTGGTCAATGCCTTGTTCTTCTCCGAGGCTACCGTTACCGCCGCTACCGTGCTGTTCGTCCTCGGCAGCCTGCAGATGCTCATCCGGCCGGTCACGACTGAGTCGACGACTCCACCTCAGGCGCCGCGGCCACGACGAGTCAGAGGCCCAGCAGGACTTCTGAAGTGCTCCCCGGGAGCTCAGCAACTGCCGGGGCATGCGCGGTTAGACATCGACAAGGCGAGCACTGGCCCACCGCCTGCTGGCTGCACAAGGCGCTCTCCACGCAGGTGAGGAATGGAGGCTCGGACTCGGACCTGAGTTCCACAAGTTGACGGCGATTCGGGGCCCTCGAGGGTGATCATCGCTGTTCACAGCGTCGAGAACGCGCCGGGCGGGTCACTGATCGGCCATTCATCGAGAGCCGCCCGAGCATCATTTCGGCCTGCGACGAGGACGTGTTAGGCCACGACGCGCCGGAACGCCCTGGTCCTTCGCTGAATTAACCCGGGTGATTCATGGGAATCTGCGGATCGCTGGGCGAAAATAGACCGAAGTGCTTCCTGAACAGGGGAAACTGGGACTTGTCTAGAGCTCCAGGTCCTCAAGCAGAAAGCACTCGGTAGGTGAAGCGTACTTCGTGGTCGGCTGGTCTGTCCGTTACTGCCGATGGTGTCGGGGTGATCTCTCACGCCGGCGCCATCGCTCCACGCCTTCTGGCTGATCAGGTCGGTCTGACCACCGAGCTGTCAGGGGCCATGGCTCGCCGCCGGTTCATCCCGATCCATGACCGCGGCCGGGTGTTGACCGATGTCGCGGTGATGCTCGCCGATGGCGGCGAGTCCATCTCCGACATCGGCGTCCTGCGCCACCAGTCCGGCGCCCTGGGCCCGGTGGCCTCAGCACCGACGGTGTGGCGGACCCTGGACGAGATCACTGCCGGCAAGCGTAAGAAGATCCAAGTCGCGCGGGCCCGTACCCGGCGTCACGTGTGGTCCCACCTGCCCGGCGGGGTTCCCGCATCCAAATGTGCAGGTCGGGACCTCGGATCGACGATCGTGCTCGATGTGGACGCCACCATCGTGGTCACCCACAGCGAGAAGGAGAACGCCGCGCCGACGTACAAGCGCACGTTCGGGTACCACCCGATCGGCGTGTGGTGCGACAACACAGAAGAGTTCCTCGCCGCGAGCCTGCGCCCGGGCAACGCCGGGTCAAACACCGCCGCCGACCACATCGACGTCCTGGGCCAAGCAACCGCCCAGATCCCCGCCGCTCACCGGCGCGACCTGCTGATCCGCTCCGACGGCGCCGGTGCCTCCCATGACCTTCTGGATTGGATCACCGAACAGAACGGCATCCGCGGTCGACGGGTGGAGTACTCGGTCGGGTTCTCGGTCACCGCCCCGTTGCGCCGGGCCATTGCGATCGCTCCCGAGGCTGCGTGGGGGCCAGCGTTGAATCCCTCCGGCGACATCCGCGACGGGGCTGAAGTTGCTGAGCTGACCGGGTTGCTCGCCTCCAGGATGCTCGCGAAGTGGCCGGACGGGATGCGGGTGATCGTGCGCCGCGAACGGCCCCACCCCGGCGCCCAGTTGTCGATGTTCGAGGAGATCGACGGGTGGCGCTACCAGGCGTTCGTGACCAACACCATCACTGGTCAGCTGCAGTTCCTCGAGGCCAGGCATCGGGCTCACGCCCGGGTTGAGGACCGGATCCGCCACGCGAAAGACACCGGGCTCGGCCGTCTGCCCTCACGGGAATTCGCGCTCAATCAGGCCTGGCTGGTGGCGGTGATGATCGCCGCGGATCTCGTGGCCTGGACGCGGATGCTGGCCTGCATCGGCGCGGCCGCAGTTCTGGCCTTGTGCGAGCCCAAAGCGCTGCGCTACCGCTTCCTGCACGTGGCAGCCCGGCTGACTCGTAGCGGACGACGGCGAAAAGTGAAGATCCCCGAAACGTGGCCCTGGGCCACCGCCATCGTCGCCGTGTTCAACACAATCGCCGCCATCCCCAAACCAGCCTGACCTCACCTGCCCGCCCACGACAGCACCACCCGGAGACCCGCCCACCGGCAGCGCCAGCCGGCACCCCCGCACGCCCACACGCGAAAACAAGCCCGCCGTCACCCGACATCAGTAGTTACACCGGTGGACCGTTCCCGTTCTGGTGGACACGCGGAGATGAGCGGAGAGTTCCCCCGAGATAGAGGGAGCAGATTATGGGATCGACTCGTCGGAGCTTCACTCCCGAGTACAAGGCCAACGCGGTAAGTTTGGTTATCGATGATGGTCGTGCGATCGCCGAGGTTGCACGCAGTATCGGCGTTCACGAGATGACGTTGGGGAAATGGGTGAAGAAGTCCCGAGACGAGGGAAACGGCGAGTCTGACCGCCCGTTGAATGAGGACGAGCGGGCGGAACTCGAGCGTCTCCGCGAAGAAGTGAAACACGCCCGGATGGAGGCGGAGTTCGCAAAAAAAGTAGCGACCTGGTTCGCGAAAGACCCGCGGTGAAATTCGCGGCTATCGCGGACTGGGCTGAATCCGATTCCTATCCGGTCACGTTCATGTGTGCTCAACTCGACGTATCGACTTCTGGCTATTACAAATGGCGTGGCAAATCCCGCTCAGCTCGAGACCTGCGGGACGACGAACTGACCACGCTGATCGAGTGCCTCTACGAGCGTCTCAACGGCCGCCCTGGCGTTCGTCGTATGCGCGCAGAGCTCGCCGCCGGCGGCCATCGGGTCTCGCACAAGCGGGTGTGGCGGCTCATGAAAACCGCAGGCCTGGAAGGCCGCCACCCGAAGGCGTGGAAGCGCACCACCGTCGCCGGAGAGCGCCCCGTTCCTGCACCTGACCTCGTCGGCCGTGACTTCACGGCGGCCGAGGCGAACACCAAGTGGTGCGGCGATATTACTTACGTGCGGACCTGGAATGGCTGGGCGTACTTGGCCACCGTCATCGATCTGCACTCTCGGATGGTCGTCGGATGGGCCGTGGCCGACCATATGCGCACCGAGCTGGTCACCGACGCACTGGACATGGCCATCGCTCGTCGTCGACCACCCGGAAAAGTAATATTTCACAGCGATCGCGGAACTCAATACACGTCCGCTGACTTCGACAAGTACTGCACGAAAAACAATATCCGACGATCGTTGGGGCGCACTGGAATTTGTTTCGACAATGCGGTCGCAGAATCATTCTTCGCGAGCTACAAAAAGGAACTCATTCACACGCGCCCATGGCCCACCCTGAAAGCACTCACAAAGAGCACATTCACCTGGATCGAGGAGTACTACAACAGGGCACGACGACATTCCACACTGGGATATTTGACACCAGCCGAGTATGAACTAGGATTCAGAGACATATACGAACTCGCCGCTTAATTGCAGTGGCCACTTTAGCGGGAACACTCCACGGCCCGTGAATCAGCGGGGTTAGTGCCCGGGGCCCTCGCAGGTCCGAAAAGCAAAGGGGCTGGTCAGGGCATCTCTTGAAAGACGTCGTCTCGGAACGCCCCGACAGAGCTGAGCTGGCCCGGCAAAATCTGCGTCGCAATCCGGCTGACCTGGGTGAACGCCGGGTGAACTCTTCATCTCCGAGAGCGTAGAAGTGCAACTGCCGCCGGGCTGGACGGACTCGTTAGTGCCCCGATATCAACGTCTGAAGATCGCTGACCAGCATCAATCACGATCCGCCGGCCCGATTTCACGCTAGGAGGTCCAACTCAGGTCGGCACCAGCAAGCTGCTCGTGTCGATGAAGGCGCAGGGCCTCCTGCCTAACCTCTCGTCCCAGGTGGGCGAGGGCTGGGGCAACAACGGCAACGTCATGGTCGGCCGCGCGAACCACATGTGGGACGCCACCGGCTCCAAACAGTCGACCATCCCCACCCTCGGGATCGACAACTGGGCCGACCCCACCGCGTCGATCTTCGCCGAGATCGCTCCCCTGCCGGCCGGGCTCGAGACCTACGTCAGCCTGTACCTGGCGATCGCCAACAACCCCGAACGGGCCCGCTTCCAGTTCAACGCCGCCACAGGCAAGATCGATCTGACCTGGAGCGTGTCCCAGAACCAACCGGGCATCGCCATGGCCAAGAGGGTCTTCGACAAGATCAACAAGAAGGAAGGCACCATCTACCGCACCGACCTGTTCGGTGTGTACAAGACCTGGGGCGACGACTTCACCTACCACCCCCTGGGCGGCTGCCTGCTCGGCAAGGCCACCGACAACCATGGGCGCCTCCACGAGTACCCCGGCCTCTACGTGGTCGACGGCTCCCTCGTCCCGGGCAACGTGGGCGTCAACCCGTTCGTCACCATCACCGCCCTCGCGGAACGGAACATGGACGCGATCATCGCGGGCGACCTGCAGTAGGCGCTGCGGGCCCGGCATGGACGGGCGGCGCCGCACGGGCCGGATCCGCACCGGGGTCCGGCCCGCGCAGCGGCTGCGCGGGCGGGTGCGCGGAATCGCCTGGAAGTGCCCTTTGCCCCGAGCGACTACCCGCGGTTCTCACGGCGATCGTGGTGTCCCCCCACCACCGCACAACGCCGTGGAGTGAAGCACTCGGCAGCCGTGCCACAATCCGCCACATGAGTTCCGGCGACGCGCGAAGCACTGCGATCAACGCTCTCCTAGACCGTGAGCCGGTCCTCCTCCGACAGGTCCTCGGTTACGTCCGGGAGATCTACCCCACCTACGAGGCCGTTGCGGACGAGGTCATCTCCTCGTCGTTCACCCAGAACATCGACATGTGCATCCGGGCGGTGGTGGATGGGCCCACACCACGCAGCCACAAACTGCGCGCCTACGCTCAGATCGCCAGGAAGCGCTTCGAACAGGGTGTTCCTGTGGAGGACCTCATCCGGTCGTACAAGCACAGCATCGGGCTCATCGCCGACGCGCTGACCGAGCTGTTCGAGGCCCACGGGGTCTCCCCACTGGAAAGTCTGCGGGCCTACCGCCAGATCTGGATGGTCAGCGACGTGCACTCGGCCGTTCTCGTCGAGGTCTACCGCCAGCACCAACTCCAACTCGACACCCGTAACCATGCGATCAAGAACGACTTCATCGACCGCCTGCGCTCCGGCGATTTCGACGACAGCGTCCTTGCCACCGCACAGACCCACTTCCGGCTCCGCGCGGACCTGGACTATCGGGGGTTCGTCGCCGTGATGGTGGGCCGCTCCGACCACGACATCTCCTGGTCGCCGCCTCCTACACCGCGGTCATCGCCACCCAACCGGTCTCGCTCGCGCTCACCGCTCCGCTGCTGGTCAATACCCCGGGGCACAGCCTGGAGAGCGAGATCGGGCTGATCCCGGTCACCGAGACCCTCTTCAGCCCCACGATGATCAGCGCGGCGGTGTCCGGCTTCATCGGCGTTCTCGTGGCCTTCATCCTGATGGCGCCCGAGAGCGAGGACGTCGTCGCGTTCTCGGGCCCGGAGGATCATCCCGGGGCCCAGGCGCCCGCCGACGAGCCCGACACCGTCTCGGAGCGCATCAACAACAGCCGGATCCTCAACTACCTCATCGTGCTCCTCGGCCTGATCGGCATCGTCACCTACTTCATGGCCCAGGGCTTCAATCTCGAGCTCAACATCATCAACTTCATCTTCCTCATCGTCGGTATCGCGCTTCACGGGAGCCCGGCGAAGTACGCCAGGTGCATCACGGACGGCATACCCGCGGCATCCGGGATCGTGCTCCAGTTCCCGTTCTACGCCGGCATCATCGGCATGATGGGCGGCGCCGGGCTGATCGTCCTCATCGGCGAGTGGTTCGCGTCGATCTCCACGGAGGCGACGTTCCCCCTCTTCGCGTACATCTCGGCCATGATCGTCAACATCTTCGTGCCGTCGGCCGGAGGCCAGTGGCAGATCCAGGGCCCGGTGTTGGTCGAGGGTCCTACGTCGGCCGCGTCCAGGCCCGACGTCGACGCCTTTGCCGGAATAAATGAAGGCTCCAAAATGAGTCACCCAGTCTCGCTTAGCGCCCAACGGCATGGATACCGGCCATCAAATGGCGATTGCCCTCCGCGCTATAGAAGGCGAAAGAATGTATGCAGAAACCAAAAACGGAATACCACCCACTGTATTCCTATTTCGAGCGAGGAGGGCGGCGACCGCCGAAGCTACCGCGATACCGGCCGCGACATGCCAGTGCTCGACTCCGTCGAAATCGACCAGTTTTTGATACGTGTGATCGCGATGAGGCTCTGTAATAGACTCACCACTACGCCACCGCCGAATGAGAGTCCATCCCGTGTCGCCTAGGTACAACACGTAGGGTGATGCCGTCGCGAAAACTGTATTCGGACCGCGTTCAGCAGCCGCCAGCAAGCCGAAAGCAATAACTGAACCAAATAGGTAGCTTCCTACATCTCCCAAGAATACATCGGCAGATGGGACGTTCCACGGCAGAAACGACGCACCTGCACCTAAGGCCGATGCAGATAGCGCAGCTTCACCCCACGCGCCGAACGAAACTAAGAGCGGCACCGAGAACGCCGACCACACCACTATTTGGCCGCCAGAAATCCCGTTGATGCCGTCCATAAAATTGAAAGAGTTGACTACCGCGGGCACCATGACCGATCCCAGAGCAGTCAAACCCAGCCCCCGCCCAAGCGCTCTACCGCCTAAGGCTCCGACGCACGACTGGGCGACGAGGCGAAGCAACGGGGGTAGCCCGATGCGGTCGTCGAGATACCCCACGGACGTGAGCGCGAAGGTGCCAAACAGCGCCGCGCTAGGCGCTCGAACTCCAACTGCCCGGGCGACGGTCTGCCCGGCAAGTATCCCAAACGCACACGCTAGGCCTCCTCCACGAGGAGTTGGAACGGCGTGGGACGACCTCCCGCCCGGCAGATCGAATCGCTCCAGTCTACGTAGCCTTCGAATCAAAGTCGGCATGACGGCCGACGTCACGACAGCGGATGTTCCCGCCGCCAGCGCTGCTGATCGTATCGTGGCATCTAACACGACACATAGCATCTCACACGACGGTGCACCCCGAGCCATCGATACTCACAGCAGCAGGGAGAATGAACAAGTGGATCCGACATTCGATGAAATATCGTCCGTAATTGCAGTTGTGGGGTCGACAGGATTCGTCGGCTCGGCCGTTGCGCAAGCCCTAAGTGAACGGGGAGTTACAGTTAGACACGTAAAGGCCCCCCGACTAAGGGCCGCTCCGAGTGGCAAGTCCCCCGTCATCGAAGAGCGCTCAATTACGATGGAATTGAAAGACGCGTTCAACGGGTGCACTGCCGTGATAAACGCCGCAGGAATCGCTGACGCAGGCGCGGTAGACTCTTATGCAATTTGGGGGGCAAACGCGGTTCTCCCAGGCATAATAGCCGCAGCCGCCCGATCTGCTGGCGCTCGAACCGTCCACGTATCCAGCGCGGCGGTTCAGGGCCGGCGAGCAACCCTAGACGCCTCGAATGAATTCGAAGGTTTCTCTCTGTACGCACGTTCCAAGATCACCGGCGAGCTTGCAGTAGGGGACGCCGACCACACAGCCGTGATTTACCGCCCCCCAGGCGTTCACGGCAAGAATAGACCAGTAACAATTACAGTCAGCCGTCTTGCGCGAAGCCCATTAGCAAGCGTGGCATCTCCAGGCACGGAAAACGCGCCGCATGCGCTTATCGAGAACGTGGCGGACGCAATCGCATTCTTAGCTACCGTCCGAATAACACCGCCAAACGTCGTCACACACCCATCGGAAAACTTGACCACCGCCGACCTACTGGAGAAACTCGGGAACCGTCGACCAGTCACGATCCCTCGCACTCTCGCGAGATTTGCAGTGTCGATTGCATTCAGGATCGGAGGCCTACGGCCAAGCCTGCTGGGCCAAGCTCGACGCCTAGAGGTTCTTTGGTTCGGGCAAAACCAAGCTTCAAGCTGGCTAACAGAGGTCGGCTGGGTGCCGAAGATTGACGCTACTGGGTGGTCTCGGATTAACGCTGGGAGTGAACTATAGGGTGAGACAAATATGAGAACAGCGATCAGGTCGATCACGTGGGTCGACAGTCCAGCACGGACATAAATTCACCCGCCGAGCAACATGGCTGAGTAGCACAGTGTCAATGAAGATGCTCCATTAACTGCCAGCGCAGACGCCACAAGCTAACGCGTGAACAGTCTCGAGATCGACCAGCAGGTGACTAGTCGTCAGCGGCATTGAGCCTATAACCAGATCAGATTGGAGATTCAGTGAGAATCGGAATCGTGGCAAGCGTAAGCGAACACATCGAAGCTTTTTGGCTAACGCTAGGACGCGAACTGGAGGAATTGGGACACCAGGTCGCATTCGCTGCCGGAGACGAAATGGACGATCACCGCTACACGCGAATCGTGGGACTATCCCGTCGCCCACATATCCAGAATCTGATCGCAGCTCGAAACCTGCGGCGCTGGACTGACGAAAACTGGTTAGACCTTGTCGTAACTAACACCGCGACCAGTTCGACACTTGTTCGACTATCTCATCTAAACGCTCCGGTGATTTATTTCGCGCACGGATTCCACTGGGATAGTGAATCCGGACCAAGCTACAAAATTTGGTCCGCTATCGAAAGCGCTCTCTTGCCCAAGACAGATGGCCTCCTGGTCTTGAATCAAGAGGACTACGGATGGGCGGCCCGCAGAGGCTACAGCGGGCCAATTTCTCGGCTCGAATACGGGGTTGGTTTGCCGCTTGAGAAGTTCACCCCTTCGCCGATACCCAGTACAAAAACCGCAGTCTGGATTGGCGAATTCTCCCAAAGGAAGCGTCCGGAGCTGGCTATTAAAACCGCCGCTCTCATCGTACGAGCCGTTCCGGGATTTCGTTTGGTCATGCTCGGCAAAGGTGCACTCCATAATAAGGCGCAACAGCTGGCAGCTCAGCTAGGTTTGTCCAATGTTATCAGCTTCCCAGGGCACGTTGAGCCGGGGCCGTATATAACTGATGCGACACTACTGCTTCATTCAGCGACGTGGGAGGGTCTGCCGAGGGTCGTGCTCGAGGCCCTGGCTGTCGGCAGACCGGTAGTCGGTCCAGACGTGAAGGGACTTCGGAATATACCCGGGGTAGTCACTTCACATTCTGACGCCCCGGAAGATCTGGCAGCGACCGCGCAGCAAGTTCTGAATAACCCTCATTCGATAACCATCGATCGACACCTCTTGGGGGTGGAATACGCGGCGAACCAAATAGAACAGTTCGCCGAACTAGTAATCGACCGCTAAAATAACAAGAGTGCAGGAATCGACGATTCAAACGCGGCACTCATCCCCGGGCCAGCTGGCCATCTTCTGCAGCTTAATAACATTTGTGGCTCTTCGCATCTGAGCGTG
>NZ_AOSR01000051.1:0-74694 GCF_000349585.1 Dietzia sp. UCD-THP
CTGAGGCGGGGCCTACCCCTCGATATCAGCCTTGAGGTTGGACAGGAGCTGGTGCTGGATCCGCTTGAGCCCGGCCGGGGCGAAGGTCCGCTCGAAGAACCCACCCACTCCCCCGGCCCCGTCCCACGAGGTGGTCATCTCCACCAGCGCACCCCCGGTGGCCTCGCGGACGGTGTAGGTGGTGGCCATGGAGGAATTGGCGTCCTTCTCGACCAGCGACCAGTGCGCCGCGGCGTCGTCCACGGTCACAGTGGCCTTGACGTCCCGACTGCGCTTCTTGGTGGCCTGGAGGTTCCACGCGGCCACCGTGCCGTGGCCGTGGCCGCCCTCGATCAGCCGGTACGCGGAGAACTGCTCAGGCTGGACGCGGGGGCGCACCTCTGCGTAGTCGGCGATCGCGGCCGTCACGGCCGCGACGGACGCCTCGATGACGATGGTGTTGCTGGCGGTGACCCTGCCCATTGTCGTGACTCCTCCTCTGCCTGACCACGTCGCGCGCACCGGTGTCGCCGGTGTCGGCGCCCTCGACCGGGCGCGTCAGACAGTCCCATCGTGCCCGATCCGCCGGGCCTCCGAGCGCACCACCTCACCCGCGAGCCTGCGGGCCCGGCGCGGAGTGCGCCCGGCGGGTGGTGTGCTCGGTGAGCGGTGCACCGGGCGCGCGGTCAGCTGCCCCGGGCGATCCACTCCTCCAGATGCGGGGACTCCTCGCCCACCTTGGTGCCGTCACCGTGACCGGTGTGGACCAGCGTCTCGGCGGGCAGGGTGAGGATGCGGTCCCGGATCGAGGTGATGATGGTCGGGAAATCGGAGTACGACCGTCCCGTGGCGCCGGGCCCTCCGGAGAACAAGGTGTCGCCGGAGAACAGGACGCCCGCCTCGGGGACGTGGAAGACACACGAGCCCGGCGAGTGGCCTGGGGTGTTCATGACCGTGAACGAGGTCCCGGCGATCTGGAAGACCTGCCCGTCCTCGAGGTCCTCGTGGGCGACCGTCGGATGGGTCTCCTCCCACAACATCTGGTCACCGGGATGGACGAAGACCCTCGTGTCGAGCTCCCGGGCCAACTCGGGGGCGACGGTGATGTGGTCGTTGTGCGCGTGCGAACACAGGATGCCCTTGACCGTGCGCCCGGCCACCGCGTCGATGATCGGCCCGGCGGTATGGGCGGCGTCGATGACGTACACCTCGGAGTCGTCCCCGAGGATCCAGATGTTGTTGTCCACCTCCCACTCGCCGCCGTCGAGCGCGAACACGCCGCTCGTCACGACCTTCTCGATACGCAGACCACCGGCATTACCGGCACTGGTGTAGGTCTCGCTCACAGGGTCACCACCGATCGGAGGACGGAACCGGACTTCATGGCGCCGAACGCGGACTCCACCGCGTCCAGGCCGATGCGTTCACTGACGAACTTCTCCAGCGGGAGCCGACCCTGGAGGTGCAGGTCCACCAGCATCGGGAAATCGCGCTCGGGCAGGCAGTCGCCGTACCAGGAGGACTTGAGCGACCCGCCGCGACCGAAGAAGTCCAGCAGCGGCATCTCCAGGCGCATCTCGGGCGTGGGCACCCCCACCAGGACCACGGTCCCGGCGAGATCGCGGGCATAGAACGCCTGCTCGTACGTCTCGGGCCGGCCGACCGCGTCGATCACGACATCGGCGCCGAAGCCACCCGTGAGCTCCTGGATGGCCGCCACCGGATCCGACTCGCGCGAGTTGACCGTGTGGGTGGCACCGAAGTCGCGCGCCCACTCGAGCTTGGTGTCGTCGATGTCCACGGCCACGATGGTCGAGGCGCCCGCCAAGCGGGCGCCCACGACCGCGGCGATGCCGACACCACCGCACCCGATAACCGCCACGGACTGGCCGCGCGTCACGTTGCCCGTGTTGACCGCGGCCCCGAGGCCGGCCATCACGCCGCACCCCAGCAGACCCGCCACCGCCGGATCGGCTTCCGGGTCCACCTTGGTGCACTGACCCTCGTGGACCAAGGTCTTGTCGATGAACGCACCGATACCGAGCGCCGGGCTGAGCTCCGTGCCGTCGGCGAGGGTCATCTTCTGCGACGCGTTGTGCGTGGCGAAACAGTACTGCTGCTGCCCACGCTTGCAGGCCCGGCACTCCCCGCACACCGCCCGCCAGTTCAGCACCACGAAGTCGCCCTCCGACACGTGGGTCACGCGCTCCCCGACGGTCTCCACGATCCCCGCGGCCTCGTGGCCCAGCAGGAACGGGTACTCGTCGTTGATCCCGCCATCGCGATAGGCCAGATCGGTGTGGCAGACACCGCACGCCTGCACGCGGACGACCACATCGTTCGGCCCCGGATCAGGGACCACCACGTCGACGAGCTCGACGTCAGCACCCTTGCTGCGAGCGATGACGCCCTTGACGGTCTGTGACATTCCAGATTCTCCTCGAGATCAGTACAGCTCGGGCCGGCACCGGGCGATGACCGGCCCCGGCATCTCCCACCCTGCCACACATGCAGATCCCGACATCTTTCGTCCCGTGATACGGCCGGAGCCCCGGACACTCATGGTGTCCGGGGCTCCGGCAAGAAGAGCACGTTGCTCGCGGGTCCGATCAGACGACGACGCCCTGGGCACGCAGCCACGGCACGGGGTCGATCCACTGGCCGGCCGGGTTGCGCACACCGAAGTGAAGGTGCGGACCGGTCGAGTATCCGCGGTTGCCCACGGTGCCGATGACCTGACCGGCATGGACGCGCTGGCCCACCGTGACGTAGTTCTGGTCGTTGTGGCCGTACTCGAGGAGGTATCCGTCATCGGTCTGGATGCGGATCCAGAGTCCATAGCCCGAGGCCGGTCCGGCGGCGACGACCGTGCCCGACTTGGCGGCGAACATCGGCGTGCCGATGGGGGCGCCGAAGTCGGTGCCGTTGTGGAAGGTTCCCCAGCGCGGTCCGAAGCCCGAGGTGATGGGGCCGAAGGTCGGAGCATGGGCCCCGCCGACCTCGCCGGCGGGAATACCGAGTGAGCCGAACAGCGCGGGGTCGAGGGCGTATTCGCGCAGCTGCTGCTCGTTGAGGCCGATGCCCTGCGCGAAGTCCTGGGCCATCTGCCCCAGCTGGTTGACGTCGATGTCGGCGGACTGGGCGGAAGCGGCGGGAGCGGCGGCCATGGCGACGCCACCGGTGAGGGCGGCACCGGCCACCGCACCGGCGACGACGCGGCCCATCCCACTCGCGGAGCGGGCGGCACGGTGACGGCCGGCGGTCGCGCCGGAGCCGGCCACACCGAGCCGGTCGGCGAGCTCGGTGAAGGTGATTCGAGTGGCGTCGGACATCAGGGGAAACCTCGGAGTTCGGTGCGTGGGCGAAGCGGCGGGCCGACCGGCTTCCCCGGTGGCCTCCAAAAAGGTAACAGAAGCATCTCGGCCCTGTCACGTCAAAAGCACGAATAAATGCGAAAGCGCCGGTGAGCGGGGGCTCACCGGCGCTACCGAGCTGTTATCCGACAGTGATCAGTGGTCCGCCTCACCCATCCGGTGCACGAGGATGAAGTTGGTCGAGCCCTCGACACCGGGCACGTTGCCCGCGACGATCACGATGAGATCGTCCTCGTTGTACCCCTCGAGGGGGAGCAGCAACTCGTCGGTGACCTTGACCAGTTCGGCGGTCTCGTGGACCCGGTCGGTCAGGAACGTCTCGGTCCCCCACGTGAGCGCCAGCTGGCTCCGAATCCGCGGGTCGCCGGTGATGGCGACGAGCGGCAGGTGGCTGTGCAGCCGGGCGAGCCGGCGGACCGTGTCCCCGGTCGAGGTCACGGCGACGAGCGCCTTGGCGCCCAACCGCTCTCCGATCTCCCGCGCCGAGTAGGAGATGACCCCGCGCTTGGTCCGGGGGATGTGGACGAGGTCCGGCGCGGCGGTGGAATCGGACTCCACCGCGAGGGCGATGGACGACATGGTCCGCACCGCGTCGATGGGGTACTTGCCCACGGAGGTCTCTCCCGAGAGCATCACGGCGTCGGCCCCGTCGAGCACGGCGTTGGCGACGTCCGACGCCTCGGCCCGGGTGGGCCGGGAGTTGGTGATCATGGACTCGAGCATCTGCGTGGCCACGATGACCGGCTTGGCGTTCTCCCGGGCGATCTGGATCGCCCGCTTCTGGACCAGCGGCACGTCCTGCAGCGGCAACTCCACGCCCAGGTCGCCTCGTGCGACCATGATCGCGTCGAAGGCCAGGACGATGGATTCGAGATTCTTGACCGCCTCGGGCTTCTCCAGCTTGGCGATCACCGGCACGTGTACCCCGACCTCGTCCATGATCGCGTGCACCAGGTCGACGTCCGCCGGAGACCGGACGAAGGACAGGGCGATGAAATCGACACCCAGGTCCAGGGCGAACCGGAGGTCCGCGACGTCCTTCTCGCTCAGTGCGGGGACCGAGACGTTCATCCCCGGCAGGGACACGCCCTTGTTGTTGGAGACCGTGCCACCCTCGGTGACGACGCAGTGGACGTCGTCACCCTCGACCCGCTGGACGGTCAGCCCGATGTTGCCGTCATCGACGAGCAGTCGGTCGCCGGGGCGGGCATCGGCCGCAAGCCCCTTGTAGGTGGTGGACACGCGCTCCTTGGTCCCCTCCACATCGGCGACGGTGATGGCGACCATGTCGCCCTCCGCCCACTCGTGGCGGCCCTCGATGAAGCGGCCGAGCCGGATCTTGGGGCCCTGGAGATCCGCGAGCACACCGACGGCGTGCCCCGACTCGTCCGAGGCCTTGCGAACCCAGCGATAATTGGATTCGTGGTCGGCATGGTCTCCGTGGCTGAAGTTGAGCCGGGCGACGTTCATCCCGGCATCGACGAGTTCACGGATGCCGGCCTCCGAGGCGACGGCGGGACCCAGGGTGCAGACGATCTTGGTACGACGGTTCACCCGTACCAATCTAGACCCCTCGCCGGGATGACCGGTGAACGCGACGTCAACGACCGGCCAACGGGGGTGTGTCCCCCGGGGACTCCTCGGTCATGTCCTCGGGAGCACGCAGCTCGGACGGGTCCTCGCGGCCCCGGCGTGCCCGCCACACGTAGATGAGCGCGGCCAGCATGACGACGACGGAGACGATGGTGTTGATGCGCAGCCCGAAGATCTCGGTCGCCGCATCCGCACGGAGCAGCTCGACCCAGAACCTCCCGAAGCAGTACAGGGCCACATAGAGCGCGAAGAGTCGGCCGTGCCCGACCCGGAACCTGCGGTCGATCAGCACCAACGCCACGGCCACCAGGACGTTCCACAGGAGCTCGTACAGGAACGTGGGGTGCACGGTCGCGAGCACCTGCCCGGTGGACCGACCGAGGGTCTGGGAGTATCCGTACGCCTCGTCGTACCGCTGGTAGATCTCCAGGGCCCAGGGCACATCCGTCTCTCGACCGTAGAGCTCCTGGTTGAAGTAGTTCCCCAGTCGTCCGATTCCCTGCGCCAGGACGATGCCCGGAGCGACCGCGTCGCCGAACGCGCCGATCGCCCGGATCCCCTGCTGCCGTAGGCCGATGTAGGCACCGACCGCACCCAGCGCGACCGCCCCCCAGATCCCCAGACCGCCGTCCCAGATCTTCAGCGCGTCGACAGGGTTACTGCCCTCCCCGAAGTAGCGGTACCAGTCCGTGGCCACATGGTAGAGGCGACCGCCCACGAGACCGAAGGGAACGGCCCACAGCGCGGTGTCGAGGACGACACCCGCGCGCCCGCCACGGGCGATCCACCGCTTCTCGCCCCACCAGATGGCCACGACGATGCCGAGGATGATCCACAGTGCGTAGGCCCGCAGCGGGAACGGGCCGAGCTCCCAGACCCCCTGCGGAGGGCTGGGGATCACGAGTCGGCTCCCCGCCGACGCACGCCCGACGCGAGGTCGGCCGTCAACCGCGCGAGCGCGTCGTCCCCCTCGGTGGCGGCGGTGATGAGGGCGGAGCCGACGATCACCCCGTCCGCGTAGGAGGCGATCTCCGCGGCCTGGTCCCCGTTGCGCACACCGAGTCCGACTCCACACGCCAGGTCCGAGAGCTCGCGGACCCGGGCGGTGAGGGCCCTGGGGGCGTCCGAGACCACGTCGCGCGCCCCGGTGACCCCCATGACGGCCTGGACGTAGACGAATCCGCTCGTGTGGGACAGCGTCATGGCCAATCGTTCGGGCGTCGACGACGGCGCCACCAGGAAGACCCGGTCGATGCCGTGGGCGTCCGTCGCGGCGATCCACTCGTCCGCCTCGTCCGGGATGAGGTCCGGCGTGATGACCCCGGTCCCCCCGGCGGCGGCGAGGTCCGCCGCGAACCGGTCGACGCCGTACTGCAGGATCGGGTTCCAGTAACTCATGACGACCGGGACCGCCCCGGCCTCGGCCACCGCGCGGACCACGTCGAAGGTGTCCCGGATGCGGAAGCCCGCCTCCAGCGCCACATCCGCGGCCGCCTGGATGGTGGGGCCGTCCATCATGGGATCCGAGTACGGGATCCCCACCTCGATGACGTCGCAGCCACCCGCGACCATGGTCCGAACGGCCTGGACGGACCCCTCGACCGTGGGGTACCCCGCGGGGTAGTACCCGATGAGAGCGGCCCGGTTCTCCTCACGGCACCGCCCGAAGACCTCGCTCAGCACGCTCATCCCTCGATCCCCCCGTCCGCGTACTCCCCCGCGCCGTCGTCCGCGCCCCGACTCGAGTCCACCCCGGCCTCCGGGGGGGTCCCGCCGCCCAACAGGCCGAACCACCGGGCGGCGGTGTCGACGTCCTTGTCGCCTCGACCCGAGACGTTGACCAGGATCAGGTCGACTCCCTCGGCGGCGAGCTGCGCTGCTCCGGCGACCGCGTGGGCGGACTCGATGGCGGGGATGATCCCCTCGGTGCGGCACAGTTGGGCGAACGCGTCCATCGCCTGAGCGTCGGTCACCGGCCGGTACTCCGCGCGACCGATGTCGGACAGGTACGAGTGCTCGGGCCCCACACCCGGGTAGTCCAGCCCTGCCGAGATCGAGTGCGACTCGGTGGTCTGACCGTCCTCGTCCTGCATGAGATGGGCGTACGAGCCCTGGAAGACACCCGGCCTCCCGGCGTTCACCGTCGCGGCGGTGCGACCGGACCCCACCCCGTCGCCGCCCGCCTCGCAGCCCACGAGGCGGACAGAAGAGTCATCGATGAACGGGTGGAACAACCCGATCGCGTTGGAACCTCCGCCCACGCACGCCACGGCGGCGTCCGGCAGGCGTCCCACCCGCTCCAGCATCTGGGCGCGCGCCTCCGTACCCACCACCCGTTGGAAGTCGCGGACCATCGCGGGGAACGGGTGCGGGCCGGCGGCGGTGCCGAACGCGTAGTACGTGTCGTCCGCCCGGGAGACCCAGTCCCGCATCGCCTCGTTGATGGCGTCCTTGAGGGTCGCGGAACCGACCTCCACGGCCTCGACCTCCGCGCCGAGCAGTCGCATCCGCGCGACGTTGAGCGCCTGGCGACGGACGTCCACCGCACCCATGTAGATCTTGCACTCCAATCCGAGCAGGGCGCACGCGGTGGCGGAGGCGACGCCGTGCTGTCCGGCCCCGGTCTCGGCGATCACACGCTTCTTGCCCATGCGGTGCGCGAGGAGCACCTGGCCGAGGACGTTGTTGATCTTGTGCGACCCGGTGTGGTTGAGGTCCTCCCGTTTGAGGAACACCCTGGCGCCGATCTCCGCCCCGAAACGCCCCGCCTCGTACAGCGGCGACGGCCGACCCGAGTAGTCGCGCTGGAGACGGTCGAGCTCGTCGAGGTAGGCGTCGTCCGCGCGGGCCTTGGCGTAGGCGTCGGCGACCTCGTCGACGACCGCCATGAGCGCCTCGGGGACGTATCGCCCGCCGAATGCACCCCAGTGGCCCCGCTGGTCGGGCTCGTGTCCGGTGGTCGTCCGGAGCACGTCTCCCATCGAGGGCAGCGGTGTCAGCTCGTTAGAATTCACGGCTCCCAGTCTGCCGGAAGCGTGCGCCGGGGACCTAGCGGGGTCCCCGCGGACACGACGGGTGGGAACCCGCCGTGGCCAGGGCGTTGCACGCCGCGCGGGGATCGCCCTTGGTCACCAGGCCCTCACCCACGAGGACCGCGTCGGCACCCACGCTGGCGTACGACAGGAGGTCGGACGCGTCACGGACGCCGGACTCGGCGATCTTGACCACTCCGGACGGCAGGCCCGGCGCGATGCGGGAGAACACATCACGGTCGACCTCGAGGGTCTTGAGATTCCGGGCGTTGACACCGATCACGGTGGCACCGGCCTCGAGAGCGCGATCCGCCTCCTCCTCGGTGTGTACCTCCACCAGCGCCGTCATCCCGAGTGATTCCGTGCGGTCGAGCAGGGACACCAGGGCATCCTGTTCCAGAGCGGCCACGATGAGCAGCACGAGGTCGGCGCCGTGGGCCCGGGCCTCATGGATCTGGTACGGCCCCACCACGAAGTCCTTGCGGAGCACCGGGATGTCGACGGCCCGGCGGACCGCGTCCAGGTCCGCCAGGCTGCCGTTGAAACGGCGCTCCTCGGTCAGGCACGAGATGACGCGGGCCCCGCCCTCCTCGTACATCCGGGCGAGCACCGCGGGGTCAGGAATGTCGGCGAGCGGACCTTTCGAGGGACTCGCGCGCTTGACCTCGGCGATGACACCGACCCCCGACCCCCGGAGCGCCCTGAGCGCGTCCCGCGGCTCGGGCGCCGACCGGGCCGCCTTCTTGACCGCAGTGAGGTCGGTGACGGCCTCGCGGGCAGCGACGTCCTCGCGGACCCCGTCGATAATCGAGTCGAGCACGGTACCCACCGTGACCTCCCTCTGCAGTGTTCGGGCAGGAAGTGTGATCGAGATCAACAATAGAGGCAGCACATGGGGTTCTCAGAATCGGGACCCGCTCTCTCCGGGATCACCCGTGGGATCGCGACCCTCGTCGAGTTCCTGCCAGAGGTCAGTGCCGGTGTCCACGGCGGACTCGCCGGTCCCGCGGTCCTGGCGGCGCGCGGCGGGGGTCACGTAGCGATCGTCGCGCTTGACCCTCCGGGCCGGCCAGATCATGGGAACCGCACCCGCGGCGAGGAGTGCCGCCGCCCCGGCCCCGGTGAGCGCCGGCCCGGCCGGGCGGGTCGAGATCTCGGTGATCTCCGACCACTCCGGGATCGCCTGGGCGTCGGTGGAGCCCGGGCCCGCGTTGGTGCGGCCGAACTCCTCCTCGCCCGTCACCGTCGAGTGCACGCGGCCGGAGTCCACCCCGCCGACGGCAGAGAACAGCACCGCGCCGGTGGCCAGGCCGAGCAGGGCGATGACGGCGCCGACCACCCGCGCCCCCGTTCCCCGCACCAGGGCCACGGCGGCCACCGCGGCCAGGGCACCCAACGCCACCGCGACCAACGCGGGCTGCCACTGGGAGCCCGTCAGGGCCCGTCGGACCTCGCCCGACTGATCGTTGAACGCGACCACGTCCAACCACACCACGCGCGAGGCGATCCATAACAGGGCGGCTCCGAGCACCAGCAGGGCCACCGGGAGGCGAAGACGTGTGCTCTGGCTCACCGACCCACCCCCGTGGGGTTGGTTCCACCTGTGGGCCCCGCGGGCCGCAGGGTGTCCGCGGCCGCGACGGCCCGGAGGACGGCCATGGCCTTGTTGCGGCACTCCTGGTCCTCCGACGCCGCGACCGAATCGGCCACGATCCCGGCCCCCGCCTGGACATAGGCGGTGCCGTCCTTGAGCACGGCGGACCGGATGGCGATGGCCTGGTCGGTGTTCCCGGCGAAGTCGAGGTATCCGACAACTCCCCCGTAGACGCCGCGACGGGTGTCCTCGAGATCCTCGATGATCTGCAGCGCGCGGGGCTTGGGCGAGCCCGACAGGGTGCCCGCCGGGAAGCAGGCGGTGACGGCGTCGATGCCCGTGCGGCCCTCCGCCAGGCGACCCGTCACCGTGGAGACCAGGTGCATGACGTGGCTGTACCGCTCGACCTGACGGAACTCGGTCACCACGACGGAGCCCGGCTCGCAGACCCGGCCGAGGTCGTTGCGGCCCAGATCGACCAGCATCAGATGTTCGGCGTTCTCCTTGGCGTCCTCCACCAGGTCCTTGGCCAGCAGGACGTCGTGCTCGTCGTCGTCACCCCTCGGCCGGGTCCCGGCGATCGGGTGGGTCGTGGCCAGTCCGTCCTTCACCGTGACCAGGGCCTCGGGGCTCGATCCCACGATGGTGAACGCGGTGCCACCGAAGCCGTCGTCCCCGCTGCCGTCCGGAACCGTCATCAGGTACATGTAGGGACTCGGGTTGGTGGTGCGCAGGATGCGGTAGACGTCCCTCGGCGAGGCCGAGGTGTCGACCTCGAAGCGCTGACTGAGCACCACCTGGAAGGCTTCCCCGGAGTAGATCTGCTCGATGATCTCGGCCACCCGCGCGTGATATGTCGACTCGTCGGTGCGGCGGGTCACCTGCGGGTCCGGGGTGTCGAACACGCTGACCCCGCCGCCGCCGGGCGCCGCGAGCCTCGCCGTCATCGCGTCCACCCTGGCCACCGCATCGGCGTAGGCCTCCTCGATCCGGTCGTCGCTCCCGTCCCAGTTGACGGCGTTGGCGATCAGGTGGATCCGGCCCTCGTGGTGGTCGAACGCGGCCAGGTCGGTGGCCAGCATCTGGACCAGTTCCGGAACGTGCAGGTCGTCGGCGGTGTCGGGGGTGATGCGTTCGAGTCGGCGCACGATGTCGTAGCCGAGATAACCCACGAGCCCGGACGTCAGCGGGGGTAGGCCCGCGATCTGGTCGGTTCGCAGCAGGTCCAGGGTCCGGCGCAGGGCGTCGAGCGGGTCCCCGCCCGTCGGTGCCCCCGCGGGCACGTGTCCCCACCACGTGGCCTCACCCGCCTCGTCGACGGTCAGCGCCGCGGCCGAGCCACAGCCGATGAAGGACCACCGTGACCATGACCGGCCGTGCTCGGCCGACTCGAGGAGGAAGGTTCCGGGCCGGTCGGCCGCGAGTTTGTCGTACGCGGACAACGGGGTCTCGGAGTCGGCCAGCACCGTGCGCACCACGGGGACGACCCGGTGGCCGGAGGCGAGCGCCCGGAACTGCTCGAAGGTCGTGGTCCTGGTGCTCATCCGACGACCCGGCCGCCGATCCCGAACGAGTCACGCGGCATGTCGTTGACGTGCACCCACACCTTGGCCGGGTCCTTGCCCGATGCCTCGGCGTACGCGGCGGTGACGGCCTCGATCACGCGCGCCTTGGACTGCGGGTCCATCCCGTCGAGCTGATTGATCTGGATGAAGGGCACAGGATCATTCCTCCCCGAGGAGTGTGTCGGTGTCGAAACAGCTCCGCGTTCCGTTGTGACAGGCGGCCCCGGTCTGATCCACCCGCAACAGCACGGTGTCGCCGTCGCAGTCGATCTCTACGCTGCGCACGTGTTGCACATGGCCGGAGGTCTCCCCCTTGACCCACCGCGTCCCCCGCGAGCGCGAGTAGTACACCCCACGCCGCGTGGCCAGGGTCTCGGCGAGGGCGGCGTCGTCCATCCACGCCATCATGAGGACCCGGCCGTCGGACGCGTCCTGCACCACCGCCGCGATCAGCCCGTCCGCGGTGCGCGTGAGACGGTCGGCGACGGACGGGTCCAGGACCGGATCGCTCATCGGACCGTGACCCCCTCGGCCGCCATGGCCTTCTTGACGTCGCCGATGGTCATCTCACCGAAGTGGAAGACGCTGGCCGCGAGTACCGCGTCGGCTCCGGCCTCGACGGCCGGGGCGAAGTGTTCCACCGCGCCGGCCCCGCCCGAGGCGATCACGGGAATGGTCACCGCCGCGCGCACCGCACGGACCATGTCCAGGTCGAAACCCGCCTTGGTGCCGTCGGCGTCCATCGAGTTGAGCAGGATCTCCCCGACACCGAGGTCCTGTCCGCGACGGGCCCACTCGACGGCGTCGATGCCGGTGCCCCGACGTCCACCGTGGGTGGTGACCTCCCATCCCGACGGCGTGGGGGCCTCGCCCCCGGGGACCGTCCGCGCATCGACCGACAGGACGATGCACTGTGAACCGAAGCGCCTGCTGAGCTCCTCGAGGAGCTCGGGGCGCGCGATCGCGGCGGTGTTGACGCTGACCTTGTCCGCGCCCGCGCGCAGGAGCTGGTCCACGTCCTCGGCGGTACGAACCCCGCCGCCCACCGTGAGTGGGATGAAGACCTGCTCGGCCGTACGGGTGACCACGTCGAGCATGGTTCCGCGGCCCGAGGACGAGGCGGTGACGTCGAGGAAGGTCAACTCGTCCGCACCCTGCGCGTCGTAGGCGGCGGCGAGCTCGACCGGGTCCCCGGCGTCCCGCAGATCGAGGAAGTTCACGCCCTTGACCACGCGGCCCGCGTCGACGTCGAGGCACGGGATCACCCGGGTGGCGAGTGTCATGCCCGGGTCACCGCTCCCCGTCGAGCCACGGGCGGTTGCCGTCGGGTCCGGGGGTGGCCCGGCGACGGCCGGCCTCGAAGAAATTCCCGGGCTCGCCCAGCTCGCGGATGGTGCCGAGCACCTCCGAGTGGGCCCGCGGGCCGGCCGCGAGGATCGACTGGGAGTCGATCGACCACGGCTCGCCGGCCAGGTCGGTGACCACTCCACCCGCCGCGCGGATGTGGGAGGCGCCCGCCGCGTTGTCCCAGGCGTAGTTGCCGAAGCTCACCGCGGCGGACAACCGGCTCGAGCCCACGAACGACAGGTCGACTCCCGTCGACCCGAACTTGCGGGTGCGGGCGGCGTCGAGGGTGAGCTGCTCGAACACCTCCCGGCGGTAGGCCGGCGGGTAGGTGGTGCGGGCGCCGGTGTTGAGCGACCCGAGGCCCAGCGCGACGTCGCGGATGGAGACGTCGGCGATCCGCGGGATCTCCTCGTCGTTCTCCTTGAGCGGGCCCCCGGCGAGGGAGGTGAAGCGCAGTCCGAGGAGCGGGAGCCAGGTCAGCCCCAGGACGGGCTGCCGCTCGTGGACCAGCGAGACGAGGATGCCGGTGGTGGGGATGCCGAGGGAGTAGTTGGCCGTGCCGTCGATCGGGTCGACCACCCAGAGGGTCCCCTCGTTGACCGGCGGGCCGCCGTACTCCTCCCCGTGCACCTCGAGGCCGGTCCCCTCGCGCAGCGCGTCGGAGATCCGGCGTTCGAGCTCGAGGTCGAGCTCGGTCGCGAAGTCGTTGCGCGAGCCCTTGACGCGGGTGCCCTCGGCCCCCAACCCCTCGACGAAGCGGGGGGTGACCTCCTCGAGGACGCGTGCCGCCAGTGCGAGCGCCTCCGCGGGGTCGACGGGCAAGTCCGTCGGCAGGGTATTTCCGGTCTGATCGGTCATCTCGGGCCTCCTGCTCGAGGTCAAACGGTCGGATGGAGCCACCGGCTGGTCACCGGAAGCTCAGCGGGCGCTCACCGCGGCGAGCGCCTCGGGGAGGGTGAAACGGCCCGCGTAGAGGGCCTTGCCCACGATCGCGCCCTCGACGCCCTCGGGCACCAGCGTCGCGATGGCCTCGAGGTCCGCCACGGACGACACTCCTCCGGATGCCACCACGGGCGCACCGGTGACCGAACACACCTGGGAGAGCATCTCGAGGTTCGGACCGTTCAGCATCCCGTCCTTGGAGACGTCGGTGACGACGTACCGCGCGCAGCCGTCCTTGTCGAGACGCTCCAGCACCTCCCAGAGGTTGCCCCCGTCGGACACCCACCCGCGGCCACGGAGTCGGGGTTCACCGTCGATCACGCGCACGTCCAGGCCCACCGCGATGCGGTCCCCGTGGCGGGCGATCGCGGAGGCACACCAATCCGGGTTCTCCAGCGCGGCGGTCCCCAGGTTCACCCGGGCGCAGCCGGTCGCGAGCGCGGCCTCCAACGAGTCGTCGTCGCGGATCCCCCCGGACATCTCGACCTTGACGTCGAGTGCACCGACGACCTCGGCGAGGAGTTCGCGGTTGGTCCCGCGACCGAAGGCGGCGTCGAGGTCCACCAGGTGGACCCATTCGGCGCCGTCCCGCTGCCACTGCATCGCGGCCTCGAGCGGAGATCCGTACGAGGTCTCGGTGCCGGCCTCCCCCTGCACCAGACGGACGGCCTGCCCGTCGGCGACGTCCACGGCGGGCAGCAGTTCGAGGTAAGAAGCGTTGGTCACGGGCATCAGCGTAGTCCGTCGGCTCGTGGCGGCTCCCCATCGCCCTCGGCCGGTCCCGACGCGTGCGACGGCTCCCCGACGTGCGCCCCGCGCCGGACCTCCACCTCGTTCCCGGGCTCGTCTCCGTACTCGGCACGGATCGCCCGATCGGTGAGACGAGTGGACACCACACCCATCGCCACGACGGTCACGATGACACCGACCACGGCGACCACGGCCAGACCGACCGGCGGCAGTGGGAGAAGCGCCACCGCCAGCGCGGTCAGGGCGAGGGACACCACTCCCGCACCGCAGACCCCCAGCGCGAGGGCCGCGAACGACACGGGCGCCGGGCGAGACCGGCGATCAGCCAAGGGATCGGATCCAGTTCTCGAGCAGATGCAGGCCGGCGTCACCCGATTTCTCGGGGTGGAACTGGGTGGCCGACAGGGGGCCGTTCTCCACGGCGGCGACGAACCGTGTGCCGTGCCGGGCCCAGGTGACCTCCGGCGGGGTCAGGTGGTCGGACGGCTCCATCGCCCACCGTTGCACACCGTACGAGTGGACGAAGTAGAAGCGCTCGTCGGCGGGCATTCCGGAGAACAGGACACTGCGCTCGGGCGCCTCGACGGTGTTCCACCCCATGTGTGGCAACACCGGCGCCTCCAACCGCTCCACGACACCGGGCCACTCGCCACATCCCGCCGCCCCGGACTCGGCGTGCTCGCCGTCCGAGAACTCGGTCCCCCGCTCGAACATGACCTGCATTCCGACGCAGATCCCCAGGACGGGGCGCCCACCGGCGAGGCGTTCGCCGATGATCCGTGGCCCCTTGACGGCCCGGAGGCCCTCCATACACGCCGCGAACGCGCCGACCCCCGGGACGACGAGGGCGTCCGCCTCGGTGGCCACCCCGGGGTCGGAGGTGAGCTCGACCCGGGCACCGACACGCTCCAGTGCGCGGTGGGCGGAGCGGAGGTTGCCCGAGCCGTAGTCGAGAAGCGCCACCCGCGGGGCCAGTGAGGTCATGACCCCACTTTATCGTCCCGGTGTGGCACGGTCAGATCACGCGTGGGCCGGATGCGCCGGGCACCCACCGCCGCGGGGCCGCCCACGACGAGGACGACTCCGGCCGCGACCATGAACAGGACCACGTAGCCGAACCCGGCGACCGCTCCCATGACCACCGATCCGAGGCCCGTGCCCGCGTCGAAGGAGATGTTCCACGAGGCTGACGCGGTCCCCAGACGCGAGCGCGGCATCCGCTCGAAGGACCCGACGAGCGCCTCGTTCTGCACGGCGCCGAACCCGAGCCCGAACACCACGGCGGGGGCGATGAACCACCACGGGTTCGCCGACAGCGTGAGCAGTCCGGCGATGCCGGCCATGCCGAGCGCCGAGAACCCGAGTCCGGGCCAGACCAGGGCGCCGGGGCCGCGCCGATCGGAGACGAGGCCGGCGAAGGTGCGCCCGACGATCACGCCCACCCCGAGGAGCCCCAGACCGACCCCCGCGACGACCGCTCCGCTCCCCGAGACGATCGAGTCCAGGGCGGGTGAGAGGAAGGACGCGGCGGCACCGTAGGGCAGGGAGACCGCCACCATGACGAGGAACGGCCCGGCGAGCAGCACGATCATCGCCCGGCGGCCCAGTGCGGACGGGTCGGAAGGTCTCGCGGGTGCCGGATGCACATCAGGGAGTCGTGCCGCGGCGAGCAGTCCGACCACACCGAAGGCGGTCGCGCCCCAGGCGACCGTGGCAAGACCGAACACCTCCAGCAGCCACAGCCCGACGGGCAGGAAGATCGCCTCGGAGATCCCCACCGCGAGGCCGATCAGTGAGGTGGCGCGGCCGAGCATCCCGGGTGGCGCGAGTTCCGCGACCAGCGCGGAGCCGGCGACCGTCATCATGCCGAAGCCCGCCCCGCGGACACCACTGACCGCCAGCACCGCGAACGGCCCGTCGAACAGGGCGAGCAGACCCGACGGCAGACCGAGGAGCGCACTGCCGCTCGCGAGCACCCACCGGTACCCGATCGCCGCGGTGATCCGCGGGGTGAGCAGTTGGACCAGCACGGTGACCGTCATGAACACACCGGTGGTCGCGCCGGCGACCAGCTCGCTCCCCCCTCCCCGTAGCACGGCGAGAGGCACGACGGGCAGGAGCAGCGAGAAGCCACCGAACGCGAGCAGGACCAGGATGAACGCCGCGGGCACACCGCGGGTCCGGGCCAGTTGCGCGAACCCACCCGGCTTCGTGACGCCCTGTGTCACTTCGCCATCACAGGGCGCCCTTGGTCGAGGGGATCCCGCTGATGCGCGGATCCGGTTCGACCGCGGCGCGCAGCGCCCGGGCGACGGCCTTGTACTCCGCCTCGGTGATGTGGTGGGGGTCGCGCCCGTAGTGCACGCGGACGTGCAGCGCGATTCGGGCGTGTGACGCGAGGGTCTCGAAGACGTGCCGGTTGAGCACGGTGCCGTACGGGGCGCTGTCGTGCCCCACGACGACGTACCCGATCATGACGTCGGGCTCTCCGCTGTGGACGCAGTAGGGGCGGCCCGAGACGTCGACGACCGCCTCGGCGAGGGTCTCGTCCATGGGGATCGAACACTGGCCGAACCGGCGGATGCCCCGTTTGTCGCCCAGTGCCTCCCCGAGCGCCTGGCCCAGCACGATGGCGGTGTCCTCGACGGTGTGGTGCGCCTCGATCTCGACGTCGCCCGTCGCGCGGACCGTGAGATCGAACGCGCCGTGCTGACCGAACGCGGTGAGCATGTGGTCGAAGAACGGGACGCCGGTGGCGATCTCCGTCCGACCGGTGCCGTCGAGGTCGATCTCGACGACGATCGATGACTCCTTTGTGGTGCGCTCGACGCGACCCACTCGTCCACCCTGCTCGCTCATCGTCTCTCCCTCGTGGTGGTGATCTCTGTTCCCGCCAGCTCCGCGCTCACCTGAAGCAGCCGGTCGTTCTCGCTCTCCAGCCCGATGGTCGCACGAAGACGGCCGGGGATGCCCACGTCGCGGATGAGCACGCCGGAGTCGAGGTAGCGGCGCCAGGCGCGGCGCGCATCCTCGAAGGGTCCGTAGAGCACGAAGTTGGCCTCGCTGGGCAGCACGTCGTACCCGAGTGCCTCCAGTCCCGCGGTGACACGCTTGCGCTCCTCGGCCAGCAGGGCGACCGAGGCCAGGGTCTCGTCGGCGTGCCGCAGCGCGGCGCCGGCAGCGGCCTGCGCGATCACAGACAGGTGGTACGGCAGCCGGACGAGCAGCACGGCCTCGACGAACGCGGGGTCGGCCGCGAAATACCCGAGCCGCCCTCCGGCGAACGCGAACGCCTTGCTCATGGTGCGCGAGACGACGAGAGTCGCCGGGTACTCGGCCAGGAGCGTGCACGCGCTGGGCGACGGGGAGAACTCGGCATACGCCTCGTCGACCACGACGATCCCGGGTGCCGCGTCGATCAACCGCCGCAGGTCGTCCAGCTCGATCACGTGGCCGGTCGGATTGTTGGGCGTGGTGAGGAAGAGGACGTCGGGGCGGTGCGCGGCGATGGCGGCGAGGGCGGCCTCGACGTCGATCGCCAGATCGGTGCCCCGGTCGACCGGGATCCACCCGGTGTCCGTGCCTGCCGCGAGGATGGGGTGCATGGAGTAACTCGGGACGAAGCCCATCGCGCTGCGCCCGGGCCCACCGAAGGCCTGGAGCAGCTGCTGCAGGATCTCGTTGGACCCGTTTGCCGCCCACACCATGTCCACGTCCACCTCGACCCCGGTCTGTCGCGTGAGGTAGGAGGCGAGGTCGGTACGCAGCTCGACGGCGTCCCGGTCCGGGTACCGGTTGAGGTCGGCCGCGGCCCCGGAGACCGCCTCCGCGATGTCGGCCACCAAAGCCGCACCGGGCGGGTGCGGGTTCTCGTTGGTGTTGAGCTGGACGGGCACCTCGAGCTGCGGGGCTCCGTAGGCGCTCATGCCGCGGAGGTTCTCGCGGAGTGGCAGCGCGTCCAGGCCGACGCCGCGACGGGGGGTGTCGTTCACTTCTCCCCCTCCTCGGCGGTGAGGTCCTCGAAGCGGGCCCGGACGGCCTCGCCGTGGGCTGGCAGCCGCTCGGCGTCGGCGAGCGCGACGACGGTCGGGGCGATCTCCTTGAGCGCGGCGCGGTCGTAGTCGATGACGTGGATACCACGCAGGAAGGTCTGCACGCTCAACCCGGACGAGTGACGCGCGGTCCCCGAGGTGGGCAGGACGTGGTTCGATCCCGCCGCGTAGTCGCCGAGCGGTACCGGGGAGTAGGCGCCCACGAAGATCGCCCCGGCGTTGCGCACCCGGGCGGCGTCACCTGCCGAGTCACGGGTCTGCACCTCCAGATGCTCGGCCGCATACGCGTCGACCACGCGCAACCCGGCGTCGATGTCGTCGACCAGGACGATTCCCGACTGCGGGCCCTCGAGAGCGTCGCGGACGCGGTCCGAGTTGAGGGTGACGGTGTAGCGGGCCTCGACCTCCCGCGCGACGGCGTCGGCGAGCTGCTCGGAGTCGGTGACCAGCACGCTCGCCGCGTCGGGATCGTGCTCGGCCTGGCTGATGAGGTCGTAGGCGATGTGGACCGGGTCGGCCGTGTGGTCGGCGAGGACGGCGATCTCCGTGGGGCCGGCCTCTGAATCGATACCCACGACGCTGCGGCACAGCCGCTTGGCGGCGGTGACGTAGACGTTGCCGGGGCCGGTGACCATGTCGACGGGCTCGAGCTCGCGGCCGTCGGTGTCCTCGCCGCCGTGGGCGAGCAGGGCCACGGCCTGGGCGCCGCCGACGGCCCAGACCTCGTCGACCCCGAGCAGGGCACACGCGCCGAGGATGGTGGGGTGCGGCCACCCGCCGGAGTCGGCCTGGGGCGGGGAGGCCACCACGAGCGCGCCGACGCCCGCGACCTGCGCCGGCACGACGTTCATGATGACGCTCGAGGGGTACACGGCCTTGCCACCGGGGACGTAGAGGCCCACCCGCTCGACGGGCACCCACTTCTCGGTGACGAAGCCGCCGGCGGCGACCTCGGTGACGGTGTCCGAGCGCCGCTGGGCGGAGTGGACGATCCGCGCGCGGCGGATCGCCTCGACCAGTGCCGATCGCACGTCGGGGTCGAGGGTCTCGCCGGCCTCGGTGATGACGTCGGCGGGGACCCGCACCGAGGTGGGCCGGACCAGGTCGAATTCCTCGCCGTAGTCGAGCGCGGCGGAGGCACCGTGCTCCCGGATCGCCTCGACCACCGGGCGGACGGTGTCGACGACGGAGTCGACGTCGGCGGCGCCTCGCGGGAGTGTGCGGCGCAGCTCGGCGGTGCCGAGGGTGCGACCGCGCAGGTCGATGCGGGAGAGCATGGTGTGGCCTTTCCGTGGGATCACGGGTCGTCGACCAACCGGCCGACGACCCCGATCTAGTCTAGGTCCGCCCACGCCGGGTTTCCCCTCACACCACCCTCGCGGGTGTCGGGGACGCGGTCGGCCACACCCTCCAGCCGCTCACGCGCAGCACACGCCACCCTCGGAGTCGGCGCCGGCCTCGTCGTCGTCGCTCCTGTTGATGCCACCCGCTACCGGCGACGTTCCGAACGTCTCCGAGTCGGACAGGACCGTGTAGACCTCCCACCGCTCGCCCCCGGGGCCGGTGACCCACACCTTGTCCTGGGTGGCGAAGCAGCAGGTGGTGCCGATTTCCTCGTCGGTGAAGAGTCCGGCGTCGGTCAGTCGCGCGATCTCGCCGTGGACCTGCTCGCTGGAGTCGACCTCGACGCCCAGGTGGTTGAGCGAGCCCCCCTGCCCCGGGTTCTCGAGCAGGACGAGCTTGAGGGGCGGCTGCTCCACCACGAAGTTGGCGTAACCGGGCTTGCGCTTGGCCGGTTCGACGCCGAAGAGCGTTGAGTAGAACCGGACGGCCTCGTCGACGTCGTCGACGTTGAGGGCGAGTTGTACACGGGACATGGTCGTAACCCCTACCTATGCGATGAATATCAAAATTGTTGCTTTGTTTAGGAAAGCAGCCTTTTCGACATTCGTCAAGAACCCGGGCTACACTCGCGGACATGCCCAAGGCGCTGCCCCTCCTCGACGTCAGCTCGCCGGTCTGCTGTGCGCCCGTATCGGCGGGGCCGATCGGCCACGAGGACGCCGTGGAGATCGCGCTGCGCCTCAAGGCCCTCGCCGACCCGGTCCGGATCCGGCTGCTGTCTCTCCTGCTCACCAGTGACGACGGCGAGGTCCGCACCGGCGACCTGGCCGCCGCGACCGGCGTCGCGGAGTCGACCACCTCCCATCACCTGGGCCGGCTCCGCGAGGCCGGGATGATCGAGTCCGAGCGGCGCGGGATGAGCGTGTTCCACCGTGCCCGCGGATCCGCGATCGACGCCCTGCGCGCGGCGCTCGACCCGAACTGCTGCACCTAGGCCGACCGGACCGCCCCGTCCACCAGATGGATGCGTGCATCACACCGCGCCGCCACCCGTTCGTCGTGGGTGACGAGCATCAACGCCACCTCGAACTCCCGCGCGGTGCGCAGCAGAAGGTCCACCACCGCTGCGCCCGATTCCGAGTCCAGCGCACTGGTCGGCTCGTCCGCGAGGAGAAGCGACGGCCCGTTGACCAGCGCGCGTGCGACCGCCACGCGCTGGCGCTGACCTCCCGACAGTGCTCCCACCGGCCGACCGGCCATCGACCCCAGACCCACCCTGTCCAGCAGCTCGTCGGCTCGCTCCCGCACCGCGGTCCGGCGGGCACGCGACGGGCGCTTCCCGAGCCAGGCCATGGCCTCGAGCTGCTCGCGGGCGGTGAGCGACTCGACGAGGTTGGACTGCTGGAACACGATGCCGATCTCCGCCCGACGCAGCTCGGCCGCCCGTCGGGCGTTCACCGCCGCCAGGTCCACCTCGCCGTGGCGGGTGGCCAGCCACACGTGGCCGGAGTCGGGCGGGGTGAGCGTGGCCGCCACCGCCAGCAGGCTCGACTTGCCCGAGCCGGAGGGTCCGGTCACCGCGAGACTGCGGCCGCGGTCGATCCCGCACGAGACGTGGTCGACGGCGGTGAGCCGGCCGTCGCCGTCCGGGTAGGTCAGGACCACGTGGTCCACCCGCAGCCCGGAGGCGACGGGGACGTCGGTGACGGAGTCGTGGGCGCTGTGGACAAAGGCGTGCGACATGGGCTTCTCCTCTAGAGATGGGTGTCGTGACGACGACGTGGCGCCGTCGCGGCGGGCGATTCGACTCACCGGAGCGATCCGAGTGCGGTGGCGGGGTCAGCGGCGACGACGGGCCGCAGGGAGACGGCGGCCCCGGCGAGGCCGAGAACGGCCAGAAGCACGGCGGGGAGCACGGTGGTGGCGGGCGAGACGACGTAGGGCACCGCCCCTCGCGCGACCACCCCGAACAGCGCGGCGATCCCCACGCCACCGCCGATGCCCACCGCCAGGACGATCGCCGCCTGGCCCACCGCGTCTCGCACCACTGCGGTGGTGGACCCGCCCAGCGCCTTGATCACCGCGACGTCGCGGCGACGCTGCATACCCCAGACCGCGAAGAACGCGCCCACCACGAGTGCGGTGACGGCCAGCAGCATGAACGTCATGGTGTTGAGCGAGGTGTTCTCCGCGCGATGGGAGGGCAGCGAGGACACCAGCCCGTCGGGGTCCACCACTGTCAGACCGGCGTGTGACACCGATTCCGCGGACGAGACGGCGACAGTCGTGGCCGCCCCACCTCGCGGTGCGAGCTCGTGCCACGTGGCCAGGTCGGTGACGACGACGGGGGTGTGAGAGTGCCACAGGTCGCCGACCCCTCCGGTGACGCGCAGAGCGCTGCTGTCGACCCTGAGCTCGGTCGCGCCGGCACCCACCTCGTCGCCGACGCCCGTAGAGGCCAGGACCTCGCCCGGCGGAGGCGGGGTCAGCGATCCCACGGAACCGCCCAGCCCCACGGCGACGGCCGAGACCCCGGTCTCGCTCCCGTCGTCCACGCGGATGCGGGCCACGCCCACGGGAACGGCCGAGGGATCGGCGGCCGTGACGTCGTTCAGCTGACCTTCGGTGAAAGCCGCGCGATCGAGGTCGACGGCGCCGTTCTCGTCGGCGGGCAGGACGAACGACGAGTCTCCGCTGCCGAGGGCCCGCAGCGCCGACACGCTCTGGTGCGCCAGGCCCGCGGTGAGCCCGAGCAGGCCGGCGACCAGCACCGAGAGCAGCAGGACGACACCGGCGATGAGCGCGAAGCGACCTTGCGCGGTGCGCAGGTCGCGGAGTGCGAAGTACATGGGGTTCCCTCTCGTGGTGGTGTGCCTCCAGGTTCGTCGCCGGCGGCATCTCCCGAATCGCCCTGGCGGATGGTCTCGCGCAGCAGGACGGTGGAGTGCCGCGTCCATCCTTCGATGGATGCCCGGGGCGACGGCAACGGCTAGCGTCGACCGGGTGATCGGCCCTTCCCGCCCCCGAGCGAGCGCAGAGCTGCCTCCCGAGTCGGCCGGAGTCCGCGCGGTCTTCACCCAACTGCAGGTGGCCCTGCACACCCTCGTGGCGGCGCTGCTCGCGTTCACCCTGATCAGCGCACACAGGGACACCGCCGGCGAGCTGGACCTCGTAGCCGTGGCGGCGGCGGTCGGTTTCACCGTCGTGTACCTGGCGGGGACCGTGTGGGACCGCCTGCGCGGGACCGGCCGGACCGCGAGGCTGTGGTGGCTCGCCGCGGTGCTGGCGCTGTGGGCGGTCCTGGTGGCGGGAGTCCCGGAGGCCGCCTACCTGGCGTTCCCGCTGTTTTTCCTGGCTCAGTTCCTCCTGGGTGTGTGGGCCGGGATCGCGGCGGTGGCGCTGCTCGCCGCGGTAGCGGTGGTGGCTCTGGGGATGCACGGGGGGTTCACTCCCGCCGGGGTCGTGGGACCCGCGGTGGGGGCGCTCGTCGCGGTGGGACTGGGCACCGGCGTCCGGGCGCTCGACCGGGAGTCCCGGGCACGGCGCGAGGTGATCGCTGAGCTGGTCAGGACCCGCTCCGAGCTGGCTCGTCGGGAGCGGGAGGTGGGCCGGGAAGCCGAGCGGACCCGCCTGGCCGGCGAGATCCACGACACCGTGGCCCAGGGGCTCGCGAGCATCGGGATGTTGCTGCACGCCGTCGAGCGCGCGGACCCCTCGCACCCTGCCGTCGACCAGACCCGCCTCGCGCGAGAGGTGGCCGGCGAGAACCTCACCGAGACCCGCCGCCTCATCGCCGCGCTACGCCCCGCTCCGCTCGACGGCGTGTCGCTCGCGGGCGCACTGGGCCGGGTCGCGGAGCGGACCCGCGCGGAGCATCCGGGGATCGAGGTGGCCGCGGACTGCACCCTCGAGGTCGACCCTCCCCCCGAGGTCGCCGCCGTGCTCGTCCGCGTAGCGCAGGAGGCGTTGGCGAACGCGGTCACACACTCCTCACCCTCGAGGGTGGAGGTGACGCTGACCGGGTCATCCACCGCGGTCGCGCTCGAGGTGCGCGACGACGGTCGGGGTTTCGACGTCGCCGCGCCGCGGCCCACCGCATCGTTCGGTCTGGACGGGATGGCGCGTCGGGTGTCCGGGCTCGGAGGAGAGTTCAGCGTGGTCTCCGAGCCGGGCGAAGGGACCACGATCCGAGCCGTGCTCCCGACGGCCGTGGGAGGGTCGGGGGCATGAACACGACGGTGCGGGTGTTGATCGCCGACGACCACACGGTGGTCCGGACGGGACTTCGCGCGTTGATCGCATCGGACCCTGCCATCGAAGTGGTGGCCGACGTCCCCACCGCTGACGGCGCTGTCGAGCGGGCGCGGATCGGCGACGTGGACGTGGTGCTCATGGACCTGCGCTTCGCGGGTGACGCCTCCGCGGGGGTCAGGGCGACCCGGCGGCTACGTGCACTGGAATCTCCGCCGCAGGTCCTGGTGCTGACGAGCCATGACACCGATGCGGACATCATCGGCGCGATCGAGGCGGGGGCCTGCGGATACCTCCTAAAGGACGCCGGTCCCGACGAGCTGCTGGCCGCCGTCCGCGCCGCGGCGGCCGGGGAGAGTGCGCTCTCCCCCTCCGTCGCCGCCACGCTGATGACCCGGCTCCGGGACCCCCGGCCGGTGTTGACCGACCGTGAGGTGGACGTGTTGAGAGCGGTGGCGACGGGCGAGACCAACCGGCGGGTCGCGGCGTCCCTGAACGTGTCGGAAGCGACGGTCAAGACGCACCTCGTGCACGTCTTCGACAAACTCGGGGTGACGTCCCGGACGGCAGCGGTGGCCAGGGCCCGCGAGCTCGGAGTGGTGTGAGGCGGCAGATCTCGCGGCATTAACCGCCGACCTCATCCGCCGGCCCGCCGGACTTCCTAAGCTCGTCCCATGCGGAGACTCCCCTGGATCATCGGCGCCCTCGTCGTCGTCATCGTCGTCGTCATCGCCGCGCCCTACCTCTACAGGGCGGCCCGCGGTGGCGACGACGCCCCGGCCCCGACCGTCTCCATCGACGGGGCCGAGGCCGCGACCGGGGATCTGGACGGCTCGAGGGTGGTGGTCCCGGGGACCGCACCCAACGAGACGTCCGCCGGATACACGGTCGACGAGATCCTGCGCGGGGAGCCGGTGACCGTCGTCGGGAGCACCAGCGAGGTCAGCGGGGAGGCCACGATCTCCGGCACCGTGCTCGAGTCCGCCTCCTTCGACGTGCAGGTGGCGGGAATCGAGACGGACATCAACCGGCGCGACGAGCAGGCCCGCTCGCCCCAGATCCTCGACGCGGGGGCCCATCCCTTCGCGACACTCACGGTGGCCGAGCCCGTCGATCTGGCCTCGGTTCCGACGGACGGCACGACGGCGTCGATCCCGATGGAGATCGACCTGACGATCAAGGGCACGACCGTGCGTGAGGAGATCGAGGTGACCGTCCTGAGGACGGGAGACACCCTGATCGCCTCCGGCGCCGTCCCCCTCACCTGGGCCGAGGTCGGGGTGGAGCCGCCGAGCCTCGGCTTCGTCGCCGTGGAACCGTCCGGAACGATCGACTTCCTGGTGAGCCTGGCCCGACGCTAGCCGCGCATCGGTCTCGTGACGCGTCCCGGACCGAGCCCACGTGCAGGTCTGCGGCGGCCGGTAGCAACGACTGTTCAGCTCGTCGCCACCCGGCCGACAGGAACCCGGCACCTGGCCCTCCTACGGTCACCTGGTCAGTCACTCAGCCATTGCCCAGGAAAGGCCCTCGATGCGCGTACGAACCCTCAGCTCAGGCGTCCTCACGGTCGCCCTCGCCGCCGGAGCGGCCATCGGCGTCCCTGCCGCCGCGCCCGCCTCGCCCGCCCCCACGGTGGTGATCAACGAGGTCGAGTCCAACGGTGATGCCGTGGGCGACTGGGTGGAGCTGGCCAATCTCGACACCGAGCAGGACGTGGACATCTCTGGCTGGACGCTGATCGACGACGACCCCACGCACGACCCGATCGTCATCCCCGACGGGACCACAATCGAGTCCGGCGGATACTGGTCCGTCTACACCGATGTGGACCCGGACTACTTCGGGCTCGGCGGCAACGATTCGGTGATCCTCCGGGACGCGGGCGGCGAGATCGTCGACTCCACCACCTGGTCGGGCCACTCACCCACCACCTGGGGTCGCATCCCGGATATGACGGGCGAGTTCGCCGTGACCGGTGAGCCCACCCGCAACGCCCGAAACGTCTCGGCCGACGAGGAGGATCCGGTCGTCACGTCGCCGTGGCCCTTCGACCCGCTGACGATCACCCCCGTCGCGCTGGGGGGCGACTTCGCCGAGGACGACGACATGTCCGGCGTCGACATCGCGGCCGACGGCACCGCCTATGTCGTGAACAACGGCTCCGGCACGCTCTACGTCCTGGCCTACAACCCGGGCGCCGGCACGTACTCGCTCGCGCGCACCTTCGTCCTGAAGTACCCCGACGGCTCGGGGCTGCCCGATGCCGAGGGCGTCACCGTGGGACCGGACGGGGCCGTCTACGTGGCCACCGAGCGGGACAACGAGGACAGCCGGATCAGTCGTCCCTCGATCCTGCGATTCGTCCTGCCCACCGATCGCGACTCCGGCACCCTCGATGCCACCGACGAGTACTCCCTGGCCGCGCTCACCGGCCCGCTCGGTGCGAACGCCGGTCTCGAGGCCGTCGAGTACCTGCCCGAGGTGTTCGGCGGAGCTTTCGCCGTGGGCGTGGAGGGGACCGGGAAGGTCCACGTCGTGACGTTGGGTGCCGGGGGTGCGGTGACCGAGAAGCAGAGCTACACCTCGCCGTTCTCCGGCGTGATGGCTCTCGACTATGACGAGGTCGACGGCGTACTCCGCGTGCTGTGTGACGAAGTGTGCGAAGGACGGTCGCTCGAGATGACCTTCGATGGGACCGGGTTCGTCACCGACGGCACCGTCCACGCCCGGCCGGCCGGAATGCCCAACCTCGCCAACGAGGGCTTCGGCTCCCACCGCGAGACCGTCGAGTGCCTCATGGGAGGCGCCACCGGCACCGCCGAACGGGTCCGGTTCCTGTGGGCCGACGACGGGGCCACCGCAGGGGTCGGCCTGCGCACTGCCGTTTCCGAGGCCGGCGAGTGCACCGTGGAGGACGACGACACCGTTGACGGGTCGCTCGACGACCTGGACACCGTCCTCGGTTCGCTCGCGGGCCTCCATCCAGTCTTCGGATCGTTGGGCGACGCGCCGACCCTGTTGCCGACTCTGATCCGGTCCCTCTGAGCCGACACGATCGCCACTGACGCAACCCGGCAGGGCCCGACCACCAACCAGGGTGGCCGGGCCCTGCCCCGTCCGCACCCGAGCCCCGGTCAGAGAGTGCCGTGACTCGGCGGCCGAACCCGGCCCAGAGCCCACCGACCCAGGTGGTGGAGCTTCCACCTCTCCGGATCATGAAGGGTGTGGGTTCGGGCGTCGCGCCAGTACCGGGACAGGGTGGCCGATCCGGCGGCGGTGCGCGTGCCTCCGAAGTCGAACAGCTCCGAACCCGCCCGACGCGCAGCTCGACCCGCGGCCACCTTCGCGGCGGCCGTGGCCAGGGACGCCTCTGCGATGGCCTCGGGACCGGACACCGTCTCGGGGCCGGGAATGGTCTCGGCGTGGTGTATGCGATCCCCCGCGACCACGAGAAGCGCCTCCGCTGACCGCACTGCCAGTTCGAGGTCACCGGCCTGCGCGATGAGCAGGGGGTCGTCGGCCGCCCGGTCGACGCCGGCCTCGAACCACGGCCTGGCCCTGCCGGCGAGGCCTGCGATGGTGTCGACCGCACCCCGCGCGATGCCGGTGTCTATCGCGGCGTGCAGCAGCTGCGCGCGGGCCCCGTACGTGCTCGGCCGGTCCAGTAGCCCCGTGAAGTCCAGCACCAGATCGGGGTCCACCTCCACGTCGTCCAGGATGACCGTCCCGCTGCTGGTCGTGCGTTGGCCGAGCGCGTCCCAGTCCGTGCCGATGGACACGCCCTGAGCATCCGCCGGGATGTAGGCGATGACCGCGCGACCGTCAGGCCCGACCGCGCGGACGGCCAGGATGTCCGCGAAGACCGCACCCGTGCAGTAGTACTTGGTCCCCGAGAGCACCAGTCCGCCTCTGCTCCGACGCAGTGCGGTCGAGTCGTCCCTCGTCGTCCTCCCCCCGATCTCGGTCTGGGCGTTGGCGACACGGGCCCCGCCCAGCACGCGCTCGAAGATCCACTGGCGCAGGACGTCCGAACCCCCGCGCCGGGCGGCGTCGAGGAAGGTGTAATGGCTCTGCGGGATCTGGGAGACGCTCGCGTCGGCGGCGGCGATCGTGGCGGTGACGGTTGCGACGGTGGAGACGGGCAGACCCGGACCTCCGTACTCCGCCGGCACCGTGAGCGCGAACAGACCCGCGGACGACAACGCGTCCACCTGGTCGAAAGGCAACGCCTTCTCCGCGTCCCGCGCGCTCGCTCCCCGGGCGATCTCTGGGGCGAGCGCGCGGGCCGTCGCGATGGCCCGCTCGCTCGTGACAGTCCCGCCGCCGATGACAGCGCCCGTCATCAGCTGTAGAGGGTGAAGGCCGGAGCCGTGCGGTTCAGCGTCCAGTCTCCGATCTCGCGCGCCTTGTAGGCCACAGGGTCGTGCACGGTGTGGGTGCGTAGGTTCCGCCAATGCCGATCGAAGCCGTAGGCGCTGGTGGTGGCCCTCGCCCCCTGGATCTCGAACAGTCGGGAGGCCACCTCGAGCGAGACCTTGGTGGTGGCGTACTTGGCTTCGGCGATCGCGATCGCAGTATCGGCGCGCTGGTCCGCGCTGAGTCCCGGGCCGAAGTCCAGGGCGTCCTGCAGCGCCTGGCCGGCGCGGTCGACCAGGAGCGCCGCGCCGGTGATCTGTGCTCGTAGCTCGCCGACCAGCTCGAGGATGTACGGGTCCTCGGTCGCCGAGTCGAGCCCGGAGGTCTCCCACGGGCTCGCGTGGAGCCGCGTCCAGTCCAGGGCCTCGGTGAACGCGCCTTCAGCGGTACCGATGTAGAAGTTGACGAAGGCCAGCTGCCAGTGGTGCGTCACCAGGGTCTGGTAGGGCGAGAAGCCGGGCGGGGTGTCCGGATCGCCCAGGATCTCGTGACGTTCCACCCGGGTGTCGCGGAACTCCACCCCTCCGGAGTCCGTCAGGCGTTGGCCGATGGCGTCCCAGTCCCCCTCGGGCCTGAACCCGGGGCGGTCGGTCGGGAGGGTCAGGAATACCAGATCCCCCTCGAAGGAGGCGGTGACCGACAGCTGGTCGGCCACGCTCGCGCCGGACGCGAAGGTCCGTCGGCCGTTCAGTCGGAACGCATCGCCGTCCCGAGTCAGCTCCAACCCGTCCGCACCCCGCGGGTTCTGGACCCCGCCCCAGAACAGTTTCTCCTCCGCGTTACGGCGAGAGAGCGCCCCGGCCTGTTCGGGCGTTCCGAACAGGTGCGGGATGCGCTGTTGGGCGAAGTGATAGCCGATGAGGTGGGCGATGGAGGTGTCGCCGCGCGCGATGCGGCGGGTGATCTGCTGCGACTGCGCGAAGGACAGCCCGGAGCCGCCCGATTCGACGGGCTCGCCCACCTGGAGCAGGTCGTGTCGGCGGAGCAGATCGATCTCGGCGGTGGGCGAACCGTTGGCGCGGTCGCGTTCAGCGGCGGTGGCGCCCAGTTCGGCGGCGACGAGATCGGCCCGCCGGAGGGCGTCCTCGAAGTCCGCTCGGTTCTCGGTGGCGTACTGGCTGGTGTTGATGGCGTCAATGGTGGAGGTCATGGGTGGTTCCTCTGGGGTTCGGGAATCGGTGGGGAGAGTCAGGTCGGGACGGGCGGATCAGGACGCGCCGGTTCAGGATGACGAGGTGAGGACGCCGTGTCGGGCGATTTCCGACTCCAGCCGCCCGCTGGACAGCAGATCCGCTTCGAGCTCGCGGACGAGCGGGAGGATGTTCGCGCCGAAGTACTCGACGTCGTCGATGCAGTGGAGGAAGCCGAGGAGGAAGAGGTTCACGCCTCGGGTCTTGTAGGCGACGATCCGTTCGGCGATCCGCTCGGGGGTGCCGACCAGCCCGGTCCGGAAACCGTCGTTGTACTGCACGAGATCGGCGAACTCCGAGTCCTGCCACATGCCCTTGCCGTCGACGGTCGAGCTGCCTGCCTGGCGGACGGCGGAGCGGAACCCCTCGACGGCCTGTCGGTCGGCCTTGTCAACGATCTCACGGAGCACATCGCGGGCCTCGGCCTCGGAGTCACGACCGATGAGGAACCCGTTGAGTCCGAACCTGACGGTGCGACCGTGCAGAGCGGCCTTGGTGGTCACGTCGACCACCTGCTCGGTCAGGCCGTCGAAGTCCTTGCCGTTGCTGAAGTACCAGTCGGAGACCCTGCCCGCCATCGCCCGGGCAGCGGTGGAGTTGCCTCCCTGGAAGATCTCGGGATGGGGTCGGCCGG
The DNA here is from genome assembly GCF_000349585.1 of Dietzia sp. UCD-THP. Lineage (NCBI taxonomy): Bacteria > Bacillati > Actinomycetota > Actinomycetes > Mycobacteriales > Dietziaceae > Dietzia > Dietzia sp. UCD-THP. The sequence continues at coordinate 30,064 of NZ_AOSR01000051.1, forward strand.
GAAGGGCGGGCGGCTTGGGCTTGAGATCGAAGTCGTGCAGGCGATAGAAGTCGCCGTGGAACTCCGCGTGGTCGTCGGTCCAGATCGTGCGGAGATAGGTGATGAACTCCTCGGCGCGCCGGTACCGCTCGTCGTGTTCGAGCCAGGGTTCGCCGAGTTTCGTGAACTCGTCCTTGAACCACCCGGACACCACGTTGACCGCGGCGCGACCGTTCGAGATCAGGTCCGCGGTGGCGAGCCACTTGGCCAGGACCCCCGGCTGCCACAGGCCCGGGTGGACGGCGGCGATGACCTTGAGTCGCTCGGTGGCGAGAAGCAGCGCCAGCGAGAAGCTCGTCGACTCCTGTTGGAACGCCGCTCCGTAGGACGCGATGTACCGCACCTGGGTGAGGGCGTAGTCGAACCCGTTGTTCTCCGCGGTGACCGCCAGCCGCCGGTTGTAGTCGTAGCCCCAGTCGGTGCGCTGCTCGATCCTCGACACGACGAGCCCCCCACTCACATTGGGGACCCAGTAGGCGAACTGCAACGGGGCGGAAGCGGTCTCGAACAGGCGCTCTGGACTGATATCGGGCATGACGGATCAGGACTCCTTCGAATGGTGGTGGTGATGACCGGACCTGCTCGTTCGCGGTGCTGTCCGGTGCGGTCAGTGTGCGTACCCGGTCCGTCGATGTCGACGATTCGGATCTCCGTGGTGCTATTGCGCGTCGTCGAGAACTCCGAGACCTGAGCCGGGAATACTCAACTATGACGGTGGGTTGAACCGTGTGCGATCCCGGAGACACCGGGCGCACCCCGACCAGTCCGAAAAGGAGACCGTCATGGCCACCAGTAACCGTTTCGACCCGTTCCGTGAGCTCGATCGCCTCCTGGGCGAGGGGCTGCGCAGCGCGACCGCCTCCACCTCCCTCCCGATGGACCTCTACAAGGAAGGCGATCGCTTCGTCGGCCTGATCGACATGCCGGGGGTCGACCCCTCCAGCATCGACATCGACGTGGAGGACCGCACCCTCACGATCCGCGCCGAACGTCGTGCGCCCGCCGAGGGGGATGCCCAGTGGCTCATGCACGAGCGCCAGACCGGCACGTTCGCCCGGCAGCTCGCGATGGGCAAGGGCCTGGCCACCGACAAGATCGAGGCCGACTACAGCGACGGCGTCCTGCGTCTGATCATCCCGGTGGCCGAGGAGGCCCAGCCGCGCAAGATCTCCGTCTCCCACGGCACCCAGAAGGCCGAGCAGGCCGAGATCGTCGAGGGCTCCGCCGACCTGGGCAGCTGATCACTGACCCTCCGATCCCCCTGACCGCCGCCCCGACCTCGCCCGAGGTCGGGGCGGCGGTCTGCTCGATCCGTCGGACTGACCGCCGGGGCGGGCCCTCATCCCGGCCCGATCGCCCATCCCGTCGCCATCTGCCCGGCGAAGACCGGCAGCCGCGCGAGGATCCGGTTCTGCTCGGCCCGCGGCCGGAAGCCCACGTCCAGGTAGCCCGGCGCCTCCGCCGGCCGGTCGCGCACGAGCGACCGGAACGCCGGCACGAGATCCTGCTCGATGTACTCCCAGCGTGGCTCCCGGTCGGCCCAGTTGAACGCGGGCAGAGGCGTGTGGAGCGCCGTCTGCTGACCGTTGACGTCGGCCCTCACCGTCAGCGGCCGGAACTCGCCCAGGGTGGAGGCCCCGGGGATGTCGGGGGCACCGCCCACGGTGGTGAGATAGGTGAGCACCCGACCGAGGTCCCCCCGGCCGGCCGCCGTAGCGTCCCACTGGTCGGCGATGATCTGGTTCTGTTCCCGCGACGCCATCCGCAGCAGTGCCTCCGACCTGCCGTCAGGCGAGCCCTCGTCGAGCCTCTGCCAGGCCTCGAGCACGTAGTCGTCGTACGCCCCGCCGGCCGCGAGTTCCCTGACCGCAGGCATGCCCCCCGCCAGGTAGGCCTCGTGCATCGGCACCATGTCCATGAAGATGTTGCGCTGCATGATCAGCAGCCGGTGCAGGTACCAGTCCACGTCGGAGCGCGTGAGAGTCGGGCCCGCCGTGGCCAGCAGTCGCACATCGCGCGGCATCTGCGCCGCGAGCTCCCACGGCACGCCGCCCAACGCCTCACCGATCCCGGTTCCAGCCTGGTGCACCCCGGGTACGTCGAGCACCCCACCCACCTCGTCGAGGTCCCAGAACCCGGCCGCGAACGACATCCCGGCCAGCCCAGCCATCCCGGTCCACCAGAACCCGTCGTGCGTGCCGTAGAGCCGCAGATAGTTCACATAGACCTTGTCGACCGTCTCCAGGTTCGCCTCCAGCCCCCTCTCCGGCGCCCAGGCGTCGAGGTCTATCCCGGCATTCTCCGCACCGACCGTCAGCCAGTACTGGCGCGTGAGGGTCGCGTATCGCTCCGGTGCGACGCCCGCCGCGCGCACCACGGCGAGTGCCGCGGCCAGCTCCTCGCGGTCGGTGGTCAGGGCGGTGGAGAACCCACCGGGCAACTCACCGTGGGGATTGTCCGCCACGACGTCCGTGTAGACGGCGTACGCCTGCCCGCTGACCACGGCGGGCTGATGGACGAACGACATAGCGGCCACCATGACGACGGCGATGACCTGGCCGAAGACACGCTGGGATCGACTCATCTCTTGTCCCCTGAACCGCTGAATGTGATGTGTATCACCCTATGGCACCGGGAGTGCCCCCATGGTCGGACAGGCGGTATCGCGGACCCCGATGACGGGAATCGGCGGGTCAGGGACGACAATGAACGGCGTACAGTGTCGATCTACTCTCCAGGCGACAAGGAAGTCCACGTGAGCACCTCCATCGATCGGGCCCCGACCCGGAGCGCAACCCGAGATCTCGCCCAGATCGCGGTGTTCGCCGCCCTCATCGTCGTCCTCGGCCTACCCGGTCAGATCAGCATCGGCTCCGCGGGCGTACCGATCACGCTGCAGACGCTCGGCGTCATGCTCGCCGGTGCGCTTCTCGGCTGGCGCAAGGGCCTGCTCTCGGTGCTCGCGGTCATCGTCATCGGTCTCGCGCTCCCCGTCCTCGCCGGCGGTCGCACCACACTCACCGCACTGGCGAGCCCCACCGCGGGATTCCTCCTCGGCTGGCTCCCGGCCGTCGTCGTGATCGGGCTTCTCACCGCCCTGATGATGCCCCGCTACCGCCTGATCCCCGGGCTGCTCATCAACATCCTCGGTGGCATCGTGGTCATCTACGCCTTCGGCGTAGTGGGCATGCTCATCCGCACCGAGCTGACCCTGACGGCCGCGATCGCGGCGAACGGTGTCTTCGTGCCCGGCGACCTTCTCAAGGCGGTCATCACGGCCGTCGTCGCCGTCCAGGTCCACAAGGCCCGACCCGGACTGATCGCGCCACTCCGCGGACAGCGTCCGTCCCAGACGTGACCGACCCCGTGTGGCAGGTGCCCGCGTGGCGGGCGCCCGCGTGACCCGCGCCAGAGAGGCCGAGCACCGCGGCACCGAGATCCGTTTCGACGGCGTCAGCCATTCCTACGGTGACCGGACGGTCCTCGCCGACATCGATCTGGTGTTGTCCGAGAGGCGCATCGGGATCATCGGCGTCAACGGCGGCGGCAAGTCGACGCTCGCGCGCATGATCAACGGGCTGGTCGTGCCGTCCTCGGGAACGGTGACCGTCGACGGCCTCGACACGCGCCGCAAGGGATCCCAGGTCCGCCGCCGGGTCGGCTTCTGCTTCACCGATCCCGACACCCAGATCGTCATGCCCACCGTGGCGGAGGACGTCGACTTCTCCCTTCGTCGGTCGGGCCTGAGCCGCGAGGATCGACGACGACGGGTCGAGCAGGTCCTCGCCACGTACAACCTCGCCGACCACGCCGATCACCCCTGCCACCTCTTGTCCGGCGGCCAGAAGCAACTCCTCGCCCTGGCGGCGGTGCTGGTGATCGAGCCCTTGGTGATCGTGGCCGACGAACCCACCACCCTGCTCGACCTGCGCAACCGCGCGCTGGTGTCCGAGACCTTCGCCGGACTGGCCCAACAGCTCGTGGTGGTGACCCACGATCTGGATCTGGTCGCCGACTTCGACCGCGTGTTGGTGGTGGACGGTGGCCGGGTGGTGATCGACGATGCCCCCGCGGCCGCGCTGTCCGGGTACCGCCGGATCGCGTTGCATTCGGGCTCGGGGGCCGGTCCGGGCTCGGGGGCCGGTCCGGGCTCGGGGGCCGGTCCGGGCTCGGGGGCCGGTTCGGACCGGGAGACCTAGGTGTTCGCCACCTACCAACCCGGACACTCGCTGCTCCACCGTCTGCCGGCGGGGCTGAAGATCCTCCTGGTCTGCGCCCTGATCCTCGCGGTGTCACTGTCGGTGCGGCAGGCCTGGCACGTCCTGCCCGCACTGGGGTTCGCCGCCGCGCTCTACGCGATCGGGCGGATCCGTCCGCGCGCCGCCTGGGACCAGGTTCGTCCCGTGCTGCCGATGCTGATCGCGATCCTGGTGCTGCAGTGGATCGTCGCCGACCTCGACACCGCGGTCCGGGTGAGCGGCGCGCTGCTCGTGGCGGTCGCCGTCGCGGGTCTGGTCGCGCTGACCACCAAGGTCTCGGACATGCTCGACGCGGTCACCCGGGCCGCCCGGCCGCTGCGGCACCTCGGGGTCTCACCGGATCGCGTGGCGCTCGTGCTGGTGCTGACCATTCGCGCGATCCCCCTGCTCGCCCGCCAGCTACGCCAGGTGACCGAGGCCCGCAAGGCCCGCGGGTTGGGCATGTCGATCCGGGCGCTGGTGGTGCCGACGGTGCTCGGAGCACTCACCACGGCCGACCAACTCGGCGACGCGTTGGCGGCCCGCGGAGTCGACGACTGAGCTCCCCCGGCGCTCCCCTCGGCCCCGCCGACCGGGTCAGCGACGCCGACCCTCGCGCCACAGCAGTCCCAGGAAGAACATGCCTCCGATCACCACGGTCACCACCCCGACCGGGATGGGTAGCGGGAAGGCGTGTTGTGCCACCAGGTCGCTCACCAGGAGCAGCAGGCCGCCCACCAGTGCCGCCGGGAGCACCCGGTCCGTTCGGGTGAGAAGTCGAGCGACGTGGGGGGCCACCAGCGCCACGAACGCGACAGGCCCGGCGGTTGCCACCGCGACGGCCGCCAGCAGCGTGGCAGCGGACAGCAGGATGACCCTCGTGGAGCGCATCCGGACCCCCAGCGCGATGGCCGCCTCATCACCCAATGCCAACGCCCGCAGCCCTCGGGCCTGGCTCCAGATCACCACGGCGGAGAGCAGGAGGAAGAACAGAACGGGACGGAGTTCCGCCCAGCCCCGGCCCTGCAGCGAGCCGGTGAGCCAGATCTGGGCGGTCACGGCGCTCGCCACGAACACCCGCGAGAGCAGATGGGCCACGTACGCCATTGCCAGTGCCCCGAGGGCGACACCGACCAAGACCAGGCGAGCGCCGCTCAACCCCCGCCACCAGGTCAACGCCACGATGAGCCCCACCGTGATCGCGGCGCCGATCAGCGCGCCCAGCCCGACCTGGGCGATCGATCCCCCGGTCACCAGGATCACTGTGGCGCCACCGGCCGAGGCTCCCTGCGTGACGCCGATGATGTCCGGGCTGGCGAGGGGGTTGCGGGTGAGCGCGCAGAAGACGGCTCCCGACGCCGCCAGGCTGGCGCCCACGACGACGGCGATCAGCGCCCGCGGCAGCCGGCGTTCGGTGACGAAGAATCCGGTCGTCCTGTCGGGGGCGTCACCGAACAATGAAGCGACCGCGTCCGGGGCGGTGACCCGGAACTCCCCGATGAGCAGCGACCCCGCGATCAGGACACAGGTCGCCAAGGCCAGGACCACCGTGACCCACGCGGTCCTGCCATCCCACCGCACCGAGTACCCGCCCAGCCGCAGGACCCTCTCGCCCGTCGGCAAGGCGGCGGTGTCCGTCGCACCGCGGGGCGGGGCCGATGCCCTCACGTCACCCCCACCCGTCGGCGGGACGCCAGGTAGACGATCAGTAGCGGCGCGCCGATGAAGGCGGTCACGACGCCCGCGGGAGTCTCGGCGCCGCCTCCGATCACGCGGCCGATCACATCCGCGACGAGGAGCAGCGCGGGTGCGAGCGCCATCGACAGCGGAACCACCCGCCGCAGGCTGGGGCCGACCAACCCCCGCGCCAGGTGCGGGATGATCAAGCCCACGAAACCGATCGGGCCGGCCAGCGCGGTCGCCGTCCCGGCCAGCAGCGCCACGGCGACCAGGCTCCAGACCCGCACCCACCCGGGGCGGACTCCGAGCGAGATGGCGGAGTCGTCCCCCAGCGCGATGGCGTCCAGGCCGCGTAGGAGGAGCAGTGCGATGATCCCGCCCCCCACGATCAGCGGGACCACGCCGAGCACCTCGTCGACGGGTCGAGCGGTGAGCGAGCCGACCTGCCAGTAGCGGTATGCGTCGAGGATCTGTTCGTCGAGGACGACGAACGCCTGACTGATGCCGGACAGGGTGGCAGCCAGGGCGACGCCGGCCAGCGTGAGCCTCACCGGTGACGACGCCGCCATCGACGACGCACTCAGAACCAGGATCACGGCCGAGGCGAGGCCTGCTCCGACCAGGGCGAACCAGACGGTGGACGCCAGGCCCAGGCCTCCGGTGACGGCCGCACCGACCACCACCCCGAGTGCCGCACCGGCGTTGACACCGAGAATTCCGGGGTCGGCGATCGGGTTGCGCGTCACCGCTTGCATCAGCGCCCCGGCGGCCCCCAGCGCGGCCCCGCAGACCAGCCCCAGCACGGTCCGGTTGACGCGGAGCTCGCCCACGATCCCCACCACGCTCAGCGATCCCCGCCCCAGGAGCGCCTCGACCACCTCATCGGGCGGGATCGAGCGGGCCCCGATCGCGAGACTGGCCACCACCGCGAGTGCGAGCACGACGAGCGCCACGAGCACCCCGACCACGACCACGACCTCACCGCGTATGCGGCCCCGGGGTCCCCCGTCGATCTCCGGTGGGACGGCGGGGTCACTCCGCGTCGGTCTCACAGCCACGGTGGAACTGTATCCGACCGCTTAGGTAAGCCTTTCCTCGCTATGGTTTGATTCTCTTTCATGAGCACTTTTCTCCGACGGCGCCGTGCAGTGCCGTCCCTCCTCGCCCTCGCCGTCGCCTCCGTCATCACCCTCGCCGGCTGCTCGGGAACGGAGGACTCCCCCGAATCCTCGGCGCAGGACGCGTACACGGTCACCCACGCGATGGGCGAGACCACGGTCGGGGCCGCCCCGGAGCGGGTCGTGGTGCTCGACTCCCCGCACCTCGACGCCCTGATCGCTCTGGGGCACACTCCGGTCGGCATCACCGAGTCCAGCGCCGGCACCGGCGCCCCGCCCTACCTCGGCGAGGTCGACGCCGAGCTGGTCGGTCTCACCTCGGAACCCGACATCGACAGGATCGCGGCCCTCGCCCCGGATCTGATCATCGGCGCGAAGGTGCGGCACGAGGCGATCTACGACGAGCTCTCCGGTATCGCTCCGACGGTGTTCTCCGAGAACTCCGGAACCGACTGGCAGGAGCAGGCCCGCATCACCGCCGCCGCAATGAACGAATCGGACGAGATGGAGAAGCTGATCGGCGACCTCGACACCCGGATTGCCGAGGTCGGGACCGCGGTGGGGGCCGAGGGGACGACGCTCTCGATCGTCCGTTTCCGGCCGGACAACTTCCGTCTCTACGGACCGGAGACGTTCTCGGGCTCGATCTTGTCCGACATGGGCTTCGAACTGGGCGACCGTGAGTGGAACGAATACTCGATGGCAGAGCTCTCCCCGGAGTTGTACGAAGAGATCGACGGCGAGGTCGTGTTCTTCACCAACCCCGGTGGCGATCCCTCGGCCACCACGATGGCGACGGTGACCGGCCTGTGGAACGACATCCCCGCGGTGAAGGACGGTCAGACCTACGAGGTGGACGACGAGACGTGGATGATCGGCATCGGCGTCCTCGGCGCAGCCGAGATCCTCGACGACGTCGAGCAGACCCTGGGGTGATGTCACGCGCTGTCTCGACCCCACTCGACCACCCGGCTCCCCTGACGGCCGAGGGGGCGCGGCTGGCCTACGAGCGCCGGGTCGTGACGACGGATCTCGATCTGAGTATCCCCGACAGCGCCTTCACGGTGATCGTGGGGCCGAACGCGTGCGGCAAGTCGACGCTGCTCAAGGCACTGGCCCGGGTCATCACACCTGACCGGGGCCAGGTTCTTCTGCACGGCCGGGACATCAGTCGTCTGCGCACCCGCGAGGTCGCCCGCAGGGTGGGCCTGTTACCGCAGGGGGCGGTCACGCCGGAGGGGATCCGCGTGGGTGACCTGGTGTCCCGTGGTCGGCATCCACACCACAGCCCGCTGCGCCAGTGGAGTCTGGGAGACGATGCCGCCGTGGCGGAGGCGATGGCCGCCACCTCCGTCACCGAGCTCGCAGACCGTTTCGTCGACGAACTGTCGGGCGGCCAGCGGCAACGGGTGTGGATCTCCATGCTCCTGGCCCAGCAGACGCCGGTACTGCTGCTCGATGAGCCGACGACCTACCTCGACATCTCACACCAGTACGACGTGCTGGACCTCCTGCGCGACCAACACGAGTCCGGTCGCACGGTCGTCGCGGTCCTCCACGACCTCAACCAGGCCGCCCGCTACGCCTCGCACCTGGTCGTCATGAAGGACGGGAGTGTGGTCGCCGCCGGCCCGCCGGGCGACGTGCTCACCGCGACACTGGTCGAGGAGGTGTTCGATCTGCCCAGCCTCGTCGTCCCCGACGCGGTCACCGGGACCCCCACCGTCGTCCCCCTCGACCGACGTCGCCGTGGTTGACCCCCCACCTCGCCGCGCGGGTCCTCGGCCCGGTGAGTGGGCGAGACCGACGGTCCAGAGGCGGGCCGGACCCGACCGCCGCTGAGTATCGTGGTGATCATGCCCCGCACCCATCGGAGAGCCACCCGCAACAGCTCCATTCGCGTTCCCGGCAGTCCTCGCCCGGAGCCTTCCTTCGAGCAGTCCACGAGGCCCTCCACGGAGCTGGCCGTGCGCTCGACGCCCGTCGCCGGGATGGTCGGCTCGGCATTCGGGGTCGCGGCGGCGGTGACGCGCCTGGCCCGCCCCAAGGCTCTCCACCCCCGGGGCGTCGTCGCACACGCGACCCTGAGCGTCACCGGGGTGGGTCGGACGGGTTCGCCGCTCCTGGACATCACGGGCAGGTGGCCCGCGACGGTCCGGTTCTCGCGCGCCGTGGGCCTACCGGACATCGTCCCCGACATCGGCGGCATGGCCATCCGTGTCCACGCGGAGCGCCCGGTGGACATTCTGCTCGCGAGCACGGGCATGGGCCCGCTGACCCGCTATGTGCTCACCGCGGGATGGCGGACGACCGGCCGCACCATGACGTCGATGTTCCCCGTGCGGATCGCAGGCCGCCAGTTGCTGTTGGCCGCGATCCCCACGGGCGACGGCGGAACCTGGACTCTCCAGCACGCCACCCCCCTGGGCAGGTGGGAGACCCTGGGTCGACTGTCGGTCGACACCTGGGAGGACGACGACGAGAACCTGCACTTCGACCCCGTGGGTAACCGCCTGCCCGGATCGCGGTATCCGCGCCTGCTCGGCGCTCTGCGGCACCCGTCGTATCCCGCACCCGACGAGGGTGCCGAGGCGACCTGATCGGTCGACCGGTTCAGGATTCGGCCGCGCCCCGGCGCCAGTACCCCATGAACGACACGGCCCGCTTGGGCATCCCCGCCCCGTCGACGGCGAGTCGTCGCATCGCCCGGACCAGTGCTGCCTCCCCGGCCAGGAACACGTAGGGATCCCCCGCGGTGACGGTGGTGGCGGTCTGCCACTCCCGCTCGGCGGGGCGGCGTCCGTCGAGGACCGACTCGACGCACTCGTGACCCACGCCCAACACTCCAGCGAGGTGGTGCACGAGGGCGTGTCCCCGCTCGCCGGACCTCGCCAGGATCGTGACCGACTCGGGTGCCTCGGCCGACAGCGCGGCCACGTCGGCAGGGGTCGGCACCTCGATCACGACGCGGACGTCCCTCGCCCCCCGAGGTTCCGCGGCGAGTTCCTCGGCGATCGACAACAGGGCCGGCGCCGCGGTCTCGTCTCCTCCACACACGACCCGACCGGCGGCCCCCGGGTTCCACGCCGCCCACGGGGCGTGTCCGAGCCCCGGACCGGCGATGTGCACGGTGTTTCCGGCCTGCACCGACCGCGCCCACCCCGACCCCGGCCCCTCATCCGCTCCGGGATGGATCACCACGTCCACGGTCAGTGCGGGGACCTGCGCACCGTCGATTGTCATCGTGTCGGCCCGGCGCACGGTGTAGGTCCGCATCCACCCACGGTCCTCCTCGGGCAGGGCCAGCCACTCGCGGATGCCGTCCGGGTCGGGGACGATCCCCTGCCCGCCGGGCGGGGGGACGAACACCTTGAAGTACGCATCGCGCACCGTTCCCGGGTCCACCACATCCCGCGACCACCTGGTCAGGTCCGGGCCGGCCAACACCAGTCGGAGGAACGACTCCCCGAGCGCACATACCCGGACCACCCGGGTCTGCGCGACGAGGATCGGAGCCTCCACGGCCATCGCTGTCATGCTGTCCCCTTTCGTCGTCCCCGCGGCAGCACCACCGGCTGGCCGGTGAGCGGGTCGCTGATGATGTCGGCTTCCAGGTCGAACACCCGTCGCAGGGTCTCGGGGTTGATCACCTGCTCGGGCGGGCCCGCGGCCACGACCCCGCCCTCGGCCACGGCCACGAGGTGGTCGGCCACGCGGGCGGCCAGGGTGAGTTCGTGCAGGACCGCGACCACCGTGCGGCGGCCCGGCCCCGGGGTGCCCGGTTCCGGTTCGTACCCGGCTGGCAACGGGAGATCCCGGACCAGGTCCAACACGTCCATCTGGTGGGCCAGGTCGAGGAACGAACACGGCTCGTCCAGGAGCAGGGTCGGGGTCGCCTGGGCCAGAACCAGCGCCACCCACACCCGCTGGCGTTGGCCGCCGGAGAGCTCGTCGACGCGACGATGGGCGAAACCCGCAGTTCCGGTCAGTGCCAGTGCCTCGGCGACAGCGGGCTCGTCCTGGTCCCCGGGCCCCCACCAGCGTCGGTGCGGGTGGCGACCGCGCGCCACCAACTCGGCCACGGTGAGGCCCTCCGGAACCAGCGGTGACTGCGGAAGGAACGCCACGGCCCTGGCGTGCTCGCGAGCTCTGACGCCGGCCAGGTCCCGCCCGGAAACTTCGATCGATCCGGCCAGTGGGGTGAGCTGCCGGCCCAGCGCCCGGAGGATCGTGGACTTGCCGCAGCCGTTGGCCCCGATGAACACCGTGGTGCGGCCGCTGGGGATGTCCAGGTCCAGGTCGCGGATCACGGGGTCAGTGCCGTATCCCAGAGTCAGCCCGCGCAGGCGGAACGCGGGATCAGGGTCGGGCGGGACACCGTGGGGCATCGTCGTCGCGTCGGGGGTGACGTGGGTGGTGACACTCATCAGGCGACCTTTCGGGAGCGCAGGAGGATCCAGAGCATGGCGGGGGCGCCGAGCGCGCCGGTCACCACACCGGTGGGCAGGTCCACCGTGGCCAGGGCCTCGGAGGCGACGATGTCGGCGACCACCACGATCACCGCGCCGGTGAGTGCGGCGGCCACGATGTGGGGGCGTCCGCGGCCGAGGGCGGTGGCGATCGGCGTGGACAACAGGGCCACGAAGGCGAGCGGACCCGCCACGGCGGTCGCGGCTGCCGCGAGCAGGGTGCCCACGCCGAGGGCGCCCGCACGCGTGGGTACGGGGCGGGAGCCCAGGCCCAACGCGAGCTCGGGGCCCAGTTCCGCGGGCCGCAGGGCGGAGTGGAGCCGGAGGGCCAGGGGCAGGAGGCACACCAGGGCGACCGTGAGCCAGACGATCCGCTGGCCGGACGCACCGGAGAGAGAACCGACGGTCCAGACCGCGGCCTCCTGGGCACCCGCCAGAGGCAACCGGGCGATGAGCTGGGTCACCACAGCAGTGCCCAGCGCGGCCACGGCCACCCCACCGAGGAGGAACCGCTGGCCCACGATTCCGGTGTGGCGCCCCGCGGAAGCGCTCAGGACGATCGCCAGGGCCACCGCGGACCCGAGGAGCGCCGCGGGGATGATCGCCACCCCGCGTAGTCCCCAGAACGCCATCCCCGCGACCGCCCCGGCCGACGCCCCGTGGGAGATGCCCAGGATGTCGGGGCTGGCGAGCGGGTTGCCCAGAACTCGTCGGAACAGTGCCCCTGAGGCGCCGAACGCCAGACCGGCCAGGGCGCCGAGTACCGCCCGGGGGAGTTTGTCCTCCATCACCACGAAGGTCGCGCCCGGGATGCTGGCGCCACCGACGATCGCCAGGAAGTCCGGGATGGTCACCGTGTACCTGCCCAGGAGAACGCGGACGGCCATGGCCGCCAGCAGGGCGCAGACGAGCCCGAGTACCACGAGCAGGGTGCGGTTGCGGCGGGTGGCGGCGAGTCGACGGATGACCTCTTCCGTCTCGGCCACCTCGCTCGCGGGCCGGTCGAGAACAGCGCTACTCATGAGGCGCTCACCCCCCGGTTCAGGCGCAGCATCGCGATGAGGAACGGCACGCCCATCGCCACGGTCATCACTCCGACGGCGATCTCACCCGGTGGTGCGATGACGCGCCCCACGGTGTCGGCGAGGAGCAACACGACGGGGCCGATGACCACGGACAGCCCAAGGACCACCCTGTTACCCACGCCGACGAGCCGGCGCAGCAGATGCGGGACGAGCAGCCCGAGGAAGGCGATCGGGCCCGCCAACGCGGTGGCGACCCCGGACAGGATCACCACTCCCCCCAGGACGACCGCCCGTCCGGCCACCGGCCCGACCCCGAGACCGCGCGCCAGGTCGTCGCCCAGCGCGAGCGCGTCGAGCGACGCCGCCCCGGCGAGGACGAGTGCGAGGCCCAGGAGGATGAACGGTAGTGCGGCGCTGATCTCCGGGGCACCCGATCGGGCCACCGACCCCAGTCCCCAGAAGCGGAACCGGTCGAGCACCCCGGGGAGCGCGATGACCAACGACGCGGTCATCGCCGTGCATCCGGCGGTCACGGCCGCTCCGGCCAGGACCAGACCGGTGCCGGAATCGGCCCCGAGCCGCCCGGCCCCCACGACCACCAACCCGGCGGCGAGAGCCCCGACGACGGCGAAGACCGCGACCGCGGTCGGGCCGGCGGTGGGCACCAGGGCCAACCCGAGCACCAGCCCGAGGGCGGCGCCCGCGGTCAACCCGAGAAGTCCCGGGTCGCCGAGCGGGTTGCGGGTGGCGCCCTGCAGCCCGGCGCCGGCGACCGCCAGTGCGGCGCCCACGACGATCGCGGTGATCGTGCGGGGGACGCGGGCGCTCACCACCGCCTCGTCCATGCCCGCTCCGGCCCCGGGCGCCACGGCCGCGGCGAGATCGCCGGACATCACCTGGGACGGCAATCCGGCCAGTACCGACAGGACGACAGCGGGATCGACCGACCGGGAACCGAGGAAGAGCGACGCGGCCACCGATGCGACGAAGAGCACCGCCGCGGTCACGCAGCCCACCACCACTCGGCGGCGCCCCGGATCAGGGCTCGCGAGGGCCTCGGACGGCCCCGCGGTGGCGGGGTCGACCCGGCTCGTCGCGGTCACCTGCATCGGTCAGTTCTGCTCCGCGGCGGAGATGATGTCCGGGACCACGTTGTCGAGTGCCCAGGGCAGGCTGAGCGGGGACGCGGCCGAGATGGACAACACCTGCTGCTCATCCGTCTGGACCACCATCCGGCCCGCCTCGATCGCGGGGATGCGGCCCAGCAACGGGTCCGCCTCGATCGCGGCGCGGACGTCGGGTGAGGCGGCGTAGGTGACCAGGATGTCCGAGACCAGCTCGTCGGCCCGTTCAGGCGACCAGGTCACGGCGAACTGGTCGGCGGCGCCGGTCGAGGCCTCGGAGATCACGGGGGCCTGGACCATGCCCAGCTGCTCGAGGAACCGCGGTCGGTTGTCCACGTCGGTGAAGGCATAGATCTTCTCGGCTGCGCCGGGGTCGACCGTGCCGTAGATGAAGGTCGTCCCCCGGATACCCGGATGGTCGTCGGCGACCCGGGCGATCTGGCCCTCGACCTCGTCGATCAACTCCTCGGCGCGTTCCGAGCGGCCGAGCGCCTCTCCGATGAGCCGCGTGGACTCCTGCCACGGGGTGCCGAAGGCGACGTCACCCTCCGGCATCGCGATGGTGGGGGCGATCTTGGACAGGGTCTCGTACTCCTCGGCGGTCATCCCGGAGTAGACACCCAGGATGATGTCGGGCTGGAGGGCTGCGATGGCCTCGGTGTTGATGCCGTCCGTCTCCGAGTACAACTCGGGCATCTGGCCCCCGACCGCCTCGAGCTCGGCGTCGAACCAGTCAGTGGATCCGGCGGCGTTCCCGCCGAACGAGTTACGCGGCATACCCACGGGCACCACGCCCAGCGCCAGAGAGACGTCGGCATTGACCCAGGAGATCGTGGCCACCCGCTGGGGCGGCTCGGTGATCTCCGTCTGCCCGTAGGCGTGGGTGATGGTGCGGGGGAACTCCCCGTCCCGCTCGATCTCGGCCGCCGCTCCCGATTCCTGCGAGTCACCCACTGAACCCGTGGTGCACCCGGCCAGAACCGCCAATACGGCGACGAGCGCGGTCAGGATCAGCACCACCCGTGCGCGGCCAGCAGCGTCGACCGTTCGCAGACGGAACGGGATGGCGGTTGAACTCATGGGGTCTCCGAAGTGGACTCGTGGCCGTTAGGCATGGCTTACCTTATCGGGGAAACAGTAGGGCGGGGAGGGCCACGGCGCAAGGGCGACCCTCGGTATTCCCACCGAGCCTGGGGCACAGCGTGATTCACGTCACCCTACCGTTGCTTAGGTAAGCCTAGCCTCCTACGGTTCGCCGGTACCCATATCCCCGATCGGTCGGAGCGCCCGTGAACGAACATCTGTTGAGTCAGCGGACCCGGAAGGACCATGCCGCCGCTGTGGCCGCGGCGACCGCCGAGGTGGGAAGGTTCCTCGGCGGTCGAACCACTCCGCGCTCGCCGGCCTCTCCCGCCCACCTCGCATCCCTCACCGAGGCGGTGGACCTGTCGACGCCCCTGGGGACGCTCGACAAGGCCCTGCTGGAGGTGCGCGGGCTCTACCTCGATCACGCCGTCGGCTACCACCATCCTCGGTACCTCTCTCATCTCAACTGCCCGATCACCATCCCGTCACTGGCCGCTGAGACCCTGGCCACGTCGGTCAACACCGCGGTGGAGACCTGGGACCAGGGCACCTCTGCGTGTCTCATCGAACAGAAACTCATCGACTGGGTCGCCGACCTGATCGACTTCGACCGGCCGGATCACCTCACGCCCGACGGCGTGTTCACGACCGGTGGCTCGCAGTCCAACCTCCAGGCACTGTTCACCGCGCGGGAGGATCGCCTCTCACGCCCCGGCCCCGCGGGGACCGCACCCGGCGACCGTGGCGTGCGGTTGTCCCGGTTGAGGATCGTCACGGGCGAACACGCCCACCTCAGTGTGGTCAAGTCCGCGCGGCTGCTGGGTCTGGACCCGGACGCGGTGATCACCCTTCCCGGCGAGGGAGACCGCATGGATCCCGCCACCCTGGACCGGGCTCTGTCGTCCGTCGCCGATGCCGGCGAGGAGGTCGCCGCGGTCGTCGTCCTGGCCGGCACCACCGATCACGGCGCGATCGATCCGCTGCGCGCCGTGGGAGAGGTCTGTCGCCGTCATGACGTCTGGCTGCACGTGGACGCCGCGTACGGCGGGGGGCTCCTGGTCTCACCCACCCGTCGCGATCTACTCGACGGGATCGGGTCGGCGGACTCGGTGACCGTCGACTTCCACAAGACCTTCTTCCTGCCGGTCGCCGCGTCCGCGCTGCTCCTCCGCGACGGCTCCGGCTTCCGCCACTCCACGGTGAGCGCCGACTACCTCAACCCCGCCGACGGCGACGACCACGCGGTGGACAAGTCATTGCAGACCACCCGCCGCTTCGACGCCCTCAAACTCTGGATGACGCTGCGTGTCCTCGGCGCCGACGGGATCGGCCGCATGCTCGACGAGGCGATCGACGTGGCCCGGCGCATCGGTCGGACCATCGACTCCGATGACGATTTCGAGCTCGTCCGCCGCCCGGCCCTGTCGACCGTGTTGTTCCGCCCGCGACCCGAGGGGTGCGACCCCGACGAGGCCGACGCCCTGGTCCGTCCCGTCAGGGACGCGCTGTTCGCCGAGGGACGCTCGGTGGTCGCGGCGACGGTGGTGGACGGCAGGCCCTGCCTCAAGTTCACCGTCCTGGACCCCGAGTTGTCGGACCGCGACGTGACCGCCGTCCTCGCCGACGTCCGGGCGGCCGCTCGGTACCTGGCCGACGGGATGCGGCAGGCCACGTCCGCGGGGGTGTTGTCATGAGCGAGAAGATCCACGACGTACTGGGGGTGGGTATCGGTCCGTTCAACCTCGGACTGGCGTGCCTTGCCGAGCCGCTGGGGGTCGACGCCGTCTTCCTCGACGCCCGCGAGGGCTTCGCATGGCACCACGGACTCATGTTCGACGACGCGACGATCCAGGTCCCCTTTCTCGCCGATCTGGTGACGCTGGCCGATCCCACCTCGCCGTACTCGTTCCTGTCGTATCTCAAACAGATCGGGCGGTTGTACCCGTTCTACATCCGCGAGAACTTCCAACCGCTGCGCGCTGAATACGACGCCTACTGTCGCTGGGCCTCCGAACAGGTCAGTGGGCTCCGGTGGGGCAGGGAGGTGGTCGACGTCCGGCGCGAGACGGCGGACGACGGCGGCGTCGAGGCCGGGAGCTCCCGCGAGTACCAGGTCGAGGGTCAGGCCGCGGACGAGGACGGACCCGTCTACAGGATCACCGCGATCACCTCCGACGGCACCGAGACCTACCGCACGCGGCACCTGGTGCTCGGTATCGGCACCACACCGTGGTCACCGGTCGACACGACCTCCCTCGTCGGCGGTTCGAGGTGCACCGGCCGACGGGTGGCACTGCACGCCGCCGACTATCTGCACCGGCGCGGGGAACTGCTCGAGCTGGACTCCGTGACGGTCGTGGGCAGCGGCCAGTCCGCTGCCGAGATCTACCACGACCTGCTGGCCACGTCGGGGGACTCCGGACCCCGCGTGGACTGGATCACCCGCTCCCCGAGGTTCTTCCCCATGGAATACACCAAGCTCACGTTGGAGATGACCTCCCCGGAGTACATCGACCACTTCCACGGGCTCGACGCCGGGACTCGTGACCGTATGCTCCGTGACCAACGTTCCCTCTACAAGGGAATCGACGCCGAGTTGATCAACCAGATCCACGACCTGCTCTACCGCCGGTCCGCCCACGGACTGGACACCGGGTTGTTGGTGGCCGCGACCGCCCTGGACGGCGCCACCACCGCCGAGTCGCACATCAGTCTTGACCTGCGGTGCACCGACACCGGGCGGACCTGGGGGCACCAGACGGAGGGGCTGGTCATGTCTACCGGGTACTCACCCACCACTCCGCGGTTCCTCGACGGGATCGCCGCGGAGATCGACTGGGAGGACCCCGGCCCCGATCAGACCCGCGCGGGTCGGCCCCGCCGATACCGGGTGGCGCGGGACCACACCATCGACCTCGCCCACCGGCGGATCCACGTGCAGAACGCCGAGGAGCACACCCACGGCCTGAGCGCGCCTGACCTCGGGATGGGGGCGATGCGCAACAGCATCATCCTGCGGTCCGTCACCGGTCGCGAGGTCTACCCGGTCGAATCACGTATCGCGTTCCAGCGGTTCGGACCCCCGGCCGACGCGCCCGCCGAACGACACACCCCCACCGACCAGCAGGCCCAGGAGACCCGATGACCCACACCGTCAGTACGCCCGCCGGACTCGTCTCGCTCTCGAGCCTGCCCACGGACCCCGACACCATCGGGACCCTCCACGCGTGGCTTTCCCACCCCGGATCGGCCTACTGGGGCATGCGACACATGACGCTCGGGCAGATCTCGGAGTTCTTCCACGACTGGCAGGCGAGCCCGCACCGGCAGGTCCACATGGCGCATATCGACGGACTGCGGGCGGGTCTGGCGGTGTTCTACGACCCGGCCGCGGTCGAGCTCGATGGTAGGTACCCCCATGAACCCGGGGACCTGGGCATGCACCTGCTGGTCGCCCCGTCGCGGACCCCCGTCCCGGGCACCACCGCCGCCGTGATCGGCGCCATCTGCGAAGCCGCCTTCGGGCCGCTCGGTGCCCGGCGTGTGGTGGTGGAACCGGACATGGACAACACCGCCGTCCACCGGCTCAACGCCCGCGCGGGATTCCGGGAGGACGGTCCGCTCCGCCTGCCGGACAAGACCGCTCTGCTCTCCTTCTGTGACGCCGACGATTTCCGGGGCTCCGAGATCGGCCGGACCACCCGGTCCGTGTCGTCGTCCTCTCCCTCACACGCCGCGGCACCTCACGCGCACCTCTCCGGCCACGCGATGCGGCGGGCGCACCGTCACCTGTGCGCCAAGGCGCTGGCCGAGTTCTCCCACGAGCGGCTGCTCTCACCGCGGGCCACGGCGGAGCCTGATGTGTACGAGGTGCGCGCGGGGTCAGAGACCTGGACTTTCCGCGCGCGGGTCCTGCCACTCGAGCACTGGGTGGTGGACGAGGGGTCGCTACGGCGGGAGGCCGGGGGGGGAGCCGGCCGAGCCCGACGCCCAGGCCCTCGTCACCGCGTTCGCCCCTGTGCTCGGGATCCCCGGGTCGTTGGTGGGTATCTATCTGGAGGAGATCGCGGCCACCCTCGGCTCCGCCGCGTTCTGCCTGCACCACCGCGACCGGCCGGCTCAGGAACTCGCCACGGCGGACCTGCAGGAGGTCGAGGCCGCGATGACCGAGGGGCACCCCGGTTTCGTGGCCAACAACGGACGCATCGGCCTGGGGTTGACCGACCGGCACCGCTACACACCGGAGGCCCTCACGACGGTGAAGCTGGTCTGGCTGGCCGCCCGCCGCGATCGTAGCCACCTCGCCACCGTGTCCGGCCTGGAGGAGCGCGAGCACTATCTCCGCGAATTCGGCCGTGAGGATCTCGACCGGTGCGACGCACGGCTCCGCGAGCTGGGCCTCGCCCCAGAGGAGTACCGCCTCCTCCCCGTCCACCCGTGGCAGTGGGAACACAAGATCTCGGTCGCGTTCGGCCCCGACCTGGCACGACGTGACCTCGTCCACCTGGGTGAGTCCCGCAGCGATTACCGCGCGCAGCAGTCCGTGCGCACCTTCTTCGACGTGAGCCGGCCCGAGCGCGGGTACGTCAAGACGGCACTGGCGGTGCAGAACATGGGGTTCACGCGCGGACTGTCTCCGCGTTACATGCGTGACACCCCGGCGGTCAACGACTGGGTGGCCGGCCTGGTGGCCGACGACCCCGTGCTACGGTCTCTCGACTTCGGGATCCTGCGCGAGATCGCCGCGGTGGGGTACACCGGCGACGCCTACCACCGCGCAGCCGCATCCGGCGTCTCGGAGGAGGGTCCGCACACCAAGATGATCGCCGCCTTGTGGCGCGAGAGCCCGGTACCGCGACTCTCGGACGGCGAGCGGGCTTTCACGCTGGCATCACTCCTGCACGTCGACCTGCACGGCCGACCCCTCGTCGTCGAACATCTCGAACGCTCCGGGGCGCAGGCCCGCGCCTGGCTCCGCGCGCTACTCGACGCCTACGTCCTGCCGGTCGCCCGCTGCCTGCTCGCCCACGGGCTGGTGTTCATGCCCCACGGGGAGAACGTGATCGTGGTGATCGGACCGGACCACCTCCCTCGGCGTGTGCTGTTCAAGGACATCGGCGAGGAGGTGGCCGTGGTGACCGACCGTCCGCTCCCCGCGGGGATCGAGAGGATCCGGCACGTCGTGGATGCCGAGACGGCTGCGCTGAGCATCCACACCGACGTCATGGACGGGGTGCTGCGCCACCTGGCCGCGATCTGCGACGAGGCCGGTGTCCTGCCGGCATCGGAGTTCTGGGAGGAGACGCGCCGGTGTCTGCTGGCACTGGTCGACGGTGGCGGGGACGTCGCCGCCCCTGACGGCGATGGCGATGGAGTCGAGTCCGCCATATGGCAGGCGGTCTTCTCCCCACGGTTCCGACACTCGTGCCTCAACCGCCTGCAACTGCGCGACACCCGGCAGATGGTGGACCTGACCGACCAGGCGGGCTCGTTGCAGTTCGCGGGCACCCTCGACAATCCCCTCGCGGTCGATCCACTCGCACCGGCCCCGTCAGATGCCGCGGAACGGCCCGAGGATCGCACGAGTCGCGAAGGGCGTTCCGAACACGTCGGCCGAGAAAAAGGGGTGCGGAACGCTCTTACCGATGACGGAGTCCGCAGCGTGTCGTAGCGTCACTGGGATGAACGGGCGGGAACTCCAGAAGTGTGCGGCGCTGCGAGCGCGCGAACTGCCTGCGACCACTCTGGAGTTCCCGTTCGGGCCCGACGTGGACGTCTACAAGGTCCGGGGCACGATGTTCATGTTCCTCACCGTGGTCGACGACGAACCGCTGGTGGTGCTCAAGGCGTTTCCACCGGACGGCCTCGCCCTCCGTGAGGCGCATCCCGACATCACGCCCGGCTACCACATGGACAAGAAGCACTGGATCTCATTGCACCCGGGCGGAGGACTCGGCCCCGACATGATCGAGGAACTGGTCACGGAGTCGTACCGGCTCGTGGTGGCCGGACTCCCCCGCGAGCAACGACCGGTCGAGCCGCACGCATTCGGACGCGGTCAACGCTGATCCGGTCCGGCCACCCCGGGTGGTCGTCAGTTCTCCGCAGAGACCTCGGGCGTCGGTTCAGGCGACACCGAGGATCCGGAGATCGACCCGAGTCGCTCCTCACCCAGTGAACCCTCCACGGCATCGACGGCCGAGTCCGTGCTGACGGAGCCGGCCAGCGAGCCACCCACCACCGGGACCCCCTCGATGACGGCCCCGACCGACCCCGGGACATCCCCACGGCTCAGGAAGTCCACGGACTCCGCGACGGGCTTGACGACCATGCACACGACCCCGATGGGCGGCAACGGTATGCCCGCGAGGTTGGCAGCCGCACCGGCCACGGTGCCGACCGCACAGGCGGCGCTCGCGACCGAACCGACCGGGCCGGAGGTGTACCCGGGCAGAGACCCGGTGACGGAGGCCGGAAGCAGCTCGCCGGCCGAGCCGAGACCGCCGGTGTCCCCGTCGGTGTCCGTTCCGGCGGATCCGGACAGTGACGCCGAGTCGAGGGCGCCCGAAGACAGGCCGTCCGCGCTCTGGGCTGTGGCGGCGCCGGTCGAGAAGACGAGAAGTGCGGCGGCCAGCGCTCCGGCGCAGGCGATGGATCTGGTCACGATGATCTCCGAGCATGACGGGGCGCGCGGCCCTCGGCGGATGGATGAATAACGAGTCCATCACATATCCGCCGGGAGCGGGGCGGTGTTACGCCACGGCCCACACGCGCCGATGACGCGAACCCGCTCGGCGCCGGTCCCCACCGCACTCCGGCCGGATGAGGGAGAGTGGAGCCATGACCGGGATCCCGACACGCGCCGCCGCCCACTCACTGGCCGACGTGATGCCGTCGATCGCCTCCTCGCTGGGGGTGGACGTCCGCAACCCCCTACAGCTGCCGCCCACGCGGGATGCTGTGTTGGTCCTGGTCGACGGTCTGGGCGCCGAACTCATACGGGAGCACGCCGACGTCGCCCCCACCCTCGCGGCGATGACCACACGCATGATCTCCGCCGGATTCCCCGCCACCACGGCCACGAGCCTGACCAGCCTCGCGGTGGGCGCACCGTGTTCACGCCACGGCATCATCGGCTACAGTTTCACGCTCCCGGACGAGGGCGCCGACACTCCCACCGTGTTCAACTCCCTGCGGTGGACCACGGGTTCAGCAGAGGGGCCGTCCGCGCTGGACCGATTCCCTCCGCGCGAGGTGCAGGTACTGCCGAGCCTGCTGGAGCTGCTCGCGCAGGACGGTGTCGACGTCACCTACGTCATGCGGGAGGACTTCCGGCACTCCGGACTCACCCGCGCCGCATTCCGCGCCGACGGCGACTATCGGCCGGCGATCTCACTGGAGGAGATCCGCGAGGCGGTGCTGGGCGCCGTCTCCGGATCGTCGCACTCCCGGCGGTTCGTCTACTCCTACTTCGGCGACCTGGACCTCATCGGGCACATCCACGGTCCGGGCTCGGCCGAGTGGCGTCGGTCCCTTCACGACGTGGACGCCTTCGTCGCCGACCTGGCGACTGATCTGCCCCCCGACTGCAGGATGGTCGTGACGGCCGACCACGGGATGGTCGCGGCCGACACCGTCATCGATATCGATTCCACCCCGGCGCTCCTCGCGGACGTCGACGCCGTCGCCGGCGAGGCCAGGGTGCGGCACCTCTACGCCCGGGCCGGGTCGGGACCCGCGGTCCAGTCTGCTTGGAGTGCCGAACTGGGGGGCCACGCCCGCGTGGTGAGCCGGGAGCAGGCACTCGACGAGGAGCTGTTCGGTCCGGGCCGGGATCACGCCGAGCGACTCGGCGACGTCATCGCGATCGCGACCGGCGGTGTGATCCTCGCTCGCTCCCACCACGAGAAGATGGAGTCGAGTCTCCTCGGCCACCACGGCGCGAACACCGCGGCCGAGCAACACATCCCGCTCGTACTGCGGTGAGCCGTTGGCCAGGTCGGCAGGTGACCAGCCCCCGCAGGTCGGAGGTCATGGTCTGCCGGAGTCCACGCGAATCATCTGGAAGTCCCGACCATCGGGCCGGTTGAGCATCTCCTCCATCCGCTTCCGGTCGAAGGGCCACAGATCGATCTCACCGCCGGCGGTCTGGTACCAGGATGTGCACCCGGTGTTCCACACCGTCGGCCCCATCGCGTCCCGCACCGCACGGGCGAACTCCTCGGTCGCCTGGTCGGTCACCTCGACGGCGTCGAACTGACCGAGTCTCCACCACTCGATCCACTGCGCGACGTATCGCGAGGTGAGTTCCGCCGAGTACTGCAGTGAGATCGACCCGGTCGGCGAGTTGGGACCGAGAACGGTGAAGAGATTGGGGAAACCCGGGATCGCGGTCATCCGGTACGCACGCGGGCCGGTCGCCCAGGCCTCATCGAGACTCAGTCCGTCGCGGCCGGTGATCCGCATGGGGCGCATGTACTCGTGGGTGCGAAAACCGGTGGCCAGGATGATCACGTCGACTTCGTGGTGGGCGCCGTCATCGGTACGTATGCCGGCGGGCGTGATCTCGGTGATCGGACTAGTGACCAGCTGGGCGTTGGGGGCGGTGATGGCACCGTAGTAGGTGCCCGAGACGACCTGCCGCTTGCACAGCGGCTCGTCATCGGGGGTCAGCTCCGCGCGGAGCCGAGGCTCGCGCACCTGCCGGCGGAGACTCGACCGCGCGTAGGCCTGCACCGCCCGGCGACGCCAGGTCGGCTTGAGCACCACGTCCGCCAGAATCCCCGACGCCCACAGTGCGGCCGCGTACAGACCCCGCTGCAGTCCCGGCATCCGGCGGAGCAGGGCGGTGAACAGCTCGGGTTGGCGGACGCCCATCGGCGCCCAGAGGATCCACTGCGGGGAGCGGGTGAAGTGCAGTACACGCGAAGCCTCCGGCTGAAGCGCGGAGACGATCTGCACCCCCGTGGATCCGGAACCGATCACCGCGACCCGCGATCCACCGGTCTCGAGCTCCGGGTCCCAGCGGGCGGTGTGCACGACCGGGCCGGCGAAGGAGTCGAGTCCGTCGATATCGGGCACATGGGGGTGGTGGAGCACCCCGGTCGCACACACCACGAAGTCCGCGAGGAGAGACTCCCCTGCCGCGGTGGTGAGGGTCCAGGTGGCGGACTCGTCGTCGTACACCGCATCCGTCACCTCGGTCCCGAGCCGCAACCACCCGTCCAGTCCGCACCGCTCCACCACGTCCCGGTGGTAGAGCCGGATCTCCTCACCGGATGCCCAGACGTGCGACCAGTCAGCTTTCGGCGCGAAGCCGAACTGATAGAGCTGCGAGGGGACGTCGCAGGTCAGGCCCGGGTAGCGGTTCCAGTGCCACACCCCGCCGACGTCGGTGCCCTTTTCGCAGATCACCACATCGATCAGCCCGGCCTGTCGGAACGTGTGCGCGGCGGCGATTCCAGCGATTCCCGCGCCGATGATCACCACGCGGGGTTGTCGCAGACCGGTCACCACTCAGGTCTACAGGCTCCGGCGACCGGATGCGAGGGTTCGCCAGGCCTCGTAGCGTCGGCGATATGCGTGAGCGCGCATGACACGACCAGCGAGAGGAGCCTGACATGAAGGCGGTCACCTGGCACGGCAAGCGCGATGTTCGCGTGGATGAGGTACCCGATCCCAGGATCGAGGAACCCACCGACGCGATCGTCAGGATCACCAGTACGAACATATGCGGGTCCGATCTGCACCTGTACGAGGTGCTCGGGCCGTTCATGAACGAGGGCGACATCCTCGGCCACGAGCCGATGGGCATCGTCGAGGAGGTGGGGTCGGGACTCACCGATCTCTCCCCCGGTGACCGGGTGGTGATGCCGTTCCAGATCTCGTGCGGCCACTGCTACATGTGCGACAAGGGCCTCAACACCCAGTGCGAGACCACCCAGGTCCGTGACCAGGGGATGGGAGCGGCATTGTTCGGCTACTCGGAGCTGTACGGCAGCGTCTCGGGCGGCCAGGCCGAGTACCTGCGGGTGCCACAGGCCCAGAACACGACCATCAAGGTGCCGCACGAGCACTCCGACGACCGGTACCTGTACCTCTCCGACGTCCTGCCGACGGCGTGGCAGGCGGTCGAGTACGCGAAGATCCCCGACGGCGGGACCGTCGTCGTGCTCGGGCTCGGACCGATCGGCGACATGGCCGCCCGGATCGCCTCCCACCGCGGACACCGCGTCATCGGAGTGGACCCGGTCGCCGAACGGCGGGCCCGCCAGGCGCACCGGGGAGTCGAGGTCCTCGACCCCACCGGCGTCCCCGGAGAGCTGGGCGACGTGATCCGCGATATGACCGACGGGCGCGGGCCGGATTCGGTGATCGACGCGGTGGGCATGGAGGCGCACGGATCCCCCGTCGCCACCGCGGCCCACGCGACCGTGGGGATGCTGCCCAAGTTCCTCGGCAAGAAGATGATGGAGAACTCGGGTGTGGACCGACTCGCCGCCTTCTACTCCGCCATCGACATCGCGCGCCGGGGCGGGACCATCTCCCTGTCCGGCGTGTACGGCGGCACCGCCGACCCGTTGCCGATGCTGACGATGTTCGACAAGCAGCTCACGCTCACGATGGGGCAGGCCAACGTCAAGCGTTGGGTGCCGGACATCATGCCGCTGCTCAGCGACGACGACCCGCTGGGAGTGGAGGACTTCGCCACCCACCGGCTCCCCCTCGCGGACGCCCCCCACGCCTACGAGATCTTCCAGAAGAAGCAGGACGGGGCCGTCAAGATCGTCCTCACCCCGTGAGCCCGGGGCCCGTCGGGGGGCGGACGGGTAGGTTCCGGGCATGACGGAACTCGCCCGCCTCCTACTCGTCCGCCACGGCCAGAGCGTGGGGAACATCGCCGACGACGAGGCCCGCGCCGCCGGGGCGCACCGCCTCGATCTGGACTACCGGGACGCCGACACCCCGCTGTCGGAGACCGGGCTCACCCAGGCGTCGGCGGTCGGCACGTGGTTGTCCGCACTACCGGACGAGCACCGGCCGACGGTGTGGCTGACCTCCCCGTACCGGCGGGCGGCGGACACGGCCGCCGCCGCGTTGGAAGCCGCCCGCCTGGACGCAACCCTCCTCACCGACGAGCGGCTGCGTGAAAGGGACCTGGGGATCCTCGACGGGTTCACCGGGCACGGTATCCGTGACCGCTTTCCGGAGGAGGCGGAGCGGCGCGACCGGATCGGCAAGTTCTACTACCGGCCACCGGGTGGGGAGAGCTGGACGGACGTGGTCCTACGCGTGCGCTACCTCCTCACCGACCTGCGGCAGCAGTACGCCGGGCAGCGGCTGTGCATCTTCAGCCACCAGGCGGTGATCATGGGGTTCCGGGTCGCGTTGGAACACATGGCCGAACAGGACATCCTCCACGTCGACCGCGAGGCCCCCCTGCCCAACTGCTCGGTGACGACCTACCGGCACGGCGACGGTTCACTGCGCCTCGAGCGGTATGCCGACACCACGGCCGTAGAGCGGGCCGAGGCCCCCACCACCCGCGAGGGTTCCGCGGCCGACGAGGACGGCCGGTGACCGCCGGCCCGGAGGGCGAGACGGTCGTGCTCACCTCCCATCGCCTGCGGGGCTGGGCGCTTCCCACGCCGGACGGCGACAAGGAGAGCCGCGGCCGGGTGCTCATCGTGGGAGGCGGTCGCACCACGCCGGGCGGGGTGCTCCTCGCGGCGGAGGCCGCGCTGCGCGCCGGGGCGGGCAAACTCCAGATCGCGACGGCATCCTCCGTGGCTCCGGGGCTGGCACTGCAGATCCCGGAATCGATGGCGGTGGGGCTCCCCGAGGACGAGGAGGGAGAACTGTCGCCGGACGGCGCGGAGACGGTCGCCGAGCTGGCGCAGGGGTGCGCCGCTGTGGTCCTCGGCCCCGGTCTCGGCAACGTCGACGTCGCCGGGGAACTGCTCCGCCGAGTGGTCCCCGATCTCGACTGCACGCTGGTCCTCGACGCTCTCGCCCTGGCGTACCTGACCGCGAACCCGGACGGGGTCGCCCACCTCGGGGGTCGCTGTGTTCTCACCCCCAACACCCGGGAACTGGCCAGGACTCTCGACGTCCCCGAGTCCGACGTCGCGGCCGACACCCCCCGGAGCGTCACCGACCTCGCCCGGCGCACCCGGGCAGTGGTGGTCTCCGGGGCGGCCACGTCGTGGATCGCGTCACCCGAGGGCGGTCTCTGGCGTGACGAATCGGGCACTCCCGGGCTCGGGGTGTCCGGCTCGGGTGACGTCAAGGCCGGAGTCATCACCGGGCTGCTCGCTCGTGGGGCGGATCCCGCTCAGGCCGCCGCGTGGGCCACCTTCGCCCACGGCCGCGCCGGTGAACGGCTCGCGGTGCGGGTCGGTCCCACCGGATTTCTGGCCAGAGAGCTGTTGTCGGAGATCCCCCACGTCATGGCTGAGCTCTCGTCCTGAGCATACGTCCACCGTCGCGCACCGGCCACGGGCGCGACCGGCTGCGCCCCGGCGCAGGGACTGGCAGTCTCGGGGTATGAGTTCCACCGACAAGAACCGTGCCGACAGAACCCATGCCGACGAGACCCGTGCCGACGAGACCCGTGCCGAGAAGATCCGTTCCGCCATCGACGACGCCACCGTTCCGGATGCCGACACCCTGCACCGTGCCCGGATGATCGTCGTGGACAAACTCGGGGAGTGGGACAGCCTGAATATCGACGAGATCGTCGAATCGGTCTGCGAGGCCTACGAGGCCCCCTCCGGTGAGCCACTGCGGGTGGCGGACGTGGACCCTGCCGGCCCCGCCACCGACACCCCCGCGATGCGACACCTGCGATACGCGAGAGCCGCGCGCACCGCGCTCATCGATCTGGAACGCGAGGGGATGATCGTCGCGGTGGCCGAGCACCCCGGCGACGCCGAGGCCGATACCCTGCCTGGAGAGCAGACCGCGGCAGACTCGGTCCCCGGCGCCGACGAGGTCACCGCCACCACGGAGACCACCGGTCCCGCCGGCCGGGAATCGGGTGCTGACGAGCTGGTCCTCAGTAGCGGACCGCAGCCGGAGGGTCGACGATTCGCCCTGGCCGCCGGCTGACCGTCGCCGTCAGAGGGAGGTCGGATCAGAGGGAGGTCGTCGACTCCGGGTGGTCGGTCTCCCTGAGTGCCTTCTGCGCGCCCCCGGAGAGGGTGGCCTCGCCGAGCCTGGCCTCGCGGTAGCGGTCGGCCTGTGCCTGGGTGATGGATTCGCGGGCGCCGTCCTTGGCGTAACAGACCGGCACCCAGGCTCCCTGCGAGTCGAGGCGCGCCACGATCCGCTGACGCAGCCGGAACGGCTGGATTGAATCCGACCAGGCGACCAGCAGGTCCAGGTCGGTCCCGCGGGCGTCGGGGAGCGAATCGGTGGCGCAGAAATGCTGCACACTGCGCCAGACGGCGAACTGGGCCCCGGTCACCGAGAGCGGATCCACGGTCGCCGGCCGGGACGACCGAGCCGAACGGCTCCGGGTGGGAGGGCCGGCGGCGGGGCGCTGGGGCGGGGGCGAGGTGTTCTCTCCCGACTCCACGCGCCGGCGGGCCTCCGCCATCCGCTGCTGCCGGCGTTCCGCCGGCGTGCTCTTCTCGCTCGTATCCCAGAAGCCCGTCATGACAACGAACTTTACGCGGGTCCCGGCGGTCTTCACCGCACCAGATCGGCCGGGGGGGGCGGACCTCACATGTCCAGACCGAGGTCCAGCACCGCCACGGAGTGGGTGAGTCCGCCGACGGCGAGGAAGTCGACGCCGCAGCCCGCGTAGTCGGCAGCGACATCCAGACCCAGACCGCCGCTCGACTCCAGCCGGGTCCGGGGTGAGATCGCGTTCCGACGCTGGACCGCCATCTGCGTCTGCCAGACCGGGAAGTTGTCCAGCAGGACCAGGTCCACTCCCACCGCGAGCATCTGGTCGAGTTGCTCCAGGGAATCCACCTCGACCTCGCAGGGCAGGTCCGGGAACCGCTCGCGGACGGCCGCCAGGGCGGGCAGGACCCCACCGGCGGCCACCACGTGATTGTCCTTGACCAGGACGGCGTCGCCGAGGCCGAGCCTGTGGTTGACCCCGCCACCGCATCGCACCGCGTACTTCTGCAGCAGGCGCATACCGGGCATGGTCTTGCGGGTGTCGCGGACGGCGCATCCGGTGCCCTCGAGCCGGTCGACCCAGGCACGGGTCGCGGTCGCCACCCCGGAGAGGTGGCACACGAGGTTGAGAAGGGTCCGTTCGGCGGTGAGCAGACCGCGGGTCGGCGCAGCGATCTCGGCCACCACGTCACCGGCCGACACGCGGTCCCCGTCCCGGGCGTGGAGCGTCACCGAGAAGTCGGCGCCGCCTCCGACGGAGCCGTCACCACCGGGGCCGAGCACCTCGGTGAGGACCAGTTCGATCAGCGGCAACCCGGCCACCACCCCGTCGGACCGGGTCGCGAGACGGGCCGTGGCCCGGGCGTCCGCCGGGACGGTGGCCAGCGAGGTGGCATCCGGGCCGTACCGCAGGTCCTCCTCGAGGGCGCGACGAATCGCGATGAGGGCGTCGGCCCGGGTGTCGGGGTCGAGCAGGTCGTCGTCGTCGCCACCGGAGGCCGACGAGGTCGCGCCCACGGTTACCCCACCCTCTCCCCCGCCGGTCACTCCCCGGATCCCGGGTTGCCGATCGCGATCATCCGCTCGACCGACCCCCGCGCGGCCTCGGCCGTGGCGGGATCGACGTGTACCTCGTCCGCACCCTCGACGAGCGCGCGCAGCAGCGCGGCCGGGGTGATCATCTTCATGTAGGGGCAGCTGGCCTGCTCGTTGACGGGGAGAAAGTCGATCTCCGGGGCGGCCTTGCGCAGCTGGTGGATCATCCCGATCTCGGTGGCCACCAGGACCTCGCGGGAGCCCGAGGCGCGGGCGGCATCGACCATCCCGCCGGTGGACAGGATCTTGACCTGATCAGCCGGGACCGCACCCTCGGTGGCCAGGTGCAGCGCGCTCGTCGCGCAGCCGCACTCGGGGTGGACGAAGAGCTCGGCGCCCGGGTGCGCCTCCGATTTGGCGGCGAGCTGGTCGCCGTTGATGGCGGCGTGGACGTGACATTCTCCGGCCCACACGAAGACGTTGTCACGGCCCGTCTTGCGCCGGACGTGTGCGCCGAGGAACTGGTCGGGCAGGAACAGGACGTCGCGAACCGGGTCGATCGACTCGACCACGTCGACCGCGTTGGAGCTGGTGCAGCAGATGTCGGTGAGCGCCTTCACCGCGGCGGTGGTGTTGACGTAGGAGACCACCACCGCGTCGGGGTGCTCGGCCTTCCACTCCGCCAGTTGCTCGGCGGTGATGGAGTCGGCCAGCGAGCAGCCCGCGGCCTCGTCGGGGATGAGGACCGTCTTGTCCGGAGAGAGGATCTTGGCGGTCTCCGCCATGAAGTGGACCCCACAGAAGACGATGGTCGACTGTTCGGCCTCCGCCGCGATCCGCGACAGGGCCAGCGAATCCCCGACGTGGTGGGCGATGTCCTGGATGGCGGGGACCTCGTAGTTGTGCGCGAGGATCACCGCGTCGCGCTCGGCGGCGAGACGGCGGATCTCAGAGGCCCACCGGGCGTCGGGCTCTATGCCTGTGTACACCGCGCCGTCGTGACGGATCCCGGCGGCCAGCGGCGACTCCAGTCCGCCGACGGTGCTCTCCGGCCGCGGCGCGACCGTGGTGCCGTGTCCTGTGGCAGTGCTCATCGCTGCCCCCTCCCGGGTCGGTTCTGCAGACCGGTACGTCACCGGCCTTGTTTTCGACTTACAATCGAAAACATGCCCAAGTGTAACACCGGTCACGAGGTGCTCGTCGTCGTGGGTCAGGTCCGCCGGGTCGCCCACCCCACCTCCCACGCCCTGCACGTGATGCTGTGGCAGCACACGCTCGGCCCCGCGGCCGGGCGGTGGGCGCTGCCCGGCGGCGAGGTCGGGGACGACGAGGACCTGGCCACCTCCGCCACCCGCCAGCTCGCAGAGAAGGTGGACGTGCGCTCGTTGAGCCACCTGGAATCCGTCGCGGAGTTCTCCGACCCGTCGCGGATTCCCGGTCGGCGGGTCTTCGCCTCAGGATTCCTCGGTGTTCTCCCCAGTGACGCCGACCCGGACATCCCCGACGACACCGCGTGGTTCCGGGTGGACGATCTTCCCGACACCGTCTTCGATCACGCGGAGATCGTCGCCCGTGCCCGGGCCCGACTCGCCGCCAAACTCTCCTATTCCACGCTGGGCTTCGCGCTCGCACCGGAGGAGTTCACCCTCTCCACGCTGGCCCAGCACTACGCCGCTGCCCTCGGCCACCCGGTCGATCCCACGAACCTCCAGAGGATCCTCACCAGGCGGGGCGAACTGGTGCGCTGCGGACGAAGCGCACCGCCGGGCCCCTCGGGCGGTCGACCCGCCGCGCTGTACCGATTCGCCGAGCGCAGACTGCGGATCACCGACCAGTTCGCGACTCTCCGTCCACCGGTCGACGCCCTCGCCGAGGCTCGCGGATGAGACTCAGTCCTGACGGTCAGTGGACACCGACTCCGGGGGCACCCCGTCCGGACCGTCCGCGCGCTCCCCGTCGTCCCGCAGCTCCGGCGAGTGGCTGACGTGGGCCAGCGTCGCCACGGTGAAGGCCGCGATCATCGCACCGAAGGCCAGCCACCCGGCGCCCGGCGGAAACCAGTCCCACGACGGCCCCGTGGTCCCGTAGATCATGCGGTCGAAGAACAACGCCCCCGCCGTGGGCGGCTGCGCCACCGCCGTTCCGTACGGGGCGTTCTCCGCGGTCGGGGCCAGGAGCGCGGCCACCGGTGAGGCCGCGGCCGCGGTGACCGAGCACGTCAGTCCGGGCAGCAGCATGAGGACGGGGACGCCCCATGGGCGACGCAACCCCGGGTGGCGGTGCCACAGGGACAGGACCGCGCACACCACGGCGGCCCCCAGCAGGACGATGAGCATCAGGAGCTGGCTCCCGCCGTCCGCTCCGGACTCCGGGAGCCGCACTCCCCTCCCCCCGCCGACCGAGAGCAACTCCGAGCGGGGGGCGGCCACGACCCACACCAGCAGCGCGACGACGGCCGGGCCGACGACTCCCACGAGGGTCCCCACGGCGCGCCACGGCGGTGAGCTCAGCATGCGCCGGACTGTACCAACGCGGGCGGGGTGAACCGTCTGTGGTGTAATCGGACCCGGTTCCACCACGCTCTGACGCGGCGCCACCACGGTTTTCGGTGCGCGCGCTCGCAGGGCCGGGGCGCCAGCACAGCCCGGACGACTCGTCAGGAAGTACCCGCCAGTGGCCACCAGCACTCCGAACCCGCCGGCTCGCCGCCGGCGCCGGAAGATGGCCTACCGGCACGACATCGACGGTCTGCGTGGCCTGGCCATCGCACTGGTCGTGGTGTTCCACATCTGGATGGGGCGTGTCTCCGGCGGCGTGGACGTGTTCCTCACCCTGTCCGGGTTCTTCTTCCTGGGATCACTCCTGCGCGGCGCCGGCCTCCCGGGTACCCCCCTCAATCCACTTCCCCACCTGAAGCGGCTGGTCCGGCGCCTGTATCCGGCGCTCGTGGTCACGGTTGCGGCGACCGTGGTGGGGACCATCCTCATCAAACCCCCGACCCAGTGGTCGGCGATCTTCGAACAGACCGTCGCCTCGCTGTTCTACTATCAGAACTGGGAACTCGCGCTCACCTCCCAGGACTACGCGGCAGCCGACGCCACCATCTCGCCGCTGCAGCACCTGTGGTCGATGTCGGTCCAGGGCCAGTTCTATCTGGTGGCCCTGGCCGTCGTCCTGGGCCTGACCGCGGTGTGGCGACTCGTCGTGAAACGCGGGACTCCCAAATGGATGCTGCTCGGGGTGGTGCTCGCGGGCACCGTCGCCTCGGTCTGGTGGTCCGCGTACGGGCAGACGGTCAACCAACCCTGGAACTACTACGACACCGGCGCCCGGATGTGGGAGCTGCTCGTCGGCGGTCTGGTGGCCATCGTGTTGGCCGGGGTGGTCCTTCCGTGGCCGCTGCGCATGCTCACCACGGCCGCCGGCCTGTTCATGGTCGTGAGCACGGGCTTCTTCTTCGACGGTGCCGCCTACTTCCCCGGCCCCCTGGCCTGGTATCCGATCGGCGGCGCGCTGCTGATCATCCTCGGCGGCAACCTCCCCGACGGTGAGCGTGCGACGCCGCGGAGGGACCCGGTCACCTGGCTGCTGTCCGGGCGGGCGTTCCGACGGCTGGGCGACATCTCGTACTCCCTCTACTTGTGGCACTGGCCGATCCTCATCCTCTGGCTGTCCTACGACCGCCAGGCCGAGATCACGCTGGTGTCGGGGTCGGTGATCGTCGCCGCCTCGGTGGTGCTGGCCCTGCTGACCGAGAAGTACATCGAGCGACCCCTGCGGATGGCCAGCCGGGCGCGGAGCCGGACCACGCCCGCGGCCCAGAAGCGCGACTCGCTCCGCAAGGGGTCCGGTCGCTCCGAGCGGGACCAGCGGCGCTTCGTGCGGGCCACCGCCCTCGTCGTGGTGTCCGCCGTGGCCAGCCTCAGCGCAGTCGGGTGGTGGACGGTCACCTCGACCTCTCGCTCGGCGGTGCCGTACGTCGATTCACTCACCGACCCGGACCACCCCGGGGCCCGCGCGTTCTTCGACGGCGTCCCGGTCCCCGAGGACGCCGGCTACGTCCCCTCCCTGCTGCAGGTGGGCAACGACCTGCCCATGAGCACCCTCGACGGCTGCATCTCCAACTTCGAGTCCTCGGAAGTCGAGATGTGCGTGTACGGCGACGTGACCGCACCCCGCACCATCGCGCTGGTCGGCGGCTCGCATGCCGAACACTGGATCAGCGGCCTCGACGAGGTCGGCCGCCACTACGGTTTCCGAGTGGTGACGCTGCTCAAGATGGGCTGCCCGTTGACCCTGGACGCCTCGGTGTCCGACAGCGACGAGTTGCTGTACGAGAGCTGCGCCGAATGGACGCCCGCCGCGCTGGCCGCGCTCGTCGGCCTGGCACCGGACTTCGTGTTCACCACCGCCACCCGACCGGTGGGGGTCGTGGGCCCGGATGTCACCCCACGCCAGTACGTCGACCTGTGGCGGGCGCTCGACGAGCAGGGCATCGGCGTGATCGCCATCCGTGACACCCCGTGGCTCAACCAGGGACGCGGCCCGATCCGGGCCGGGGACTGCCTGGGAGACGGCGGCACCCCCGAGGAGTGCGGGATGCCCAGGGAGCGGTCCATCGCGCCCATCAACCCGGCGGCGCTCGCCGGTGCCGGGATCGACTCGGTCCGACTCATCGACCTCACCGACGGCCTGTGCGACGCGGGGAACTGCCCCGTCGTGGTGGGCAACGTCATCGTCTACCACGACTCCCACCACCTCTCGGGATCGTGGGTACGGTCCGCGTCAGGCGAGCTCGCCCGGCAGATGGGGCCCGCGACCGGCTGGTGGTGAGCGTCGGGGGCCCGGTACATCGGCACGAGTCCGGATAACCACTACTGTTGGGCGTTGTGACCAACGACGACACGCAGCAGTCCGCCCCAGAGCTCATTCGTGCCTGGCCCGGTAGCGCCTTCCCCCTCGGCGCCACGTACGACGGGACCGGCACCAATTTCTCTCTGTTCTCGGAGGTGGCCGAGCGTGTCGACCTGTGTTTGATCGACCGGGACGGCCGTGAGACCTGCGTCGAGCTGACCGAGGTCGACGGCCACATCTGGCACTGCTACCTCTTCGGTGTCACCCCGGGTCAGCGCTACGGATTCCGCGTCCACGGACCGTACGAACCCGAGAACGGGTTGCGGTGTGACCCCTCGAAATTGCTGTTGGACCCGTACGGCAAGGCCTTCGACGGCGAGTTCGACGGCCACCCGAGCCTGCACAGTTACGACCTGGACGACCCGACCAAGCGCAACACCGAGAACTCCCTCGGCCACACCATGACCACCGTCGTGATCAACCCCTACTTCGACTGGGGGAACGACCGCGCCCCCCGGCACGAGTACCACAACACCGTGATCTACGAGGCCCACGTCAAGGGCATGACCGCCACCCACCCGGACATCCCCGCCGAGATGCGCGGCACCTACGCCGGCATGACCCACCCGGCGATCATCGACTACCTCACCGACCTCGGGGTCACGGCGATCGAACTGATGCCGGTCCATCAGTTCATGCAGGACCAGCGCCTCATCGACATGGGGCTCCGCAACTACTGGGGGTACAACAGCTTCGGGTTCCTGGCCCCGCACAACGAGTACGCGTTCGCCGCGAAGCCCGGGGACGCGGTGAGCGAATTCAAGGCGATGGTCAAGGCGTTCCACGACGCCAACATCGAGGTGATCCTGGACGTGGTCTACAACCACACGGCGGAGGGCAACCACATGGGGCCCACGATGGGGTTCCGCGGTATCGACAACCAGGCCTATTACCGACTCGTCGAGGGCGACGAGCAGCACTACATGGACTACACCGGCACCGGTAACACGCTCAACGTCCGGCACCCGCACTCCCTGCAGCTGATCATGGACTCGCTGCGGTACTGGGTCCTGGACATGCACGTCGACGGTTTCCGGTTCGATCTCGCCTCAGCCCTGGCCAGAGGGCTGCACGACGTCGACCGGTTGTCGTCGTTCTTCGATCTGGTCCAACAGGACCCGGTGGTCAGCCAGGTCAAGCTCATCGCGGAACCGTGGGACGTGGGCGAGGGCGGCTACCAGGTGGGCAACTTCCCGCCACTGTGGACCGAATGGAACGGCCAGTTCCGCGACACCGTCCGCGACTTCTGGCGGGGAGAGCCCGCCACTCTCGGGGAGTTCGCCTCCCGACTGACCGGCTCCTCGGACCTGTACGAGAACACCGGCCGCCGCCCCACCGCGTCGATCAACTTCGTCACCGCCCACGACGGCTTCACCCTCAACGACCTCGTCTCCTACAACGAGAAGCACAACGACGCCAACGGCGAGGACGGTAACGACGGCGAGAGCCACAACCGCTCCTGGAACTGCGGGGTCGAGGGCCCCACCGACGACCCTGAGGTGCTGCGCCTGCGGCACCGGCAGCGACGCAACATGCTGGCCACCCTCATCCTGTCGCAGGGCACGCCGATGATCGCGCACGGGGACGAGATCGCCCGCACGCAGGGCGGCAACAACAACGTCTACTGCCAGGACAATGAGATCGCCTGGATGAATTGGGAACTCGACGAGGGCAAGGAGAGCCTCCTCGAGTTCACCCGCACCCTCGTCCGACTGCGGAGGGACCATCCCGTCTTCCGTCGGCGGAGGTTCTTCGGCACGGTGTTGCGGGACGACGAGGACCCCCAGGACATCGGCTGGTTCAGTCCCGACGGCTCGGAGATGACCCACAAGGACTGGGATTCCGGTTTCGGCAAGTCCCTGGCCGTCTATCTCAACGGCGAGGGCATCCACGAACCCGACGAGCGCGGCCAGCGCATCGTGGACGACTCGTTCCTCCTGCTGTTCAACGCCCACCACGAGCCCATCGAGTTCTCGTTGCTGGGGCCCGAGTACGCACAGTCGTGGGAGGTCGTCCTGGACACGGCGGACCACCTCGAGGAGCGCACCGGTGAGCTGGGGTCGGACGAGTCGATCACGGTGGCCGATCGCGGCACGATCGTCCTGCGCAAGGTCTCCTGATCGTGGCCCACGCGGACCGGGCCAGGACCGGAGCGCTGAGCAGGGGTGCGGCCCTGGCCAGCACCTACCGTGTCCAACTGCGGACGCCCGCCTCCGATCCGGAGGGCCGGGGGTTCGTCCTGGCCGACGTCGAGGACCTGGTCCCCTATTTGGCCGATCTCGGCGTGGGCTCGGTGTACCTGTCGCCCATCCTCGAAGCCACCCCGGGATCGACCCACGGGTACGACGTGGTGGACCCGACCAGGGTGGCGGCGGAACTCGGCGGCATCGACGCCCTTCGCTCGCTCCGGGCCACCTGCCGGGAGCACGACCTGGGCGTGGTGGTGGACATCGTCCCCAACCACCTGGGGGTGGACCGTCCGGCGGCGAACCGCTGGTGGTGGGACGCGCTGCGCCGGGGCCCGGAGTCGCCGTACTTCACGTACTTCGACTTCGACACCGAGGCCGCCAACGGGGCGGACGGCCGGATAGCGATCCCGGTGCTGGGGTCACCGGAGGACGTCGAGCAGCTCGTCGTCGTCACCCCCTCCCGCACCGACACCGACACCGACACCTCCGATACCGACGGCGCCGAGACCGAGCTGCACTTCTACGACCATCGCTTCCCGGTGGCCCCTGGAACCGGGGACGGGACCGCGCAGCAGGTGCACGACCGCCAGCACTACCGACTGGTCCACTGGCGGGAGCCGCTCCTGGGCTACCGGCGGTTCTTCACCGTGACCGGGCTGGCGGGCCTACGCCAGGAGGACCCCGCGGTCTTCGACGCCACTCACGCCGAGGTGCGCCGCTGGTGCGAGGAGGACCTCGTCGACGGGATCCGGGTCGACCACCCGGACGGGCTCGCCGACCCGGTGGGCTACACGCGACGGCTCCGCGAGCTGGCCGGCGACGACCGGTGGCTGTTGGTGGAGAAGATCCTCGCTCCCGCCGAGGTGCTCGACCCCGCGATGCCCGTCGACGGGACCACCGGGTACGACGCGCTCCGCCTGATCGACCAGATGCTGGTCGATCCCGCCGGCCAGGCGCGGTTGACCGAGCTGGCGTCCCGGTACTGCGGCGGCCCCGGTGACGAGGAGCAGGTCCACGAGCAGTCCGCCCGCCTCAAGCGGCAGATCGTCCTGGAGGACCTCGCCCCCGAACTGGGGCGCCTGACCCGCGCGGTGCGGCGGGACGCCGCCCTCGGCCGCGAGGCGACCGAGGTGACGGGTGACGACGACGAGGCCCTGCTCCGCGAGGCGCTGGTCTCGGTGATCGAGCGCACGCCCGCCTATCGCGCGGACTATCCCGTCCTCCGCGGGACCCTGCCGGCGATCTTGGACGGCCTACACCGCGACCGCCCCGAGCTGGCTCCCGCGCTGGGTCTCGTGGCCGGGGCCCTGGCCCGTGGAACCGAAGCCTCGGCCCGGTTGGCGCAGGTGACCGGGGCGGCCACGGCGAAGGCCGAGGAGGACCGCCTGTTCTACCGGCTCGGCCGCCTGGTCTCGCTCAACGAGGTCGGAGGCTCGCCGGGCCGCATGGGTCTGCCGGTGGAGGCGTTCCACCTCGCGATGGCCGAGCGCGCGCTCGCCTGCCCGCTGGCCATGACGGCGCTCAGCACCCACGACACCAAGCGGGGCGAGGACGTGCGGGCCCGCATCTCCGTACTCTCCCAGCTGCCCATGCAGTGGGCGCAGCTCGTCTCCGAGGTGTTCCGGGCGTTCCCCCCGCCCGCCGAGGACGCCGGGTACTTCCTCCTCCAGGTGATCGTGGGCGTGTGGCCCGCCGGCGACGATGCGGAGGGCGACGACCGGGAGGACGACTACCTGCCCGACGACCTGCGGTCCCGCCTGCACGATTACGCCGAGAAGGCCCTGCGTGAGGCGGCCGTGCACACCACCTGGACCGATCAGGACGGCGACTTCGAGTCCGCCGCCCACGGGTGGATCGACGCGCTGCTCGACTCGGGTGGGGCGCTGCTCACCCCGTTCGTCGAGCGCATCGCCCCCGCCGGACGGGACAACTCGTTGATCGCCAAGGCGGCGCAGCTGCTGTCCCCCGGGGTTCCGGACGTTTACCAGGGCACGGAGGTGTGGGAGGACTCTCTGGTCGACCCGGACAACCGCCGGTTCGTGGACTACGAGCCCCTGCGGTCCGGTGCGGTGGCCCGCAGTGGGCACCCCAAGTTCGCGATGGTCCGCGAGGCGCTGCGCTTCCGTCGTGCGCACCCGGCGGCGATGGCTTCCGGCGCGCACGTCCCGCTTCCTGTGCGGGGGCCCGCCGCCGCCGACGTGGTGGCGTTCACCAGGCTCGTCGACAGGGGTGCCGCGGTGGGCATGATCGCCAGTCGGCGCACCGCGGTGGTCGGGGCCGGCGAGTTCGGCGGAACCGAGGTCCTGCTCCCAGAGGGAACCTGGGTGGTTCGCCCGGGTGGCTCGGTGATCTCGGGTCGGGTGGACGTCGGCGACCTGCTGGTCGGGTGCCCGGTCGTGCTGATCGTCCGCGACGACGTCTGACCGCGCGGGGGTCTACCCGCGGCCCTGGAGGCGGTCGGTCTCGCGTCGCTCTCGCTTGGTCGGTCGCCCCGCTCCCCTGTCCCGTCGCGGTTGTGAGGCCAGTACCTCTCTCGGCGGCGGCGGGGGCGAGTGGTCGATATAGCAGGTCGCGGCCACCGGCGCGCCCACCCGTTTGTTGACCGTCCGCACGACCTCGAGGACGCGAATCCGGCCGAGGGTGCCCGTCACCTGGACGCGATCGCCGGGCACGACGGGCTTCGACGGCTGCACCGCCTCGCCGTTGACCTTGACGTGCCCGCCGCGGCAGGCCGCCGCCGCCTTGGTCCGCGACGGGAAGAGCCGCACCGACCACGTCCACGCGTCCACCCGCACCGCCATACGGGGAGGATAGCGATACCGGTCGCCGCTCGCCGTTCGCACCCGGTCCGCCCCTCGGACTGCGATCCACCCTCGTAGCTCGGGGGGCAACTCGCAATTGGATGGGCGGATCATCCACAGCGGTGAGATGTGGTGTCAAGGGAGGTCGGTTACCGGGTTCATCCTCATGCTGCCGCCGCCAGCAGCACGCGCCGGATCCGTTCGGCCAGCATCCACGGCCTCTCCAGATCTGCCCACCTCCAGTGGATGACCCGATATCCGAGGGCGACGAGCTCGGCGTCGCGATCCTTCTCCCTCGCGAGTCGACGTCTCACCTCCCTGAGATCGTTTCCGTCGAAATACTTCCCGAACCCATCGCATTCGCCGATCACCCCGTGTTCGCGCCAGAGGAAGTCGACGCGGGCGACACGATTTCCATGTGTGTCGATGATGTTCTCCTGGGTCGCCGGCCTCGGCAGGCCGTGATCAGAGAAGGTCAACCTGCTCAGTGTCTCGGCAACGCTCTCGCTCCGACCGTCCATCAGCTCCATCGCCGCCCGAGCCTTCTTGATTCCGCTCCTACCCGCCGCCCGGTCCAGGGCGACGTGCAGTGAGTCAGCAGTGGCCAACTCGCCGTGGGCAGCGGCATCGGCCGCCGAGACACCCGCGTCCCGCCCACAGGATCTTCCGATGTCGACCACCGTCCGATCTGGCGAAGTGACCTGAAGTCCGCCGATGGTCACGATCTCGTCCGCGTCGAGCGGCGACACGTCGTGTCTCGTCAGCCTCGTGTTGCGCGATCGCTGGGCGTGGCCGTTGCGGGACACCGACACCTGCCGAAGTGGCAGTCCCCATGCGGGGAGTCCCAGCACGAGTGCGGCCGACCAGTGGGTGAACACCGGCGCCGTGAGACATCTGTCAGTGGCGAGGACCATGAGGAGGTGTCGATCGTCCCGGCCTAGTTCTCGGGCGGCCGCGTCGACGTAGAACCCTGGTCTCAGACGGACCATCGCGCCGGTGGACACCGCTCTGCTGAGAGCCTGGGCGCTGACGCCCCTCGCTATCAGGTCGTCTGTGGTCAAGAGGCGTGAACGCAGTTCTTCGATTCCGGTCATGCATTCATGCTGTGCCACGGTTCTGTGGCGGGCCGTCGAGTCCGGTATGCGCCCAACGATGGTGTGGATGGATTCAGCGCGAGTGAATCGCCGCCGTTCGCGCATTCCGACGCGCTCACCACCAGAATCACCTGCGAGACGGGGCGCCCCGACGAAGCAATGGACGATCACATGCCGGACGACCCCGTGGTTGCACGATGCACCCCGAGCATCGCTATCTGCCCCCGGAGCTACGCGGGCGGGACACACCCAGAGGGGCGCATCGTGGCGGAAGCGGCGATGGCGGGCGCGGCGTGATGGCGAGGGCGGCGTGATGGCGGGCGCGGTGGGCGGTGGCGGGCGCGGTGGGCGGTGGCGGGCGCAGGTCGCGAGGCGCCCCGTGCGAGACTGGCGTCACAGTTTCGCGCCATTACCTGGAGGGTCCATGACCGACGCCGCCGCCACGCTCGAGCAGATCCTCGACGACCGCTACAGCTGCCGAGGGTTCACCTCCCAGCCGGTCCCAGAGGAGACGATCGACCGGATCCTGCAGATGGCCCAGCGCACGGCGTCGTGGTGCAACTCGCAGGCATGGCAGGTCGAGTTGGTGAGCGGCCAGGCGACCTCCGGGTTCGCCGCGCACCTGACCGAGTACGTGCTGAACAACGGCATGCGGTCGGACCTTCCGGCACCCGAGCGCTACGACGGCGTGTACGACGAACGTCGACGAGACAGCGGCTACGGCCTCTACACCGCGCTCGGCATCGAACGGTCGGACAAGGAGGCGCGGCTGACGCAGATGCTGGAGAACTACCGGTTCTTCGGCGCCCCACACGTCGCGGTGATCACCTCGGACGCGGGCCTGGGCACCTACGGCGCGGTGGACTGTGGGGGTTACGTGGCGACGTTCCTGGCGGCGGCGTCCTCACTGGGTGTGGCCACGTGCGCCCAGGCCGCCCTCGCGCTGTACTCCGACGGGGTCCGCGAGTACCTGGGGATCGGCGACGACCGGATGATCGTGTGCGGCATCTCCTTCGGGTACGCCGACCCGGAGCACCCGGCCAACGCCTTCCGGGCCGGCCGCGCGGACCTCACCGACGTGGTCCGCCGCCACGGCTGAGCGGGACCGGTGGTCCACCGCCACGCCTGACCAGGGACCGGACCCGGTCCGTCAGTAGAGCTCGCGGTTCTTGGGCTTGCCCGAGATGGCCTGTCGCACCTGGTTGCCCTTGTAGATCGTCACTATCCCCGCCAGAATCGCCACCACGGTGAAGAAGGAGCTGGCGAACAACGCGATCGGCAGCGCCACCACAGTCACGCCCAGCGCGATCGCCGTGGTGCGCGCATCCTTGCGCACCTGCTGCTTCTGGGCCTCGATAGAGTTCGGCTGGTAGGGCTGCATGCTCATACCATCAGGATTCCATATCCCGGCGACTTGCCGCGTTCTCGGTGGTCGCCACCCCTGCGGGCGCCCATTCGACGCCTCCGGGGGTCCGGGTCGCCAGGATCGGGCCCAGCACCTCGAGGTCCCCGGCCACTGTCAGCACGACCCGCCCGCCGTACTCCACGCCGAGCACCTGCGCCCCCGCTGCGCGGACGGCTCCCTCCAGTCCCCCTGCCAGTGAGTGGTCGACCTCGGCCCGCCACGCCGGGGTTCGTGTGACCTCGACGATCCGACCCGCCCGCCACGCCTCGTCGAGGGCGGAGGAGACCGCGGAACCGTACGCCCTCACGAGCCCGCCGGCCCCGAGCTTGG
Organism: Dietzia sp. UCD-THP; assembly: GCF_000349585.1. NCBI lineage: Bacteria > Bacillati > Actinomycetota > Actinomycetes > Mycobacteriales > Dietziaceae > Dietzia > Dietzia sp. UCD-THP. Next base: position 72,243 of record NZ_AOSR01000051.1, read on the forward strand.
TTCCGCCGAACCATCGCACGACCATCGCCCCGACCCCTGTCATCCCACTTCCACGCAACACCTCCAGCATGGGGGTGCCGGCGGTTCCGGAGGGCTCGCCGTCGTCGTTCGAGCGCTCGATCCGGCTGGCCCCGGGGACGTCCACGAGGAAGGCGCTGCAGTGATGGCGCGCGTCCGGGTGGGCGCGACGGAGCTCGGAGAACAGGTCGCGGGCCGTGTCCTCGTCGTCACACCTCCTCATCACGGCGACGAACCTCGAGCGCTTCTCCTCGTACGTGCCCGTGACGTCCGGGCCGGCGGACAGCCTGAGCACACGAGTCGCGGAGTCGGTCATCGGACCAGTATCGCCGCGCCGCCCCCGCTCGCTCACATTCCCTACCCTGGGGGTGTGACCTCCGCGAGCAGTGACACCTTCTCCGTCTGGGCGCCGACAGCCGACGCCGTCGGCCTGGTCCTGGACTCCGCCGACGCCGACCCGTTTCCCATGACCCCCGCCACCGACGGCTGGTGGTCCTCGACCGTCGTGCGGGAGCAGGGCAGGGACTACGGGTTCGTGGTGACGGGCGACGACGGCGAGACGAGCGATCCGCGTCCCGACCCGCGGTCGGCCCGTCAACCCGATGGCGTGCACGGGCTCTCACGGGTGCACCGGGTGGATGCCGCCCGCTGGACGGACGCGCGCTGGACAGGTCGCCAACTGGCGGGGTCGGTCCTCTACGAGATGCATGTGGGCACCTTCTCCCCCGGCGGCACCCTGACCAGCGCGATAGATCACCTCGACGACCTGGTGGAGCTGGGCGTCGACATGGTCGAGGTGATGCCGGTGGGCGCGTTCAACGGCGAGTACGGGTGGGGCTACGACGGGGTGGCGTGGTTCGCCGTCCACGAGCCGTACGGCGGGCCGGACGCGTTCCAGCAGTTCGTGGACGCCTGCCACGCGCGCGGACTCGCGGTGTGCCTGGACGTGGTCTACAACCACCTGGGCCCGTCCGGGAACTACCTCCCGGAGTTCGGCCCGTATCTGTCCGCGGCCGACGGGCCGTGGGGCTCGGGGCTCAATCTCGACGGCCCGCACTCGGGCGAGGTGCGCCGGTACATCATCGACAACGCCCTGCGCTGGTTCGACGAGTTCCACGTGGACGCCCTGCGGTTGGACGCGGTCCACGCCCTGCACGACGGCTCGGCCGTGCACCTGCTCGAGCAGTTGGCGGTGGAGGTCGAGTCGCTGTCGACCCACCTCGGACGACCGCTGTCCCTGATCGCGGAGTCGGACCAGAACGACCCGCGGCTGGTCACCTCCCGCGAGGGCGGCGGGCTGGGCATCACGGGGCAGTGGGACGACGACGTGCACCACGCCGTCCACGCCGCGGTCTCCGGGGAGCGCCAGGGCTACTACTCGGATTTCGGCTCCCTCGAGGCGTTACGCCAGGTGCTCACCGGGGCCTTCCTGCACGCGGGGACATGGTCGGCGTTCCGGGGCCGGGTGCACGGCCGCCCGCTGGACGTCGAACGTGTGCCGGGCAGCCGCTTCGTCGCTTACACCCTGACCCACGACCAGGTGGGTAACCGCGCCGCGGGCGATCGGCCGTCGGTCAACCTCACGCCGGCGCAGCAGCTGGCCAAGGCCGCGATCATCCTGTGCTCCCCCTTCACCCCGATGCTGTTCCAGGGCGAGGAGTGGGGCGCCCGGACCCCGTTCTGTTTCTTCACCTCGCACCCCGAACCCGAACTCGCCGACGCCGTGCGCCGGGGACGGACCCGCGAGTTCGCCGAGATGGGATGGGACCCGGCCACCGTGGCCGATCCCCAGGACCCGGAGACGTTCCGGCGGTCGGTGCTGGACCGGTCCGAGCAGTCGGAGGACCAGCACGCCGGGATCCTGCGCGGGTACCGCGAGCTCATCGCGCTACGGCGGGCCCAACCCGAGCTCAGCGATCCGTGGCTCGGGGCGGTGGGCGTGCGGTGCGGGGTCGAAGCCGACGACGGTCGCTGGTTGATCGTCCACCGCGGCTCTCTGGCGTTGGTCGTGAACCTGGGAACCGAACCGAGCAGGGTCCCGGTCACCGGCGAGGAGGTGCTCACCTCGGGAGCGGTGGTCGACCACGACTCCGTCTTCTGTCAGGCCTTCGGGTTCGCGGTGGTGCGCACCAGCCCGGTGACGGGGTAGACCGGGCTCAGGTCAGGTACTCGTACGCCGCGGTTCCGGGCTCGAGCCGCTCGGCTGGTTGATCGTCCACCGCGGCTCTCTGGCGTTGGTCGTGAACCTGGGAACCGAACCGAGCAGGGTCCCGGTCACCGGCGAGGAGGTGCTCACCTCGGGAGCGGTGGTCGACCACGACTCCGTCTTCTGTCAGGCCTTCGGGTTCGCGGTGGTGCGCACCAGCCCGGTGACGGGGTAGACCGGGCTCAGGTCAGGTACTCGTACGCCGCGGTTCCGGGCTCGAGCCGCTCG
>NZ_KB714657.1:0-683 GCF_000349585.1 Dietzia sp. UCD-THP
CGATTGGGAGACACACCCTAGGCTGAGGGCGATGAACCCCAGCCGGTCCGCCCCGAACACACCCCGCGCGAGCAACCCCAGCACCGCGCAGGCCCGCGTCGTCGTCGACGAGTTGATCCGTCACGGGATCACCGACGCGGTGCTGTGCCCGGGTTCGCGCAGTGCTCCGCTGGCGCTCGCGCTCGCGGCGGCCGAGCGGACCGGCCACCTGCGGTTACACGTGCGGATCGACGAACGCGCGGCGGCGTTCACGGCACTGGGGTTGGCCGTGGGGGCCAGGCGACCGGTCCCCGTCGTCGTGACCTCCGGAACCGCGGTGGCCAATCTCCATCCGGCGATGGTCGAGGCCGCGCACTCGGGCGTGCCGATCCTCGCGCTGACCGCCAACCGTCCTCCCGAACTGCGGGGGACCGGCGCCAACCAGACCATCGACCAGGTCGGGCTGTTCGGCCCGCACGCCCGCGCCGTCGTCGAACTCGGCGCGGCCGGCGACCCCGACGCCGAACACCGCCACTGGCGTAGCGCGATCGGCCGCGCGATCCTCACCGCGACCGCCCCGGGTGACCCGGGTCCGGTCCAGGTGGACATCTCGTTCCGCGAACCTCTGGTTCCGGCCGAGGGGGACGAGGACCACGTGGTCGGGGATGCGGCCGGCGCCGGTCAGGGCGACGACGACGAGGCGG
>NZ_KB714657.1:769-163558 GCF_000349585.1 Dietzia sp. UCD-THP
AGGGCGACGACGACGAGGCGGGCCGCCACGGGAAGCCGGGCGGATTCCCGGCCGGCCGGCCCGACGGTCGCCCCTGGGTCCAGCGGGCGGGCGCGGGGGTCGACTCCGCACCCGCCGACTCGGCCGTGGCAGTGGACCTGACCCGCCCCACGCTGGTGGTCGCGGGCGCCGGCGCCGGTCCGGTGGCCGGCCTCGTGGGGGTGCCGACCGTGGCCGAGCCGGGTGCGCCGGTCCCCCTGCACCCGGTGCATCCCCTCGCGGTCCCCGCCGTGCGGCCCGAGCAGGTGGTGGTGACCGGGCGGCCGACCCTGCACCGGTCGGTCACCCGGTTGCTCGCCGACCCGGGCGTGGACCTCGTGATCCTCGACGCGGGTCCGCACGCCCCCAACCCGACCGGCAGCGCGGCCGAGCTCGCCGACTCCGTCCTGACCGGGTGGGGCGTCGACACCGAGTGGACCGACGTCACCGGTCGCGCCGACGCGCGCGCCCGCGCCGCCGTCGACCGGGTCCTGGACACGCACCTCGAGACCGCCGCGCCCACCGGCCTGCACGTGGCCCGGGCGGTGGCCCGCGGCGTGCGGGGCGGCGACCATCTCGTCGTGGGCGCCTCCAACGCGATCCGGGACCTGTCGCTGGTGGGTCCGCTCGACCCTGATGTCGCCGTGTACGCCAACCGGGGCGCGTCCGGGATCGACGGCACGGTGTCCACCGCGATCGGGGTCGCGCTGGCGGCACCGGGCCGGACGATCGCCCTGCTCGGCGACCTGACCTTCCTCCACGACGTGTCCGGGCTGCTACTGGGGCCGGTGGAGAAGCACCCCGACGACCTGACCATCGTGGTGGCCGACGACGACGGCGGCGGGATCTTCACCCTCCTCGAACAGGGCGACCCCCGGTTGGCGACCGACTTCGAGCGCGTGTTCGGCACCCCGCACGGGGCCGATCTCGCCGCCCTCTGCGCGGGGTTCGGAATCCCCTTCGTCGACACGGACCCCGACGGGCTCGAGACACTGCTCTCCGAGGCGGCCGTCGCACACCGCGACATCGTGCCCGCCGGAACGAGGGTCGTCCGGGTGGCCACCGACCGCTCCGGGTTGCGCGACCTCCACGCCGCCATGCGGGACGAGGCGGCCGGGGAGTGAGCAGGACGCTCGAGGCGAGACGTGCCCGACGTTCGGTCCGGACCCGCTGGATCGTCCGGGTCACAGCGGTCGTCATCGCCGCGTTCTCGCTCCTGACGGCCGTGCTCATCCTGGTGGCGTGCTTTGTCAACGACCAGCGCATCGACCGCGACATGGGGAGTACGACCGCCACCGTCACCGAGGTCACCGATCGCCGGGCCGCGGTGGAGTTCGACGCCGGCGGCGGCCGCCACGTCCGCCCTGTGACCGGGGTCTTCTACCCGATCGGACTGATCGAGGGTCAACGGGTGCAGGTCGAGTTCCGCCGCGCCAACCCCGATCTCGTGCGCGTCTCGGGCCGGAGCTGGACGGTCGCCGTGGTGCCCGCCCTGTCCATCCCCGCGGTGACCGTCCCCCTCGCGGCGCTCGCGTACGCCGCGGCGTCACCGCGGGTTCACAGACCGTCACCACGAGTTCCCCGCACCGACCCGCGCTGATCACCGTCCGGTGGCCCGGGCGGGAGACAGTGACGGTGTGCGCGTAGCCATCGTCACCGAATCGTTCCTGCCCAGCGTCAACGGGGTCACCAACTCCGTCCTCCGGGTCCTCGAATACGCACGTCGACACGGCCACGACTGTCTGGTGGTCGCGCCGTCCGGCAACGTCGGTCTGAGACGGGGTGCCACCGACGCGGTCCGTTCCCACCCTCTGGTGAGCGCCGTGGCGCCCCTGCTCGGATCCCCCGGAGCCCCCGGGCCGGACCACCACCTGGGATATCCGGTCCACCGGGTCACCGCCGTCCGCGTGCCGGTGGTGTCCTCCCTACCCGTGGGCGCGCCCAGCCCGAGCGTGTACAACGCACTGCGGCACTTCTCACCCGACGTGGTCCACCTGGCCTCCCCCTTCGTCCTCGGTGCGGCCGGCGCCGCCGCGGCGCGCGCCCTGGACGTCCCGTCGGTGGCGGTCTACCAGACCGACGTCGCCGGGTTCTCCACCTCCTACGGCATCGGCGCGATGGCGGAGGCGGCCTGGGCGTGGACCCGTGCGATCCACTCGACCTGCGACCGGACACTGGCCCCGTCCACCGCCGCGATGGAGGATCTGGCGGCGCACGGCGTCCCGCGGTTGTACCGGTGGGGGCGGGGCGTCGACTCGGAGAGGTTCGCCCCCTCCCATCGCAGCCAGGCCCTCCATGATCTCTGGTCCCCGGACGGCCGGCCCGTCGTGGGATTCGTCGGGCGCCTGGCCCCGGAGAAGCACGTCGAGCGGCTGCAGGCCCTCGCCGACAGGTCGGGCCCGGACGGAGACCTGCGACTGGTCATCGTCGGCGACGGGCCGGACCTCCCCGCCCTGCGCGCCGCGATGCCGCACGCCATCTTCACCGGCGAGCTGCACGGCGACCAGCTCGGGCAGGCCTACGCCACCCTCGACGTGTTCTGCCACGCCGGCGAGTTCGAGACGTTCTGCCAGTCCATCCAGGAGGCCCAGTCCTCCGGGGTGCCGGTGGTGGGCCCCGATCAGGGCGGCCCACGCGACCTGGTCCGAGAGGGCATCAACGGCCATCTCCTCGACCCCCGCCGATACGCCGGGGAGGTCTCCCGGACGGTGGACAGGGTCCTGGCCGACCACGCCCGGCTGGCCGCGGGCGCGCGAGCGACCGTCGCGGGACGCACCTGGGACGCCGTCTGTGGCCAACTGTTCGACCATTACCACGCCGCCGGCGCCCGGTCGATCCCCGGTCGGGTCGGCCCCGGACGCGCCACGCGGACGGTGGCCTGACCCGGTCCACCGCCCCGCCGCCGGGTAGCGTCGACAGCGTGTCCCGCGCCGATCTCGACAAACAGCCCCGCGACGTCGCGTCGATGTTCGACGGCGTGGCCAAGCGTTATGACCTGACCAACACCATCCTGTCCGGGGGAATGGACCACGTGTGGCGCCGCCGGGCTCGGTCGCTGCTCGCGCCCCGCCCCGGGGAGCGCATCCTGGACCTGGCCGCCGGGACCGCGGTCTCCACGGTGGAGCTGGCCAAGTCCGGCGCGTGGTGTGTGGCCGCCGACTTCTCGCTGGGGATGCTCCGTGCCGGCGCAGGGCGCGACGTGCCCAAGGTCGCCGGCGACGCCATGAAGCTGCCGTTCGCCGACGAGTCCTTCGATGCCGCCACCATCAGCTTCGGACTGCGCAACGTGCAGGACACCGCCGCCGGGCTGCGCGAGATGGCGCGAGTCGTCCGGCCGGGTGGGCGGCTGGCCGTGGTGGAGTTCTCGACCCCGGTCTTCCCGCCGTTCCGTGCGGTGTACATGAACTACCTCATGCGGGCGCTTCCCAGGATCGCCACCAGCGTGTCCTCGAACCCGGACGCATATGTCTACTTGGCCGAGTCGATCCGCGACTGGCCGGACCAGCGGGCCCTGCGCGCGCTCGTGGAGTCCAGCGGGTGGGAGCGGTGCAGCGTCACCAACCTCACCGGTGGGATCGCGGCGATCCACCTGGCCCGCCGCCCCGCCTGACTCTGCCTGACCCGGCCCGGCGGGCCGGGTCAGTCCGCGAAGAGCGGACGGCGGTCGAGCCGGCGGGCCACTGACCCCGCGGTCCGCCACGCGCGGGCGACGAGGTCGCGGTCCGACTCCGACACCGTGTTGGACATGCACCGCACGGCCGCCGACATGAGAGTCTGCGACCGCATCCCCACCGGCCCGGCCAGCGGCAGGAACCGCGGGTAGGTGAGGAGCCTGGCGGCATCGCGGGCGATGGCGAACGCCTCGCCGTAGTTCCGGCGCAGCATCTCCGGCCACGCCCGGGTCAGCTCACCGCCCGGGCCTTCGGCGACGACCAGGTCCGCGAGGAGCCGCCCGCCCTCGAGGGCGTAGTCGATGCCCTCCCCGTTGAGCGGGTTGACGCAGGCGGCCGCGTCGCCCACCGCCGCCCAGTTGCGACCGGCCAGCCCCGAGACCGCCCCACCCATCGGGAGCAGCGCCGACGTCACCGCGTGCGGGTCGCCCTCTAACGCCCAGCTCCCGCGTACGTTACGGGCGTAGTGGCGCAGGAGGTCTTTGACCGCGACGTTCGCCGGCCGGGTCGCCGTGGCCAGGGCGCCCACCCCGAGGTTGACCTCACCGTCTCCCAGCGGGAACACCCAGCCGTAACCGGGCTGGATCGTGCCCGCCTCGTCGCGGAGTTCGAGGTCGGAGCCGATCCACGGGTGATCGTGCCGTGCCGACCGCACGTAGGACCGCGCCGCCACCGCGTACACCGTGTCCCGGTGCCAGGTCCGACCCAGCATCCGGCCCACCGGCGAGCGCACGCCGTCCGCGAGGACGAGGGTCTGGCACGCGATGCGGTCGCCACCGGCACGGACCGCGACGACCTCGCCGTCGTCGCCCTTCTCCACGCCCGTCACCCGAACACCGTCGAGCACGGTCGACCCGGCGTCGACGGCCACCGCACGCATCCGGTCGTCGAACACCGTTCGACGCACTGCCGAGGCCACCCCGCCGTGATCACCGTCCGGCCACGGAACGCGCCGCTCGTGACCGAAGCCCCGCAACTCGAGTCCCCGGATGGTGATCCGGTCACGCGCCCACCCGCCCAGTCCCAACCGGTCGACCTCGCCCATCGCCCGCGGGGTCAGGCCGTCGCCGCAGGTCTTGTCCCGGGGGAACGCCGCGGCGTCCAGCACCGTGACCTCGCGCCCGGCCCGCGCCAACCAGGTGGCGGTGGCCGAACCGGCGGGGCCGCACCCCACCACGAGGACGTCGGTCGAAGCGGGAGGGCGCGGCCGTGGATCCATGCGCTCCATGGTGGCAGGTCGGCGCCGGAGCGGTCGGCGCCGACCTCGGCCGGGGTGGGGTGCCGCAGCCCGGGGGCGGGGACCGTAGTCTGTCGTCAGGATCGGTCGACGCCGGTCCACACCAGGCGACGAGGACGAATGAGGATGTCGAGCGATTCTGTGACGACCGGCACCGCTGAGACGTCGCCCGACCACATGGTGGCGGGCGTGGACGTCGGCGACGCGGATCTCGCAGCTCTGCTGAGGGCTCGACTCGTGGAGGTCGAGGAGCTTCTCGTGAGCCGCCTCGAGTCCGGGGAGGACTTCCTCACCGAGGTCGCTCTGCACCTGGTGACCGCAGGCGGAAAGCGATTCCGCCCCGTCGTGACCCTGCTCACCGGCGAGCTCGGCCCGGAACCCGACCGCGAGCGCCTGGTCAAGGCAGCCGTGGTGTGCGAGATGATCCATCTGGCAACCCTGTACCACGACGACGTGATGGACGAGGCCGCGGTGCGCCGCGGCGTCGAGTCCGCCAACAGTCGCTGGGACAACTCCACCGCGATCCTCGCCGGTGACTTCCTCTTCGCCCACTCCTCCATGCTCCTGGCGGATCTCGGTCCGGCCGCGGTCCAGCTCATCGCCCAGACGTTCGCGGAGTTGGTCACCGGTCAGATGCGGGAGACGGTCGGGCCGGGCGGCGGTGAGACCGCGGACGCTGCCGAGCACTACCTCCGGGTGATCTGGGAGAAGACCGGATCGCTGATCGCTGCGGCCGCCCAGTTCGGCGGCGAGTACTCCGGTGCGTCCGACGAGCAGATCCAGAGCCTGCGGCGCTTGGGGGATGCGGTGGGGATCGCGTTCCAGATCGCCGACGACATCATCGACATCGCCTCGCCGTCGTCCGACTCCGGCAAGACCCCCGGCACCGACCTGCGCGAGGGCGTGCACACGCTGCCGATGATCTACGCGCTCGAGGCCGGCTCGACCGACGGTGACCGCCTGCGCGAACTGCTGGCGCAGCCCCTGACCGACGACTCGGAGGTCCACGAGGCCCTGGACCTGCTGCGTGCCTCGGAGGGGATGCGTCGCGCGCGGGCCACGCTCGAGCAGTACGTGGCCGACGCCATGTCCGAGTTGGACGCCCTGCCCGGCGGGCCCGCGAACGAGGCGCTGCGGCGGCTGGTCCGGTTCACGGTCGACCGCGTGAGCTGATCCGCTCAGCTGCGGGGGTAGAGGGCGACCTGCGCGGCTTTGACCACCAGCGTCACGTCCACACCCGGGGCGAGTGCGAGCTCCGCGGCCGAGCGGCTGGTCACCTCGGCGTCGACCCGCTGGCCGTCCCGGAGCTCGGCGGTCACCCGAGTGACGGCCCCCGCCGGGGCCAGTTCGACCACGCGCGCCGGCCAGGCGTTGCGGGGGCTCGACAGGCTCCGGGGGACGACTCCGTCCGCGGCGGACCCGGCGCCCGCCTCGTCTGCGGGCCCAGGTGCCGAGTGGACGGCAACCGCCCGCGGGTCGATGGTCGCGATCGCGCGCGTGCCCGGCGCCCAGTCGGACACCTCTCCGGGCTCCGCGCCGGACACGTCTTCGTACCGTGCGCCCGGGCGGTGGCCGGTGACCGTGTCGCCGCCGGGGGTGTGCACCTCGTCGTCGTCGACGACCGTGCCCTCCAGCAGTGACACCCCGGCCAGGCGTGCCGCGAAGTCGGACCCCGGCCGGGTCAACACCCCCTCGACCGTTCCGGACTGGACGGCGCGGCCCCCCGAGACGACGACGACGTCGTCCGCCAGCGCCCAGAGGTCCAGCGGATCGTGGGTCACCATGACGACAGTGCGTCCGGTGAGTCGGTCGGCGAGCAGTCGCCGGATCCCGGGCGCGACCTCCACGTCCAGGGCGGCGAGAGGCTCGTCCAGCAGGACCAGCTCGGGATCCACGGCCAGGGCCCGGGCGAGCGCCACCCGCTGTGCCTGCCCGCCGGACAGCTCGTGTGGCCTGCGATCGGCGAGATCGCCGCAGCCCACCGCCTCGAGCTCGGTGCGGGCGCGGTCCAGGGCGGGTCGCCTGCGTACGCCGCGTGACCGCGGCCCGTAGGCGACGTTGTGCAGGGCGGTGAGGTGGGGCAGGAGCGCGGGGCGCTGCTCGAGTGAGACCACCCGGCGGCGGTGGGCGGGGACGTGGAGACCCGGTGAACTGACCAGCTGCCCGTGCAGGTGGACCGCCCCGGCGTCGGGGCGCAGGTGCCCGGCCAGCAGATCCACCGCGGTGGTCTTGCCCGCTCCGTTGGGGCCGACGATCGCCAACCGACGGCCGACGGAGACGGAGAACCGGAGCTCGACGTCGCGGGCTGAGACCCGGCAGTCGAGGGCGGCGGCAGCGGTGGCGCCTGCCGAGGGCTCGGCGAGTGGTCGCTCAGCCACGGTGCACGCTCACGCGTCGCGCGACGAACGCCGAGGTGGCCATGAGCAGCGCCGCCACCACGATCAACAGCAGCGCCAGGGCGAGAGCGGCGTCGGCATCGGACTCGCGGCTCAGGTAGATCTCCAGCGGCAGGGTGCGCGTGGTCCCCTGCAGGGACCCGGCGAAGGTCAGGGTGGCTCCGAACTCGCCCAGTGCGCGCGCGAAGGACATCGACGCCCCGGCGAGCAGTGCGGGCAGGACCAGCGGCAGCGTGACCGTGGCGAGCACCCGGGTGGGGCCGGCTCCGAGGGAGGCGGCGGTGCGTTCGAGCCGGGCATCCACGGACCGCAGCGCCCCCTCGAGGGAGATCACGAGGAACGGCATGGCGACGAAGGTCTGGGCGATCACCACGGCCGCGGTGGTGAAGCCGATCTCGATGCCCAGGACGGACAGGTGCCGGCCCACCACCCCGGTGCGACCGAGAGTGGTGAGCAGGGCCAGACCCGCGACCACCGGCGGGAGCACCATCGGCAGCGCCGTCACCGTTCGGGCCACACCGGCCAGGGGCCCGTGGCTCCGGGACAGCACAACGGCCAGGGGGGTGCCCAGCAGGACGCAGAGCAGGGTGGAGATCGCGCACGTGCGCAGGCTGAGCAGCGTGGCCTGGCGGGCGGCCTCGGAGGTGAGCAGTTCGGGGACCGCAGTCCACGGGATGCGCACCGCCATGCCCAGCAGCGGCACGGCGGCCAGGGCCACCGACACGAGCGCGGCGGCGAGCAGCCACCGGGGAAGCGGGGGTCGGGTCACGGGAGACCGAATCCGTGATCGGCCAGCACGGTGCGTCCCGCCGGTCCGGTGACCGCGTCGACGAAGCGCCGGGCCGCATCCGCGCGGGCCGCATTAGCTCGGTCCGCATCAGCCAGCTGGGTCACCGCGATCTGGTACAGATTGGGCTCGGCCCGCGCGGCGGGGATCGCGATCTGCTCGACCCGGTCACCGGCGACACGGGCGTCGGTGAGGTAGACGATCCCCGCATCGGCCTCCCCGGAGGTCACCTTGCCCAGCACGTCGGTGACCTTGGAATCCTCGCTCACCGGTCGCAGCTCCACGCCAACCGCCCCGGCCAGCGCTCGCGCGGCGTCGCCGCAGGGAACCCCTTCCGCGCACACGACCAGTCGGGTGTCGTCGAGCGAACGGTCGAGTCCGGTGATGCCAGCGGGATTCCCCGGCGGGGTGATCAGGGTGAGGACGTTGGTCGCGAACTCCACCGGCTCGCCCGAGATCAGCCCCTCGGCCACCGCCCGGCCCATGCTCCGGGAATCCGCCGAGGCGTACACGTCCGCGGGAGCGCCCCCGGCGATCTGGTCGACCAGCCCGGGGGACCCGTCGAACGACAGTCGGATCTCCACGCGGGGGTCCTCGCGCTCGATGTCCTCGGCGATCCGGGTGAACGCGCTGGTGAGGGAGGACGCGGCGAAGACGGTGAGGAGAGAGGAGTCCTCGTCGTCGTCGACCCCGACAGCACACCCCGCCAGCAGGGACAGGCCCACGGCCGCGGCCGTCATCCGCGCTCCCGACCCCACGGCGGTGCGCCGACGGCCCCTCCGGCGTCCCCCTGGGAAGGGCACTGTCGACTGCCTAGCGGTAGTTGGTGAACTGCAGCGCGACCTCGAGGTCGGCCTTCTTGAGCAGCGCCATGCACTCCTGCAGGTCGTCGCGCTTCTTGGACGACACCCGGATCTCCTCGCCCTGGATCTGCGCCTTGACGCCCTTGGGCCCCTCGTCCCGCAGGAGCTTGGTGATCTTCTTGGCGTTCTCCTTGTCGATGCCCTGCTTGAGCGACCCGACCAGGCGGAAGCCCTTACCGGATGGCATCGGTTCGCCCACGTCCAGCGCCTTCATGCTCAGGCCCCGGCGGACCAGCTTCTCGATGAACACGTCCTTGGCCGCCAGCACGCGGTCCTCGGAGGCCGCGACGATCTCCACGGCGTCGTCGCCCTTCCACTCGATACCGGCGTCGGTCCCGCGGAAGTCGTACCGGGTCCCCAGTTCCTTGGCGGCCTGGTTCAGGGCGTTGTCCACCTCCTGGCGGTCGAACTCCGAGACGATGTCGAACGAGGACTCCGAGGCCATGGGCGCGCTCCTTCTCTCACGGTGGGGGACGATCCCGGCCAGGCTACCCGGCGGAGCCATCGGCCCGGGTCACCCCGTCGGCCCCCGATTTGGCACCGGGGGTCACACGCGTTGTATCGTGTCCTAGCGCCTCCAGGGGTGCACGCCAGATTGCCCGAGCGGCCAAAGGGAGCGGATTGTAAATCCGTCGGCTTATGCCTACGTTGGTTCGAATCCATCATCTGGCACGCGAGACCCCCGCCACAAGCGGGGGTCTTCGTGCATTTCGGGGCCGAGATAGTCTGAGCGTGTGACACCGTGGAATTTCGTGGCTCCGGCCGAGGGACGCCGGGGTGCCGCATCTCGTCGAAAAGATTCGGGGTGAGGGGAATCCAGGACAGGATCGGCTCCGAACCACACGACATGACACTGGATTCGGTATCCGCCGCCCAGCGGATGACTACTCGTGACCTGCCCGAGGGTCTGGGGCCCGCCGTCGACGACTGGACGGCCGACCTCGATGCCACGACCCGATCCGGCAAAGGAATGCGCTCGGCATTGTTCGACGCCGTCTACACGCACGCGGGCGGACGCGACGAGGCGCTCCGCACTGCTGCCGGCCAGGCGCTCGAACTCCTCCACGAGGCCTTCCTCGTCCACGATGACGTGGCCGACGGCGACGACCACCGCCGTGGCCGGCCCAATCTGCAGGGCCTCACCACGACCCGGGGCGCGCAGCAGGGTCTGCCCCGGGAGACCGCCGCCCACGTCGGCATGGTGGGGGGCCTGCTCGGCGGCGACCTCCTGTTGGTGGCGGCGATGGGTCAGTTCGCCCGGCTCCCCGTGCCGGGTCCCGTGTTGCACCGCGCCATGGTGGAGGTCGAGGGCGCGGTGGTGGCCTCCGTCGCGGGGGAGTACGCCGACGTACAGGGTGCGGCCCGCGGGGAGCCCATCACCCAGGAGCACGCGCTGGCGATCGGCGCCGCCAAGACCGCCGCCTACTCCGTGACCCTGCCGCTGGTACTGGGGGTGGTCCTGGCCGGAGGGCCGGAGGAGATGATCCCCCCGCTCCGCGAGGCCGGACGCCATCTGGGGACGGCGTACCAGGTGGTCGATGACGTGCTGGGGGTGTTCGGCGACCCGGCGGTGACGGGAAAGTCCAACGAGGGTGACCTGGTGCGGCGGGCCCCCACCGTCCTGCTCGCCCACGCCGCCACCACCGACCTGTGGCCGAGCATCGACGCGGCGCTCGGTGAGGTCGACCCCGACCCGTCGGCCGCCCGGTCACTGCTGGCCGAGTGCGGTGCCCGCGACCACGCGCTGGGGATCGCCGAGGACCTGGTGACCGCCGCCCGTGCCGCTCTGGACTCCCCGGCCGTCCCGCACGAGCTGCGCTCCGCACTAGACCCCCACCTGGCCACCGCCCTCGAGAGGACCCGATGACCCCGCAGAGCCCGCACGCCGAGTTCACGGAGGCCGCCCGCGCGTGCAGTGACGTGATCCTGCGCCGCTACTCCACCTCGTTCGCCCTGGCCTGCCGACTGTTGGCGCCGGCGACCCGCCCGCACGTCGCGGCGATCTACGCCTGGGCCCGCGTCGGGGACGAGGTCGTCGACGGTGCGATGGACGACCCCGTCGCGGCCCGCGACCTCATCGCCGAGGCCCGCCGCCGCACCCACCGCGCGGTCGAGCGGGGGCTCGACCCCGACCCGGTCACCCACGCCTTCGCGGACACCGCCCGCCGTTTCGGGATCGGTGCGAGGTTGATCGACCCGTTCTACAACTCGATGGAGGCCGACCTGGAGGTCACCGAGCACACCGAGGAGTCGCTGCGCCGGTACATCCACGGTTCCGCCGAGGTGATCGGGGAGATGTGCCTGCGGACGTTCGCCGGTGGGGGACTGGGCGACGACGACGAGCTGGCCGCCGGGGCGCGGGCCCTCGGTTCGGCGTTCCAGAAGGTCAACTTCCTGAGGGACATCCGGGAGGACTCGCTCGAGCTGGGCCGAAACTACCTGCCGGGCCGCGACCCCCGCGCGCTGACCGAACGGGACGTCGCCGAGCTCGCCGACGACGTGGATGCGGACCTGCGCGTCGCCCGAATCTCGATCGATCGGATCCCCGGGCGTGACCGGGTGGCCGTGCTTGCCGCGCACGACCTGTTCGCCGAGCTCAACGACCGCCTGCGCGTGGCCGGTGCGGCCGGGGTGAGTGCGGGTCGCGTCCGGGTCCCGGGCCCGGTCAAGCTCGCCGTGCTCGGCAGGGCCGCCTCGGGTCGGGGACGATCCATCGCGGCCCGCGGACAGGCGGTCGTGCGATGAGCGCCCGGAGCCTGCTCGGGTCGGGCGCCCGCGTCCTGACCGATCGACTGCCCGGCGCCCACGCCCGCAGACCGGCACCGGACGGCCCCGTCGTGGTGGTGGGGGGCGGGATAGCCGGCCTGGCCACCGCCGCCCTGCTGGCCCGAGAGGGCCGCGACGTCACGCTGGTCGAGGCGACGGAGCAGGTGGGCGGCCGCGCCGGGAGTTGGTCCGCAGGCGGCTTCCGCTTCGACACCGGGCCGTCCTGGTACCTGATGCCCGAGGTGTTCGACCACTTCTTCCGTCTCTGCGGCTCTTCGGCCGCCGAGCAGCTCGACCTGGTCCGGCTGGACCCCGGGTACCGCGTCTACTTCGAGGGCCAGACCGAGCCGGTCGACGTCCGCTCCGACCGTCGGGCGTCGCAGGCGCTGTTCGAGTCCCTCGAGCCGGGTGCGGGTTCCGCTCTGGGGAAGTACCTCGACTCCGCCCGGGCGACCTACGAGCTGGCGCTGCGACGGTTCCTCTACACCAACTTCACCTCGTACCCGGCGCTCGTGCGGCCGGACGTGCTGGCCCGCGCCGGGGCGTTGGTGGCGCGGCTCGTGCAGCCGCTGCAGTCGTTCGTCTCCCGCCGCTTCGCCGACCGCCGGATCCAGCAGATCCTGGGCTATCCGGCGGTGTTCCTGGGATCCTCGCCGTACCTGGCCCCGTCGATCTATCACCTGATGAGCCACCTCGACCTCACGGACGGTGTGCTCTATCCGCGGGGCGGGTTCACCGAGGTCATCGCCGCGGTCCGGCGGGTGGCCGAGGCGCAGGGGGTGCGCATCCACACCGGCACCGAGGCCGTCGAACTCACCACCTCCGCCGGCGGCGGGCGGCAGAGCGGCTCGGGCGGCTCGGGCGGCGGAACCACCCGCGCACGGGTGACCGGTGTCCGGGTGCGCGACGGCGCCGGCGCCGAGCGGACGCTGCCCGCCGGGCTCGTGGTGGGCGCCGCCGACCTGCACCACCTCGAGACCCGGTGGCTCCCGGAAGAGTTGCGCACCTACCCGCAGTCCTACTGGGACTCCAAGACGCCCGGACCCGGCGCGCTGCTCATGCTGCTGGGCGTGAAGGGTGAACTGCCGCAGCTGTCGCACCACACCCTGCTGTTCACCGACCGCTGGGAGGAGGGCTTCGACGCGATCTTCGGCGAGTCCACCCACATCCCCGACCCGGCCTCGCTCTACGTCTGCCGCCCCAGCGCGACCGACCGCCCCGACGCCGGCATCGCCCCCGCCGGGCACGAGAACCTCTTCGTCCTGGTCCCCATCCCCGCCGACCCCGGTCTCGGGCACGGGGGCGTCGACGGCGCCGGCGACGCCACCATCGAGGCGGCCGCCGACCGGGCGATCGCCCAGATTGCCGACTGGACCGGCATCCCCGACCTGGCGGAGCGTGTGGTGGTCCGTCGCACCATCGCCCCGGCGGACCTCGAGGACGACCTGGGGGCGTGGCGCGGCACCGCCCTCGGGCCCGCCCACACGCTGGCCCAGAGCGCGTTCTTCCGGACCCGCAACGTCTCCCGGCACGTCGACGGTCTCTACTACGCGGGGGCGTCCACCATCCCCGGGATCGGGCTGCCGATGTGCCTCATCAGCGCCGAGCTGGTGCTCAAACACGTCCGGGGGGACACGGGCACCGCGCCGGTGGCCGAGCCGGGCGGGGGCACGGTGTTTGACAGAGCTGCGAACGACAGGACTGTGAACGACAGGGCGGTGTTCGACAGGTGATCGGGCTGGCCTATCTCCTGGTTCAGGTGGTCTCGTTCACCGGAATCCTGGTGATCGACCACCGCTGGAAGCTGGCGGCGTTCCGCGCCCCCGCCGCCGCGGCTCTCGCCGTCACCGCCTCCGTGGCGCTGCTGCTCACCTGGGACGTCCTCGGGGTGCGCAGCGGCGTGTTCTTCCGCGGCCAGACCGACTTCATGACCGGTCTGCTGGTGGCGCCCGAGATCCCGGTCGAGGAGGTCGTCTTCCTGGCGTTCCTGTCCCACCTCGCGCTGGTGTGCGCGGCGGGGGTCTCCCGTGCCGTCGAGCACGCGGCCGCGTCCCGGACGGCCCGGTCCTCCCAGACAGTCCGGGCGACGGGGGAACGCCCGTGACCAGCCTTTACACCACCCTCAACCTCACCATGTCCATCCCCGTGGTGGCCGTGGCCCTCCTCGCCGCCTGGCGCCTGCGCGAACAGGCCCGACGCCGGTGGCTGATCGGGGTCGGCGGCGCGTTCGTCATTCTCATGATCCTCACCGCGGTGTTCGACAACATCATGATCTCGGCCGGGCTCGTGGCGTACGACGACGAGCTCACCAGCGGAATCCGGCTGGGCGTGGCGCCCGTCGAGGACTTCGCCTACGCCGTGGCCGCGGCGGTGTTCGTGCCGTCGGTGTGGGCGCTGCTCACCGAGTCGCCGCGCGTCGGGGCCGGGGTCGGGAACCCGACCGTGTCGGGCAGGGGTGACGCGCTGCTGACGCGCGGCCCGGGACACGGCGGCGACGACGATGCCGACGACGAGGTCCGCGCCCCCGAGCGGTCCCCGTCACCCGGTCTGCTCTCCACGCTGTTCTGGTCGTCCCGGCCGGTGTCGTGGATCAACACCGCCGCGCCGTTCGCGCTGGCGTACTTCCTGGCCACCGGGGGGTTCGACCTCGTCGGCGCGATCGGCACGGTCTTCTTCCTGGTGCCCTACAACCTGGCGATGTACGGGATCAACGATGTGTTCGACTACGAGTCGGACCTGCGCAACCCGCGCAAGGGCGGCGTCGAGGGATCGGTGCTCGAACGCTCCCGTCACACCGCCACCCTCGTGGCCTCCGCGGTGACCACGGTGCCGTTCCTCGTCTATCTGGTGCTGGTGGGATCGCTGGAGTCGTCCCTGTGGCTCGCCGCGAGCGCCTTCGCCGTGATCGCCTACAGCGCCAAGGGACTGCGGTTCAAGGAGATACCGTTCCTCGACTCGGTCACCTCCGCCTTCCACTTCGTCTCCCCGGCCATCGTCGGCTGGACCATCGCGGGTGCCGAGCTGACCGGGGGAGTGTGGGCGTGCCTGGTGGCCTTCATGTTGTGGGGCGCCGCCTCGCAGGCCTTCGGCGCCGTGCAGGACGTCCGCTTCGACCGCGAGGCGGGCCTGAAGTCCGTCGCCACCGTGCTCGGAGCGCGTGCCGCGGTGTGGTTCGCGCTGGCCTGCTACGCCGCCGCGGTGGTCGTCCTGCTGGTGGCGGCGCCGTGGCCCGCGTCCGGGGCCGCCTTCGCGATCCTGCCGTACCTGGCCACCGTCGCGGCCTATGTCGGGGTGACCGACGCCGACGCCGAGCGCACCAACGAGGGCTGGAAGCGCTTTCTGGTGCTCAACATGCTGGCGGGGTTCTGCGTCACGCAGATCATCCTGTGGTCGGTGCTCGTCTGGTCCTGACGCTCGGGCCCGTTCAGCGCCGGAGGCGCTGCATCCAGCGCTCGGATGGCGGCGAGGTGCGCCAGTTGCGGGCGATCGTCCGGAACGCACGGGAGAAGCGCCGCCGCATCGCGGCGGGATCGTCGAACGGACGCGCGGAGATACCCACGGTCAGCGAGCGGTCCACCCGCAGCCGGTCGTCGGCGCCGAACTGGAACGACAGGTCGATGTCGTCGTGCAGCTCCGGGTCCGACCGGTCGACTCCGTCGCGGACGCGTTCCCAGGCCTCGCGACGCATCGCCAGGTTCGACCCGAACAGCACGGGGTGGGCCATGGCGGCGCCGACGGAGAAGAAGTACGCGTCCATGTAGAGCAGCTGCGCGGCGCGGGCCCGCCACCCGCTCAGACCGATGAACTCGCCCGGCCCCGAGATCGCCACGAGACCCGGGTCCTGGGCGAACGCGCTCTCGATGCGCTGCATCCAGTCCGGTCCCGGGCGGGAGTCCGCGTCCAGCCGGGCGATCACGTCGCCCGAGGCCGCGTCGTACCCGGTGGCGGTGGCCGAGGGGATACCCCTGACCGGTTCGCTCACCACGCGGGCGCCGGCCTCGCGGGCGACGTCCGCACTGGTGTCGGCGCAGCCGTTGTCCACCACCACGATCTCGTCCGGCGGTCTTGTCTGGGACCGCAGGGCGGCGAGGCACCCGGCGAGCTCGTGGGCGTCATCGAGGACGGGGACGACCACGGAGAGGCGCATGCCCCACATCCTGCCAGCGGGGCGTCCACCCCGTTCAACCGGGCGATTTGTGCCCCGTTCGAGCCTGTGTGTAATCTGCTAGAGGCTTTCACCCCGAGCCGCGGAGAGCTTCGCGACCCAGGGTGGCCGGCCCCCTTAGCTCAGTCGGCAGAGCGTTTCCATGGTAAGGAAAAGGTCGACGGTTCGATTCCGTCAGGGGGCTCGCACTGTGCGGGGCGGCCCGATCGCCCGACTGGCAGCGCATGCCGGTGTAGCTCAGCTGGTTAGAGCGCACGACTCATAATCGTGAGGTCGGGGGATCGAGTCCCCCCACCGGTACCGATCGACACACACGAAGGCCGCCCACGTGTCGTGGGCGGCCTTCGTCGTGTGTCCGGAGCCGGTCGTTACCGCGCCGCGGCCTCCAGCTGCGCCGCGTCCTCCTGGCGACGGCGACGACGGTGTCGGGTGTGCTGGATGATGCTCGCCGCCACGGCCAGCGCCAGCAGGCCGTAGAGCACGAGGGTGATGTTCGAGGAGACCAGGATCGACACGTCTCCCTCGGACTGCGCCAGCGACCGGCGCAGCTCGAGCTCGGCGAGCGGGCCGAGGATCGCGGCGATCAGGACCGGGGCCAGCGGGATCGAGAACCGGCGCATGACGAATCCCAGGACGCCGATCGCGATCACCATCCAGAGGTCCAGCGTCGAGGAGGAGATCGCGTAGGTGCCGAGCATCGCGATCACCGTCACGCCGGCGTACAGGTAGTGGCGGGGGATCAGCAGCAGCTTCGCCCACACGGCCGCGAACGGCAGGTTGATGACCAGCAGGATGACCAGGCCGACGAACAGGCTGGCGAGCAGCGGCCAGACCAGCGCGGCACTCGTCTCGAAGAGCATGGGGCCGGGCTGCATCCCGTACTGCTGGAACGCGGCCAGCATCATGGCGGCCGTCGCCGAGGTCGGCAGGCCCAGGACGAGCAGCGCGCCCATCGCGCTGCCGGCGGTGGCGTTGCCCGCGGCCTCGGGGGCGGCGACGCCCTGGAGCGCGCCGCGGGTGCCGAAGTCGGGGTCGTGGCGCCGCGCGGCCAGGGCCTTCTCGGTGCCGTAGGCGAGGAACGTCGGGACCTCGGACCCGCCGACCGGGATCGTGCCGAAGGGCAGGCCGAACGCCGTGCCCCGGAGGAAGGCGGGCACGACCTTGCGCATCTCCTTGCGGGTCGGGAACGGGGAGCCCTCGGTGGCCACCGGACCGCCGACGGTCGACTCGCGGCGGATCCGCGACGCCTGGTGCAGGACCTCACCGAGGGCCAGCAGGCCCACGGTGATCACGATGATCGAGATGCCCTCGAACAGCGACGGGGTGTCGAGCGTGAAGCGCTGGGTGCCGGTCATCGAGTCGGTGCCGACCAGGGCGAGCGCGAGCCCCAGCCCGAGCGCGGCGAGTCCCCTCACGACGGACTCGGCGACGACGGCGGAGATGGCGACGAAGGCGAACACCGCGAGGGCGAAGTACTCGGGTGACGAGAACGCCCGGGCGAGGACGATCAGGTAGGGGGAGAACATCACCACGCAGGCGCACGCGATCATGCCTCCGGTGAAGGCGCCGATCGCCGAGATCCCCAGGGCCTTGGCCGCCCGGCCGCTCATGGCCATCCGGTGCCCTTCGAACGTCGTGGCTATGGCCGACGAGTTACCCGGTGTGTTGAGCAGGATGCCGGAGGTCGAGTCACCGAACAGTCCACCGAAGTAGATGCTGGCGAACATGATGAAGGCGCCGGTCGGGTCGAGGGTGAAGGTGACCGGGAGGAGCAGGGCGACCGCCATCGCGGAGCCGAGTCCCGGAAGGACGCCGACCGCGGTGCCGAGGAGGGCACCGATCAGCAGGAGGGTGAGGTTCATCGGGGTGAGTACCCCGGCCATGCCGTCACCCAGCAGGCTCAGTTGCTCCACGGCACGACTCCTTCCAGGATCCCGGCGGGCAGTCCCAGGCCGAGCCCGGCCGAGAACGCGATCTGGATGACGGAGGCGAAGATCACCGAGACGGCGATGTCGAAGACCGGTCGCCTGCTCCCCAGTGCGCGGCTGACGATCCAGAACAGCGCGCTGGCGGTGACCAACCAGCCGACGGGCTGGAGAAGGATCGCGAACCCGACGAGGCCGGCGACCACGGTCCCGGTGGTGCGGTAGTCGACGGGCACGTACTCCGGGTCGGCGGCAGCCGCGGGCGAGGTGGTGATGGGGGAGTCCGCATGGTCGTCGATCGCGGCCAGGTCCTCGAGCATGTCGGTGGACAGCTGCCCCATGGTCGAGGTGGCGGCGGTGTGGCGGGGGGTGCGGATGACGTTGATCGCCAGCAGTCCGCCGGTCAGGATCAGGAAGCCCGCCACGAGGCCGGGGAAGAACCGCGGCCCGGGTGCTCCCACTCCCTCGGGGACGTCCATGGTGATGGTCTGCACGATCATGAACGCGGCGATCGCGAGGACGCCCGCGGCGAACCCGAGTTCGGTCCGCTGACGCCACCAGCGGCGACGGTCCGTGGGCGGGGCGGCCGGGGCCGAGGGGGCCGTCGTGCCCCCCGCGCTCGCCTGGTCGGATAGCAGTGTCATTGTCCCAACTCCCTGATGATGTCTTCGGTCGTGGCGATCTCCGCGTCGAGGAACCGGGCGAACTCGTCACCTGCCATGAACTCGTCGGTCCAGTTGTTGCGCTCGAGGGTGTCGCGCCACTCCTCGGTCTCGCGCATCTCCGCGATGATCGCGATGAGCTCGTCCCGGACCTCGTCCGGGATGTCCGGTGGGGCGACCAGCCCGCGCCAGTTCGACATGGACACGTCCACGCCCTGTTCGATGAAGGTCGGGGTGGACAGCTCCTCGACCGGGGTCGCCGACGAGACCCCGAGCGCACGGAGCTCACCCGCCTCGATCTGGGCGTCGAAGTCGTTGGCACCGGAGATGGCTCCCACCGCCGAGCCGCTGATCATCGACCTCACGACCTCGCCGCCCCCGGAGTAGGCGATGTAGTTGAGATGGGCCGGGTCGATCCCGGCGGCCTCGGCGAGCATGCCCGTGAGCAGATGATCGATGCTCCCGAGCGATCCGCCCGCGATCGCCATCCCCGGATGCTCCCGCCACGCCGCCAGGAACTCCTCGAGCGTCTGATACGGGGAGTCCGCGGGGACCACCAGCACGTTGTAGTCGTCGGCCAGACGGGCGATCGGCGTCGTGTCCTCGAGTGTGGCGTCGGAATCCTGCAGGATCACCCCGCCCACCATCACGCCGCCGGTGACCAGCAGGGAATCGGTTCGCCCGGCGAGCTGGACGAACTGGGTCAGCCCGATGGTGCCGGCCGCGCCGGGTACGTTGCGGACCCGCACCGCGTTGACGATCCCGTTGGTCATGAGGGCCTGTTGGGCTTCCCTGCCGAACGTGTCCCACCCACCGCCCGGGGCGGCCGGTGCGATGATGGCGAGTTGGGTCCGGGGGTTGTCGCCGCCTCCGGACCGGCTGGCGTCGGTCGCCGCGGCCGTGGTCAACCCGACAGCGAGTACCGCGGTCAGGATGCGGGCAAGGGGGTGTCGCATCAACGGTCCTTCCAGGTGTCCGGAGGCGTGAGTGCCACCGGGGTATGGGCTGAGCATGGATCGGCGGCGTGTGATGTGGGGCACAACTAGTCTTTGTGCTCATTGATGCTCACGAACGCGGAGAGGAGCGGGGTGGCGCGATACTCGGAGTGGCTCCTCGAGCGGCGGTTCCGTCTCGTCGTGGTGCTGGTGATCCAGTGCGCGGTCGTGGTGACCTGCGTGGGGCTGACGGCCTATGCCGCGGCGCGGGTCCAGGAGCGGCAGGTGCGTGAGGCCACGACCGAGCGGGTCCTCGCGGTCGCGCGCAGCCTCGCCGAGCTCGACCAGGTGCGGGACGCCATCGGGAGCGATGACGCCGAGCAGGAGCTGCAACCGCTGACCGAGCTGATCCAGCAGGCGTCCGGCGTCGACTACGTGGTGATCAGCGACGCGCGAGGGATCCGGATCACCCACCCTGTGCCCGACGAACGCGGCCGGCCGGTCTCGACCGACCCGTCAGACGTCCTGGCGGGGGCAACGTTCGTGGGTACCGAGGAGGGGACCCTCGGTCCGACACTGCGCGCCAAGGTGCCCGTGTACCGGGGCGGGGTTGTCGTCGGCGCGGCATCGGTCGGAGTCCTCGAGTCGGAGATCGCCGCCGACCTGCGGACCAGTCTCACGGCGATGGCGCCCTGGGTGCTGCTGGCGATGGTGGTCGGGCTCACCGGGGCCGCCGGTGTCTCAGCGGCGATCGGCGCCCGGGTCCGCAGGCTGGAGGCGGAGAACGCCGAACTGGGAGAGCAGCGACGGCTGTCCAGGGCGCTCCGCGAGCAGACCCATGAGTTCCGGACCCGGATCCACGCGGTGTACGGGCTCGTCGAGAGCGGTGAGTCCGACGCGGCGCTCGAGTATCTGGCGGAGCTCGCCCCGGTCACCGGCGCGGATACCCGCGACGGGGGTGTCGAGGACCCGCGCCTGCGCGCGGTGTTGGGGGAGATGGCCGCGGAGTACCGGTCGCAGGGAGGTGTGCTCGAGATCGACCCCCTGACCTCGACGAGTGCAGGTGAGCTCGGGGCGGACGACGTCTCGCTGATCGCGAACCTGGTGATCAACGCCGTCGAGGCGGCGGGTCCCGGGGGCCACGTCCACGTTCTGGTGCTGGCGGACGAGGTCGGCACCGAGGTCGCCGTAGCTGACGACGGGCCGGGGTTGGACCCGGAGGCGCTGCCGATGATGATGGAGCACGGGTACTCCACCAAGGCCCCGGGTGGGGAGCGCGCGACGCGCGGCGTCGGCCTGGCGGTGGTCTGGCAGATCGTGCGGGATCGTGACGGTGAGATCGAGGTGGGTAGATCCCCGGCCGGTGGGGCGCTGGTGACCGTGCGGTTGCGGAGGAGACGATGACGGGCGAGGGACAGGGCAGCCGCGCCATCCGCACCCTGATCGTCGACGACGATCCCGTGGCGCGGCGCCTCCACAGTCGCTATGTGGAGGGGGTAGCGGGCTTCAGCGTGGCCGCCGCGGTGGGCGACGGGCAGGCGGCGGTGGGGTGGGTGGCCGGTGGCGGGATCGACCTGGTGCTGCTCGACATCGGGCTCCCGGGGTTCAGCGGTATCGAGGTGCTGCACCGGATCAGGACGATCTCCCGCCGGCCGATCAGTGTGATCGTGGTGAGTTCTCTCCGGGACCGCATCACCGTGCGGCAGGCGCTGTCCGGGCAGGTCGCCGGATACCTGGTCAAGCCGTTCACCAGGGCGGCGATGGTGGATCGACTGGAGCGGTTCCGCTCCGAATTCGGCGCCGGGCCACCCGCAGAGCTCGACTCGTTCGGCCAGGGGGAGATCGACGCCCTGCTGCGGAGGGGGGCGGGGACGGGGCCCTCGGCGCCGGCCGGTTCGGGTACAGCGCCCGCCGGTTCGGGCCCGGCCGGCCCGGCCACCGCGTCGGGCAACCGTGCCCCCGAGCGGCTCCCCAAGGGCTTGTCCGAGCCGACGCTGAACGCGGTCCTGGCCGCACTGGACGACGGCGCCGGGCACTCGGCCGCCGAGGTCGCGCGCGCGAGCGGCGCCTCCCGCGCGACCGTGCGCCGCTATCTCGATCATCTGCACCGCAACGGCGCCGTCGACGTCTCGCACCGGTACGGGGGCCGCGGGCGGCCCGAGCTGCTCTACCGGATCGTCGTGTCCTGACCGGCGCTCAGACCCCGAACGTCGACCTGGGATACCCGGCCTCTACGTCTGTCACGACGTTGACCAGGTACGGCACCCCGCTGGCGAACGCGCGGTCCAGCGCGGGGCCGATCCGGGCCGGATCGGTGACCATCTCGCCCGCCCCACCGAGTGCTCTGACCACCTCGTCGTACCGGGTGCGGGGCGCGAGGTCGGCGATCACGTCGTAGCCGTACAGCATCTGCATCGGTCCCTTCTCCAGCCCCCACGCGCCGTTGTTGCCCATCACCATCACCACGGGCAGGTGGTGACGGACCAGGGTGTCCACGTCGATCAGGGAGAATCCGGCGGCACCGTCGCCGAGCAGGAGGACCACCTGGCTCGACGGCCGGGCGATCCGGGCGGCGATCGCGGCGCCCAGGCCCGCGCCGAGGCAGCCGAACGGCCCCGGGTCCAGCCAGTTCCCGGGTCGGGCGGGTTCGATGAACTTGCCGGCGAAGGAGACGAAGTCGCCGCCGTCGCCGATCACGACGGCGTCCTCGGCCAGTCGCGGTAGCAGCTCTCCGTAGATTCGCGCGGGGTGGATCGGATCGGCGGTCGCACCGAACAGCTCGAGGTCGGCGGCGTGGGTGGCATCGGCCTTCTCCCGCAGCGACCGGGTCCACGCGTTCCAGTCCGGCCTCCCCGACCGACGCTGCACCGCCTCGGTCAGTGCGTCCAGAACCCGCCCCAGGTCCCCGGCCGTGGCGACGGCGGGGTCCGCGTGTCGACTGAGCTGGCCCTCGGAATCGGCGATGTGGACGACCGTCGCGGGGTCCGCCCCGTCCTTACCCCCGAACACGCCGTATCCCAGGCGGAAGTCCAGTGGGGTCCCCACCACCACGACGAGGTCGGCACTCCCGAACGCCATCCCCCGCGCCTTGGACACCAGGAGCGGGTGCCCCGCGGGGATGATCCCCCGGCCCATGCCGTTGGGGATCGCGGGCAGTCCGAGGGAGTCCACGCAGCGCAGCGCGGCGTGCTCGGCGCCGTCCGCCCAGACGTCGGAGCCCACCACGAGGACGGGCCGCTGCGCGCCCACCAGCAGGTCGGCGATCCGGTCGACCGCATCGGTGTCGGGGGAGCGATCCGGGGTGGGCCCGGAACCCGGTCCCGGTCGGACGGATTCGCACCGGTCGAAGAAGTGGTCCATGTGCACGTCGAGGAACGCCGGCCCACGATGGGCGGAGCGTGCGGCCGTGAAGGCGCGGTGGGTGGCGCCCGCGATGTCGGCGGTGTCGCGGGCCGTCTCTGCGGACACCGTCACCGGCCGCACCAGTGGGACGTGGTCGAACTCCTGGAGGCTGCCGGTGCCCCAGCGGCCCGCGGGTGCGCGACCGCCCAGCACCACCATGGGGGCGCCGGAGAACGACGCCTGGGAGATCGCGCTGATCCCGTTGGTGACGCCCGGGCCGGCGGTGAGCACCGCCAGGCCGGGGGAGCGGGTGAGCTTGCCGGTGGCCTCGGCGGCGAACGCCGCGGTCTGCTCGTGCCGGACGTCGAGCAACGAGATCCCGTGATCCTCCTTCTCCGCCGCGTCGTACATGGGGAAGACGTGCGCTCCGGAGAGCGTGAACATCGTCCGCACGCCGTGGGCCGCGGCGACGGCGGTGGCGTGGGAGCCGCCGTGGCCCGCCACCGGGCCGGGTCCCTCGGGGCCTCCACCCGCGACGCCGTGGTCGTCTCGATCGTGTGCTGCCTGCTCGTTCTGGCTCACGGGCGCTCTCCCTGGTCGACTATCCCCACCGTAGGAGCCCTACCCCCGCCGCATCGGCGGTTTGGCGCGGACGGGCTGGGGTAGCGTCGGCCGGTGTGAGCACAGACAACGCGGACGACCACGTCGTCGTCGTCACCGGCGACCCCGTCACCGTCACCTCCGAGGTGGTGGCGCGGTTCGCCGAATCCGTCGGCGCGCCCTCCGGTCAGGCCCCGGCCACCCTGGCCGCCGCCCTCACGGCGCCGGTCCAGCGCGCGGTGATGGAGCACCCGGACCTGCGGATCGACCTGTCCCGCACCCTGCACACCGCCCAGTCGTCCGTACACCACCGGCCCATCGTCGTCGGTGACGTCCTCACCGCGACCGCGACGGTCACCGGCGTCCGGTCCGCGCGCGGCGGGCGCATGATCGGGTTCGACACGGTGCTCCGCGACCCGTCCGGCACCGCTGTCCAGACCCTGTCCAGTGCCCTGCTCACCGCGGAGGTCGAAGGATGACGACAGGCGATCCGACGACGGGCGATCCGATGACGACGAGGCGACCGGAGCCGGGCGAGCCGATCGGCGCCCGCAGCCTGGAGATCACGCGCGAGGACCTCCGCCGGTACGCGGACGCGTCAGGTGACCACAACCCCATCCACCTGGACGACGACGCCGCCCGCGCGCTCGGGCTGCCCGGAGTGGTCGCGCACGGGATGCTCACCTCGGCACTGGCGATCGGGGTCGTGGCCGAGTGGGCCGGGGGAGCGGACCGGGTGGTGGCCACCTCCATCCGGTTCGCCGGTCCGGTGGTGGTGCCCGCCGACGCCCCGGCCGTGCTGGTGGTGGACGGTGCGGTGAAGAAGATCTCAGGCGACGGCTCCACGGCAGATGTCGGACTCGCCGTGACCTGCGGCGGGGCCAAGGTGTTCGGCAAGGCGATCGTCACCGTCGCGATTTAGGGCCACTGCCGGGGCTGTCGTACACTTGCGACGCCCGACCGCCCGCGGTCGCGGCCCACGCTGCCTCAGGCAGCCGCCGACACTGTAGAGTCGAGGCGTTCGTGCGGTCCGCGGTTCGCGAGACGGCACGGGTGGCCGGGAGACCGGCCGAAGGGGCGTAGCTCAATTGGCAGAGCAGCGGTCTCCAAAACCGCAGGTTGCAGGTTCAAGTCCTGTCGCCCCTGCCCTTCCCGCCAGCCACAGTCGACCCGGAGGTACCGCGTGAGTCAGGATCGCGACGACGACACCAGCGGCGCGCGCGGTTCCGACGGCGCGGCCGTCCCCACCGGTGCCCCTGTTCCGACCGGCAAAGCCGGCCGGGGCGACACCACCGTCGCCAGTCGTGTCCGCACCGATGCGGACACCGCGGAGGACACGCGGAACAGCCGCGCCAACCCGTTCCAGTACATCGGGCAGGTCGTCGAGGAACTGCGTAAGGTCATCTGGCCGACGCGCAACCAGATGGTCACCTACACCATCGTGGTGTTCCTGTTCCTGATCTTCATGACCGCGCTGGTCTCCGGCGTCGACTTCGGCGCGGGCAAGCTCGTCGAGCTCGTCTTCGACCGCTGACACCCGCCGCTGGAGGTCCGGGGCGAGAACCGGACCGCCGAACTTCGAGAGGACCGCATTTTCCGTGAGCGACATCGAGCAGAGCCCCGAGTCCGAGGACGTCGAGCAGAGCCCGGCCGCCGCCGAGCAGGCCGAGACCGAGGCGGACGCGGTGCTCGGTGACACGTCGGCGGATCCCTCCGACGCGGCGGTCCCGCCGACCGCAGAGGCCGTGGCGGATGCGATCGACGCCGTCGCGGGCGCCGACGAGTCAGAGGCTGCCGACGAGGCCGAGGCGTCCGACGAGTCAGAGGCGACCGACGCGACCGAGGCCTCCGCCGAGGAGGCTGCGCCCGCGATCGACCCGGTCATCGCCTTCAAGCGTCAGCTCCGCAAGCTCCCGGGCGACTGGTTCGTCATCCACTCGTACGCGGGGTACGAGAACAAGGTCAAGGCCAACCTGGAGACGCGTGCGGTCACCCTCGGGGCCGAGGACAAGATCTATCAGGTCGAAGTCCCGATCGAGGAGTACACCGAGGTCAAGAACGGCCAGAAGAAGGTCGCCAACCGTAAGGTCCTTCCCGGTTACGTGCTGGTCCGCATGGACCTGGACGACGAGTCGTGGGGCGTCGTCCGTAACACCCCCGGTGTCACCGGATTCGTCAGCGCGACCGGGGGCGCGGCCGGTGCGCCCACCCCGCTCTCGCTGAGCGACGTGGCCAAGTTCCTGGCCCCCAAGCCGGAGAAGAAGGCCGCCGCCCCCGGCGGAGAGGCCGAGGGTGGACTGGTCCCGCAGGCCGTCGAGGTGGAGTTCACGGTCGGCGAGTCGGTCACCGTCATGGACGGCCCGTTCGCCACTCTGCCCGCCAGCATCTCGGAGGTCGATCCGACCTCGCAGAAGCTCAAGGTGCTCGTCTCCATCTTCGGCCGCGAGACGCCGGTCGAACTGGGATTCTCGCAGGTCGAGAAGATCGACTGACGCACCCGGTCACGCCGACGGCCCGCCCCGCGCACACCGCGCGGGGCGGGTTCCGTGCTTTCCGCCGCGATTAGGGATCAACCCGATCCCGCGCGTAGAATCGCCAAGGTTGCGCGTGCGCGCACACGACAGTCGGCCTCCCACGTGTACAGCGTGGAGCCGAGATCCAGTCGAAGAATCAGGAAGACTGAGGAAGACGATGCCTCCCAAGAAGAAGAAGGTCTCAGGGCTGATCAAGCTCCAGATCAACGCCGGCGCAGCCAACCCGGCACCGCCCGTCGGCCCGGCTCTGGGTGCCCATGGTGTGAACATCATGGAGTTCTGCAAGGCCTACAACGCCGCCACCGAGAACCAGCGCGGAAACGTCGTGCCGGTCGAGATCACGGTCTACGAGGACCGTTCGTTCGACTTCAAGCTCAAGACGCCGCCGGCCGCCAAGCTCCTGCTCAAGGCCGCGGGCCTGCAGAAGGGGTCGGGCACGCCGCACTCCGCGAAGGTCGGCAAGGTCTCCATGGACCAGATCCGCGAGATCGCCCAGACCAAGATGGAAGACCTCAACGCCAACGACGTCGACCAGGCCGCGAAGATCATCGCCGGCACCGCCCGCTCCATGGGCATCACGGTCGAGGCCTGACCTCCACCACCACACATCACCGTGGGAGGGCAGCTCAGGCCCGCACCACACCCGACCGTCGCGGTAACCATGCGACAGGAATGGAAATCTCATGAGCAAGAACAGCAAGGCCTACAAGGCCGCAGCTGAGAAGGTCGACCGCACCAAGCTGTACTCGCCTCTGGATGCCCTGGCCCTGGCCAAGGACACCTCCTCGACGAAGATGGACGCCACCGTCGAGGTCGCCATGCGACTTGGCGTCGACTCCCGCAAGGCGGACCAGATGGTCCGTGGCACCGTCAATCTTCCGAACGGCACCGGTAAGACCGCCCGCGTCATCGTCTTCGCCGCGGGCGAGAAGGCCACCGAGGCCGAGGCCGCCGGTGCTGACGTCGTGGGCTCCGACGACCTCATCGAGCGGATCCAGGGCGGCTGGCTCGACTTCGATGCGGCGATCGCCACCCCGGACCAGATGGCCAAGGTCGGCCGTGTGGCCCGCGTGCTCGGACCGCGTGGCCTCATGCCCAACCCCAAGACGGGCACCGTCACCATGGACGTGACCAAGGCCGTCAGCGACATCAAGGGCGGCAAGGTCACCTTCCGCACCGACAAGGCCAACAACCTGCACTTCATCGTGGGCAAGGCATCGTTCTCCACCGAGCAGCTCACGGAGAACTACCAGGCCGCGATCGACGAGGTCATGCGACTCAAGCCGTCCTCCTCCAAGGGCCGGTACCTGCAGAAGATCACCGTGTCCTCCACGACCGGCCCCGGCATCCCGGTCGATCCCTCGGCGATCTCCAAGCTCCTCGAGGCGGGCACCGACTCCCAGTGAGTTGATCTCCCGCCTGCAGGGCCCGCGTCCGGTTTCCGGCGCGGGCCCTGCGGCATGTCCCCCGGGGCGGCTGAGGCCCGGTGGCCGCGTGCGAGGTCCGCGCAAAAAGACTGAGAATCACCCAAGTGACGGGTAGTCTCATCCTCTCCAGCGGTCGCCCCCTCGCGTCCGCGGCCACTGGGAGGCGTCATGCTCACGCGGTACCTGTCGATCCTGCTCGTCCTGCTGCTGACCGCTTCCCCGGCAGCTGCCGGGGCGATTCCACTGACGGATCGTGCCGGCGGCTCACTGGCGTCCGGGAGTACGTCGCTCTCCTCGGGGTCGGAGTCGTCTGCGCCGGAACCCACCTACGATCCGGTTGACCCCCGCAGCGGACGACTGATCGCCACCAGTGGCTTCGACGTGCTGCGTGACGGGTTCTCCTTCGATAACTGGGGTCCCGGTAGTGACGTTCATCGACGCAGCCTGACACCCGCCGCCATGCAGTCCCTGTTCGGCGACGACATCTGCGCGCGGATCGTCAACGGCGACTGCGTGCTGAGCGCTCCCGGGGCCGCGCTCGAGTCCACGGCGAACGAGATGGCCGCGGGCGGACACTGCTACGGGATGGCCGCGCTGGCGGGTCTTTTCCACACCGGCGGCCTCGACAAAGCCCGCTATCTTCCGCACGGTCAGACCGTCTTCGAAGCGCAGCCCTCCGACGAGCTCGACCGCCTGATCTCCCGCTACTGGGCGGCCCAGATCTCGAGCCCCAGCAGCACCGCGACCACGGAGAACTCGGTCAGCCACACAGTGCGGAAGCTGGTGTCCGCGTGGGCACGTGGCGACAACTTCATCCTCTCGTTCTTCAACGCCGACGGCGCGGGCGGTCACGCCGTCACCCCCATCGCCCTGCGGGACCTGGGGGCAGGACGGATCGGAATCGTCGTGTATGACAACAACTTCCCCGGCGTGGAGAAGATCTTCGTCACCGATCCGCTGGCCGATTCCTGGTACTACACCACCGCCACCAATCCCTCTGAGCCCGCTTACCTGTACGTCGGGTCGCGCGACAACCGGCTGCACCTGACCCCGCTGCAGGCGACCACGCAGATCCACGAGTGTCCGGTCTGCGCCGGCGCCGGAGACGACTCCGTAACGGTGATGATCAAGAGGAATCCGGGCGCCGGCGATGTGTCCCGGGACAAGCCCGATGTCCTCATCACGACGCCGGCCGGCGATCCCGTCCCGGGGCTGAAGTCGCTCGACTTCGTCAGCACCATGGACACTCTCGCAGCGGTTCTCCCCGCAGCCACCGCGTTCGA
This sequence comes from Dietzia sp. UCD-THP, assembly GCF_000349585.1. Classification (NCBI taxonomy): domain Bacteria; kingdom Bacillati; phylum Actinomycetota; class Actinomycetes; order Mycobacteriales; family Dietziaceae; genus Dietzia; species Dietzia sp. UCD-THP. The sequence goes on from NZ_KB714657.1 coordinate 29,381, forward strand.
CATCAGGATGGCCAACGTCGGGTCCGGGCCGGCGCAGGACTGGGACGTCACGCTCTTCGGTGACGGCTGGACCAACGAGGTCGACGGGATCTCGTTGGCCTCCGGTCACACCGCCACCGTCGCGGTCTCGGCAGACCAGCGCGAGCTCAGCTTGAGCGGCACCGCCCCGGTCGAGCCTGAGCTGGCCGTCGCCGAGGAGCAGGCGGACTGGTCGGTGGAGAGTAGGGCATCGGGGGTTCTCCTGTCGCCGGGTACGGTCGCCTCCGTCGCGCGGCGGACGGAGGGGGACGTCGTGTTCTCCCTCCGCGGTGAGGGGTCGGACGGGTCCGCGGAGATCGCGGTCCGGCGGCGCGATGTCGAACGCGACTACATCGTCCGCACGGCCGGGCCGGTGACGATCCCCGTCGGTTCGTCGGCCTCGGTCGCGGCGGGCAGCTGGGACGGCACGACCTCCTTGGTTGCCCGCGTCGCGGGCGCCGGCGTCAGCCGGGAGTACCCCCTCGGGTAGAGCGCCCGTGCTCCACCCACAGCGCCCGAGTAGGGGAGGATGTCCCCATGGTCAGCCACCGCACGAGCCAGGTCACCGTCCGCGACGTGGCCCTGCGCGACGGACTGCAGCTCACCGACGGTCGACTGTCCACCGAGACCAAGGTGACGCTCGTGCGGACCCTGCTCGGGCTCGGTGTTCCGGAACTCGAGGTGGGGTCCATGGCCCGGCCGGACCTCGTCCCGGCGCTGGCGGACACGCTCGACGTCGTCGCGGCCCTGGATGAGGACGAGCGGAGTCGCTGCTGGGTGTGGGTGGCCACTCCGGGTCACGTCCGCCGCGCGGCCGATGCCGGTGTCCGCCGCTTCCAGTACTGCCTGTCGGTCACCGACGAGCACAACGCCGCCAACATCGGTCGCGACACCGAAACGAGTATGGCGGCGCTGCCCGAGGCGGTGGAGGCCGCCGCCTCGGTGGGCGGGACGGTCCAGCTCTGCCTGGCGACCGCGTTCACCTGCCCCGTCACGGGCCCCGTCGATCCGGAGCGGGTGCTGCGGCTGGTCGCCGACCCGCGCGGTGAGGGTGCCGTCGACGTGGTCCTGGCGGACACGCTCGGTCACGCCCACCCGCGTCAGGTCCGGGACCTCGTCGCCGCCGTCGTCGAACCGGCGGGCGACCGCCGGATCGGCTTCCACGGCCATGACACGTGGGGGATGGGCGTGGCCAACACGCTGGCCGCGGTCGACGCGGGCGCGCGGATGGTGGACTCGGCGCTCGGCGGCCTCGGCGGCTGCCCGTTCGCTCCCGGCGCCTCGGGCAACACGGCCACCGAGGACGTCCTCTTCGCGCTGCGACCCGACTGGCTTGACCCCGGCCGCTTCCACGCGGTCGTCGAGACCTCGGACCGGATGCTCGCCGAGTTGGGGGAGGACTCGCGCTCGCGTGCTGCCGCGGGAGCGCACGGCAACGGCCGCCGGTTCGACTGGACCCTGCCCGCCGGCTGATCGTGCCCGCCGGCTGATCCTGTCCGCCCTCGTCCGGTCGGGTCAGATCACGCCCGAGTCGGCCAGCTCGGCCAGGCACGCGTCGTCCAGGCCGAGCAGGTCGCGGTAGACGGCGTCGTTGTCGAAGCCCGGCTCGGGCGTCCCACCGCGCCGCACCGACCCGGGGGTGGCCCCCAGGACGGGCACGACCCCGGGGCCGAGGACCGTGTCGTCGACCCCGGGCACGGTGTGGGGCACGAGCATGTCGCGTGCGAGGAACTGCTCGTCCCGGACCACGTCCGCGACGGTGTTGACCGGACCCACCACGACGCCGGCCGCCTCCAGGACGGAGGCGATCTCCTCGGCCGTGCGCTCTGCGGCCCAGTCGGCGATGATCCCGTCGATCTGATCCTGGTGCACCCCGCGCGCGGAGTGGTCGACGAAGCGCGGGTCCTGCGCGAGCCCGGGACGCCCCATCGCGCCGCACAACCGCCGGAACACGGTGTCCTGATTGGCCGCGATGATCACCCACACCCCGTCCGAGGCGCGGTAGAGGTTAGACGGGGCGATCCCCTCCAACCGGGTGCCGGACGGGCCGCGCACCACGCCCGCCGCGTCGAAGTCGGGGATCACCGATTCCTGGACCGCCAGGCACGACTCCGTCAGCGCGACGTCCACGACCTGGCCGCGGCCGGTAGTGGTGCGGGCCAGCAGCGCTGCGAGGATCCCCTGGACGGCGAACATGCCTCCCAGGGTGTCGCCGAGGGACAGGGCCATTCGCGGCGGAGGCATGTCGGGGAAGCCGTTGAGGTGGCGTAGACCCGAGACCCCCTCGGCGACGGAGGCGTACCCGGCGCGGGTGGCCTGGGGGCCGGTCTGGCCGTATCCGGATACCCGGCCGATCACCAGGCCGGGGTTGACCGCGTGGAGTCTGTCCGGCCCCAGTCCCCATTTCTCCAGGGTGCCCGGGCGGAAGTTCTCCACCACGACGTCGGCGCGGGCGACGAGATCGAGGAAGAGCGCGGCACCGTCCGGGCAACGCAGGTCGAGGGTGATCGACTCCTTGTTGCGCGCGTGGACGGTCCAGAAGTGGCGGCGACCGTCGCGCTCGCCCTGTCCCCACGTGCGCAGCGGGTCCGGACGGCCGGGGTCCTCGATCTTGACGACCCGCGCTCCCATGTCGCCCAGTAGTCGGCCGGCGAAAGGCCCTGCGATGAGGGTCCCCAGTTCCAGCACCAGCATCCCGGCCAGCGCGCCGACCCGGTGCCGGCCCTCCGTCGTGGGTTCCAACCCCTGTCTCCCTTCCTGGTGCGTGCTCCGGTGCGCACTCTGGCGCCCGCCGACGGCCACCGCGACGCGACGCCGGGGAGTTCAGTGCGCGACCCGCACGGTCAGACCGCGACGCTTGATCCACGCCGAGAACTCGGTGACGGTCCCGCACTCCTCGCCGTCGATCTGGAACGACGCGGGCTTCTCCAGGATCCGGGCCGAGACCGCCTCGCCCTGCCGGAAGTCCAGCGGCCGGGTCTCGTGGCGCTCCTTGCCCTCCCCGCGGGAGGATCCCCTCCGCAGGACGGGGGCGAGTTGATGTTGGAACGTGTGGTGGACCAGGACCGCGCCGGCCTGGGCCCATCCGAGGGCGCCCTTGGCCCGCAGCGCCAACACGTCGAGAAGTCCGTCGTCGATCACGGCGTCGGGCAGGAGGATCATCCCCGCCTGGAGCATCCCGCAGTTGGCCACGAGCAGTGTCCGGGCACGGGTGTGGATCTCCGGTCCGTCGTCGAGCGAGTACTCGACCTTGATCCTGTGCCCCCGGAGCAGCGTGTTGGCGAAGGCGCCGACGTAGGCGAGCCAGCCGACCCGGGCCTTGAGGCCGTCATGGGTACCGGCGATCATGTCCGCGTCCATCCCGGCGCCGAGCATGACGAGGAAGACGTCGTCGTGCGCGTGCCCCTCGCCGTCGGTGTACCGGACCATTCCGAGATCGATTCCCCGGCTCCGACCACTCATCGCCACGCGCAGTGCACGGTCGACGTCGTCCAACGGGATGTCCAGGTTCCGGGCGAGCAGGTTGCCCGTCCCGAGGGGGACCACACCCATGGGGATCCCGGTCCCGACCAGTCCCTGCGCGACCGACCGCACGGTGCCGTCCCCTCCGCAGGCGATCACCAGGCCGACTCCGCCGGCGGCGGCCTCCGCGGCCTGACCGACCCCCGGATCGGCCTCGGTGGTCTCGTAGAACACCGGATCGGTCCACCCGTGCAGGGCCGCCCTCTCCACGGTGCGGCGACGGACCTCGTCCACCCCGGTCTTGATGGGGTTGTAGACGACGGCGACGCGGGACGAGGCGGGAGGCACGGCACCACAGTGTCAGAAACGCGCCCGACCCGCCATTCCTCGGTCGGCCGTCGATTTGGCGGGGGCGGCCCGTCGCCTATACCCTGATGGGGAAGTTTGAACGCTCGCCGGATCCGTCCGTCGGGCACCTGATCAAGTTTCACCGAAGACCGCAGGTCACCGTTCCCGCCGGGGACGGTCGAAGGGTCCGGGAGCGCCCGGACGGCCCGCGCAGGAGAACGCCGGTCAGTGTAGGACACCGCGAGCCACCGAGCTCGCCTCCTCCACGCCCCGTGCCGCCTGCGCCCGGGGCGTTCGTGCATTTCTCGGCAGTGAGAAGCAGAGAGGAGGCGAAACATGGCAAAGCCCGCAAAGGTCCAGGCCGTCGAGGAGATCAAGGAGCACTTCCAGAACTCCACCACGGCCGTGGTCACCGAGTACCGCGGACTCTCCGTTCCGCAGGTCACCGCACTGCGCAAGGCGCTGGGTGAGTCCGCCACGTACACCGTGGCCAAGAACACCCTGGTCAAGCGTGCGGCGAAGGAAGCCGGCGTCGAGGGTCTCGACGACCTCCTGACCGGCCCCACCGCCATCGCGTTCGTCACCGGTGAGGTCGTGGACGCCGCCAAGGCGCTCAAGACCTTCACCAAGGACAACAAGGCGCTCATCGTCAAGGGCGGGGTGATGGACGGCGCCACGCTGTCCGCCGCCGAACTCGACAAGATCGCCGAGCTCGAGTCCCGCGAGGTCCTCCTCGCGAAGATGGCCGGGGCCCTCAAGGGCAACCAGGCCAAGGCCGCCGGCCTGTTCAACGCGCCCGCCTCGCAGCTGGCACGTCTGTTCGCGGCGCTCCAGGACGAGAAGAACTGACACACCCCACACGTTTCCGGGCCGCGTGACGGCGCCGGGACCAACAGAAAGGACGCCACCATGGCGAAGCTCAGCAACGACGAGCTGCTCGAGGCCTTCAAGGAGATGACTCTTCTCGAGCTCTCCGAGTTCGTGAAGCTGTTCGAGGACACCTTCGAGGTCACCGCGGCCGCTCCGGTCGCCGTCGCGGCCGCCGGCGCCCCGGCTGCCGGTGCCGAGGCCGCCGCCGAGCAGGACGAGTTCGACGTCGTCCTCGAGTCGGCCGGCGAGAAGAAGATCGGCGTGATCAAGGTCGTCCGCGAGATCGTCTCGGGCCTGGGCCTCAAGGAGGCCAAGGACCTCGTCGAGTCCGCCCCCAAGGCGATCATCGAGAAGGCCGACAAGGAGGCCGCCGAGGCCGCCAAGGCCAAGCTCGAGGAGGCCGGTGCAAAGGTCTCGCTCAAGTGAGCTGACGCACCACGATTCCGCGAGGGCGGTCCGGCGATGTCGCCGGGCCGCCCTCCGGCATTTCGGCAGGTCGGTCGCGCCAGGTTCGTTGCGATACATTACTTATCGGTATGTAACGAAGCACTCCCTCGGAGCGGTAGTTTACAGTGACCGTGGCCACAGATGATGGCTGCAGTGAGGAGTGGTGTCGTGGGTATCGAGATATCTGTCGAGGGACTGACCAAATCCTTCGGATCGCAGAAGATCTGGGAGGACGTCTCGTTCACCCTTCCCGAGGGGGAGGTGAGCGCGCTCCTGGGTCCGTCCGGCACCGGCAAGTCGGTGTTCCTCAAGTCGCTCATCGGTCTGCTGCGCCCAGAACGCGGCCAGATCATCATCGACGGCACGGACATCCTGCAGTGCACCGCCAAGGAGCTCTACGAGATCCGCAAGCTGTTCGGCGTCCTGTTCCAGGACGGCGCGCTCTTCGGGTCGATGGACCTCTACGACAACGTGGCGTTCCCGCTGCGGGAGCACACGCGTAAGTCCGAGCGCGAGATCCGCGACGTCGTCATGGAGAAGCTCGAGCTCACCGGTCTCACCGGCGCCGAGGGCAAGCTCCCCGGAGAGATCTCCGGCGGCATGCGCAAGCGCGCCGGCCTCGCCCGCGCCCTCGTGCTGGACCCCGAGATCATCCTGGTCGACGAGCCCGACTCGGGTCTGGACCCGGTTCGCACCACCTACCTCGCCCAGCTGTTGATCGACATCAACGCGCAGATCGACGCCACCATTCTCATCGTCACGCACAACATCAACCTGGCCCGCACCGTCCCGGACAACCTGGGCATGCTCTACCGCAAGAAGCTCGTCATGTTCGGTCCGCGCGAGGTCCTGCTCACCAGCGAGGAACCCTCGGTCCGTCAGTTCCTCCGGGGATCCAAGCTGGGCCCGATCGGCATGTCCGAGGAGAAGGACGACGCGCAGATGCGCGAGGAGCAGGCGCACGCCGATGCCGGGCACAATGACGGCTCCCCGGGCGAGGACGAGGTGACGGGGGTCCCGCCCCAGATGCAGCCGACCCCCGGCGGTCCGGAGCGCAAGGGTGAGATCCGTCGGGAGAAGCGGGTGGCCGAGATGATGGACACACTCCCCGTCGGCGCGCAGGAGGCCATCCGGGCGGAGTGGGCGGCCCGTGGGCACGGCGGCAACGGCAAGCATGCCGCGACCGCGACCGCTGCGGCCACCACCGTGGGCGCGGGGGACAACACGACGACGGGCATCGACGACCACTACGGGTCCAACGAGAACTGAGGACACCGGAGAGGTCGGGGGGAAGTAGATGGCGGAGGGTGCTGGTCAGCAACCCGAGGTGAGGTCCGGTGTGTCTCCGGCGGACGTGGGAGGTGGCGTCCGGAGCGCGGTCGGCGAGGCGGGAAAGGTGTTCCGTCTGTTCCTCGAGGTGATTCGAGGGATTTTCAGGAGGCCGTTCCAGTTCCGCGAGTTCATCGAACAATCGTGGTTCATCGCGTCGGTGACGATCCTGCCGTCGGCGCTGGTCGCGATCCCCTTCGGGGCGGTCGTGGCGATGCAGACGGGCTCGCTCGTCCAGCAACTCGGGGCCGAGGCGTACACCGGCGCGACGGGCGTTCTCGCCGTGGTCCAGCAGGGGGCCCCACTGGTGACCTCGCTGCTCATCGCGGGAGCGGCCGGCTCCGCCGTCGCCGCCGACCTGGGTGCACGGACGATCCGTGAGGAACTGGACGCCATGCGGGTGCTCGGCATCGATCCCGTCCAGCGACTCGTCGTGCCCCGCGTCCTGGGGATGATGCTCGTCGCGGTCCTGCTCAACGGCCTGGTCTCCATCGTCGGCATCGCCGGTGGTTACGTCTTCAACATCCTCCTGCAGGGCGGCACCCCGGGCGCCTACCTCATGTCCTTCGGCGCCCTCGCCCAGTTGCCGGACTTCATCATGTCGTCCATCAAGGCGTTGATCTTCGGCCTCATCGCCGGAGTGGTGTCCTCGTACTGCGGCATGAACCCCAAGGGTGGCCCGAAGGGCGTCGGCGACGCGGTCAACCTCGGAGTGGTCCTGACATTCCTCCTGCTGTTCTTCGCCAACCTGATCCTCACGGCGATGTACCTGCAGATCGTTCCGCCGAAGGGGTCGTGATGGCGATATTCACCGATGTCGGGCCCACCAGGGCCCGGCTCCGGGCGATGGTGCGCGGGCCGATCAGCTCGTTCGACAGCCTCGGGGACCAGCTCGCGTTCCACCTCCGGGCGATCCGCTGGATCCCACAGACACTCGTGCACTACCGGAAAGAGGTGCTGCGCCTCATCGCCGAGGTCACCTTCGGCGTCGGGGTGCTCGCGGTCCTCGGCGGCACCATCGGCGTGATCGTGATGATGAGCGGGTTCACGGGCGTCGTCGTGGGACTGCAGGGGTACGCCGCGCTGGACCAGATCGGGAGCTCGGTGCTCACCGGCTTCCTGTCCGCCTACGTCAACACGCGCGAGGTGGCTCCGCTGGTCGCCGCGCTCGCCTTGTCGGCCACCGTCGGGTGCGGCTTCACGGCCCAACTCGGCGCGATGCGCATCTCGGAGGAGATCGATGCGCTCGAGGTGATGGCGATCCCGAGCGTGCCGTACCTCGTCACCACCCGGATCATCGCCGGCTTCATCGCCGTCATCCCGTTGTACGTGGTGGGGCTGCTGTCCTCCTATATGGCGACGCGCGCCGTCAACACCATGGTGCAGGGGCAGTCGACGGGCTCGTTCGACCACTACTTCCATCTCTTCCTGCCACCGGAAGACGTGATCTACTCCTTCATCAAGGTGATCATCTTCGCGTTCGTCCTGGTGATGATCCACTGCTTCTACGGTTTCACCGCGTCGGGAGGCCCCGCCGGTGTCGGCGTGGCCGTGGGCCGCGCGGTGCGGACCACGATCGTCGTGGTAGCCATCCTGAACTTCTTCGTCGGACTCGCCCTCTGGGGCACCACCACGACTGTGAGGGTGGCGGGATGAACGAATTGTCAGCCGTGTCCAAGCGTCTGCTCGCGGCGCTGTTCATCGTGATCGTGCTGGTCTTCGTGGGGACCACCATCGCGATCTACAACCGAGCCTTCACCGCCTCGGACAGCGTCACCATGTACGCCGACGACATGGCGTTCGCGTTGCCCAACGACGCCGACGTCAAGGCACGGGGGGTCCTGGTCGGGCGGGTGTCCGGCGTCGAGCCCGAGGGGCAGCGTGTCCGCGTGAACATGGAGTTCGACCCCGCGTTCGTCGACCAGCTCCCGGCCAACATCAGTGGTCGTCTGCTGCCCAAGACGCTCTTCGGCGAGAGGTACGTGGCCCTGGGATTCCCCGAGCAGCCCGTCGGGACGATCGAACCGGGTGCCACCATCGAGCAGGACACCCGCGGGAACGCGATCGAGCTCGGCCGCGTCCTCGACGGGTTACTGCCGGTGTTGGAGGCGGTCCCCCCGGAGAAGCTGGCCGGAACGCTCGGTGCCATCAACCAGGCGCTCGCGGGCCGCGGCGACGAGATCGGCGCCGGGTTCGTGGAGATCGGGAGGGTCTTCGACGGTATCTCCGAGGAGATGCCGGCGTTGGAGTCGGGCCTCGAGGATCTCGCGACCTTCTCCCAGACCTATTCCGAGGCCCTGCCCGACCTCATCCACGCCCTGGACGCGCTGCGCACCACCGGGGACACGGTGATCCAGCGCCGCACCGACATCGCGGACGGGCTGCAGCGGATCAGCTCCTCGGCCGACGTGCTCACGGGATTCCTCGCGGCCAACCGCTCCGATCTCATCGCCCTCGCGATCGACTCCCGGACGTCCCTGGAATACCTCGCGGAGTACTCGCCCGCACTGCCGTGCACCGTGGACAACTTCATGACCGCGCTCGACCGCTCCGACGCGATCCTCGGGGTGGGAACCCCGAACCCGGGTATCCGGGTGACGATCGAGGTCGTCAACCCCAAGGGACGCTACGTGCCCAATCAGGACGAACCCCGGTTCTTCGACACGCGGGGCCCGAGGTGTTACGACCCGGTCGCGGAGCCGCAGATCTTCGGCGGAGCACCCGGTGGTGCCATCGCCGACGGGTCCTACCAGCCGCCCACCAGGAACCCCGGGCCGGAGTTCATCCCGACCCTGCCCAACCCGCTCGATCAGGACGGCCCCGTGCCCGCCCTGCGGACCCGCGGATCCGTGCCGGCGGCACCGGGACGCGCCGTACCCGAACAACCCAACCTGCCGTTCCCCTCGACCGTCACCGCCGGTCGGGACCGTGACGTCATGGCGATGGCCTACGCGGGCTCACCGCTGGAGACCGACACCGTGCGCACCGTGTACGGCGTCGCCACCGATCGCGACGCGGCGGACATCCCCGCGTGGATCGGTGGAATCGGGGCCCCGGCGCTGCGCGGGGCGGAGGTGAGTTTCCGATGAACGCCAAGGTCAAAGCACTGTTCCGCGGTGGGCTGCTCGGCTCGTTCATCAAGCTCGCCGTGTTCATCGTCGTCACCGTCATGCTCAGCACGGTGCTGGCCACCACCATCCGCGGTGGCACGCGGGAGGAGGGGACCCAGTACTCGGCCGTCTTCTCCGACGTGACCATGCTGGAGAAGGGCGACGACGTCCGGATCGCGGGCGTCGTGGTGGGCCACGTGAACGACTTCGAGGTCCACGACCGCGACCAGGCCCTGGTGCACTTCACCCTGTCCGGTGACCGCACCATCCCTGCGGACGCGCACCTCACGCTCCGCTTCCGGAACATGATCGGCCAGCGGTACATGAACATCTCCCGGGAACCCGGGCCGGCTCAGCCGGAGCTGCCCGAGGGCACCGTGATCGGCATCGAGAACACCACGCCCGCGGTCGACCTCACAGCGCTGTTCAACGGCTTCCGCCCCCTGTTCACGACACTGCAGCCCGAGGACGTCAACGCGCTGGCGGACTCCCTGATCCGGGTCCTCCAGGGCGAGGGCGGGACGGTGACCAGTCTGGTCCGTCAGACCGGCGAGCTGACCAACCACCTTGCCGATCGCGACCAGGTGATCGGGGAGGTCATCGACAACCTCACCCGGGTCCTGCAGACCATCAACGAACGCGACGTGCAGTTCCAGCAGCTCGTGGTGACCACGAGGCAGCTCGTCGAGGGACTCGCGCAGGAACGCGATGCGATCGGCAGCTCACTGGACTCGATCGCCGACCTCACGTCCTCGGCCGAGAACGTGGTCACCGCGACCCGGCCGGCCGTCGACGAATCGCTCGACCACCTGAAGCTGATCAGCGACAACATCAACGCCAATCGGGGGACGCTGAGCGAGGTCCTGGAGAACATGCCGGTCAAGACCGACAACCTCATCCGCATGGGGTCCTTCGGTTCCTGGTTCCAGTTCTATCTGTGCGGACTCGACGTGGTGCACGGTCCGGGCAACAACGTGCCCAACCTGCTGCCCAGCGGCGGGCCCGTCGTCAACCACACGGTGTACACGAACGTCGCGCCACGGTGCCACGAGGGGGGGATCCCATGAGCAAGCGGACGCCGGGTCAACCCCGGGTCGGAAACGCGACCATCGGAGTGATCGGGGTCGTGGTGATCCTGGTGCTCACGGCCGGGTCGTTCATGCTCGACTCCCTGCCGATCGTCGGGGCGGGACCGAAGTACGAGGCGTACTTCTCGGAGGCGGCTGGTCTCACGGACGGCAACGAGGTCCGCGTGGCCGGCGTCAAGGTGGGCGTGGTGACCGACGTGGAGCTCGACGGGGACAAGGTCGTCGTGGGGTTCCGGGCCAAGGACGCCTGGCTCGGGGACGACACCCGCGCCAGCATCCAGATCAAGACGGTACTCGGCCAGAAGTACCTGGCGCTGGTCCCCGCGGGCACCGGTGAGCTGGACCGCTCGGAGCCGATCCCCCTGGAGCGCACCACCGCCCCCTACGACGTGGTGACCGCCTTCTCCTCCGCCGCCGAGACGCTGGAGCAGATCGACGACGCCGCGCTCGCGGAGAGTCTGGACACGCTCACCGACGCCATGCAGGCCTCGCCCGAGGAGTTCCGCGGCGCCGTCGACGGCGTGGCGCGACTGTCCCAGACCATCTCGACCCGCGACGCGGAGCTGCGTCAGTTGCTCGAGGCGACCAGGACGAGCTCGGAGATCCTGGCCGAGCGGAACGACGACTTCCGTCGACTGATCATCGGGACCGGGCAGTTGCTGGGCGAGCTCAACGAGCGTGCCGAGACCCTCAAGCTCGTCCTCGCGTCGACCCGGGGGTTGTCGGCGGAGCTCCGTCTCCTCGTCGCGGACACCGAGGCGGAGTTCGGCCCGACCCTGGACAGCCTGGATTCCGCGTTGTCGGTCCTCACCGACCACGAGGAGGACCTCAAGAAGTCCATCCACAACCTCGCGCCGTTCTATCGCCTCTACGCCAACATGCTGGGCACCGGCAGGTGGTTCGACTCGGTGGTCACCAATCTCATCCCGCCGGGCATCCCCGAGCCGCCCTTCTATCCCGGTGCCCGTGCGCCGGCCCGACAGAGTGGGATCAACTGATGCACAAGAAGCTGCCGTACTGGTTGGTCGCGCTGCTCCTCGTCGTCGTCGTGGCGATCGTCACCGTGACCTACCTGACCGTCACCCGGATGGGCCGGACCGTCATCACCGCGACGTTCCCGTCGGCGGTGGGCATCTCCCAGGGCACCGACGTCCGGATCCTCGGCGTGACGGTCGGTTCGGTCGAGGAGGTCGTCCCTATGGGTGACACGGTGGAGGTCACGCTCTACGTCCGTCGCGGCATCGACGTCCCCGTCGACGCCAAGGCCGTGCAGGTGACCCCGTCGGTCATCCCGGACCGCACCATCCAACTCATGCCCGCCTACTCCGGTGGGCCCACGATGGAGTCCGGGGCGCACATCCCGTTGGACCGGACCGCGACCCCCGTCGAGGTGGACAAGCTCTACGCCTCGGTCCAGGACCTCACGGAGGCACTGGGGCCGGACGGCGCGAACAGGGACGGCGCCGTCGACAGGTTCGTCACCCGGTCCGCCGAGACCCTCGGCGGCAACGGCGCCGCCCTGGGGCGGTCGATCGACGAGCTGTCCCGTGCGGCCACGACCCTGGCCGACTCCAGTCAGGACATCAGCGAGACCGTGGTCAACCTCCAGTCGTTCGTCACGATGCTCGCGCAGAACGACGCGCAGGTCAGGCAGTTCAACACCCAGATGGCATCGTTCAACCAGACGGTGGCGGGTCAGCGGGAGGACCTGCAGGGTGCGCTGTCCGAGCTCAGTTATGCACTCGCCGACGTGGCGCGGCTGGTGCGGGATAACCAGGACTCCATCCGCTCCAACGCGGACCGACTGGCCGCACTCAGCCAGATCACCGCCGACCAGCGCGGCGACATCGAGGAGATCCTCAAGACGGCCCCGCTGGCCCTGGCCAACCTCATCGGTGCCTATGACTCGGAGTCGGGGACCCTCTCTATGCGCCCGAACATCCCGGAGAAGCAGAATCCGGCCGGCGTGCTGTGCCAGATCATGACGCTGGGCCGCCTCAACCCCGGGGACGAGATGCTCCGCGAACTCGACAACCTCCGCCGCGCGGACCTCCAGGCCTGTGAGGCGCTGGCGCCCGAGCGGAACCGAGAGCTCAGGGCCTCCAACCCCGACCTCCCCCTCGGGATCCTCGCGGGTGAGATGAAGCAGTCCATTCCGGTGCCCGGGACCGTCGAGGGCAACCGCGGATGGCCCATGACCCCCGCTTCCGAAGGAGGACGGTGATGAGTCGACACCGGTTCAGAATCGGTGGCAACGCGGTCCGTGCCGTGGGCGCGTCCGCCGCCGTGGCGGCCCTCGCGGCCGGGTGTTCGACCGACCTCCAGGACTACACGCTCCCGGGCGGCGCCGACGTGGGCGACGACCCGATGACCGTCTCCATCCAGTTCGACGACGTGCTGGACCTGGTCCTGCAGTCCTCCGTCAAGGTTAACGGTCTGGACGCCGGTCGTGTCTCGGGTGTCTCGTTGGCCGAGGACGGGTGGACGGCGCAGGTGGACGTCGTCCTCCGGGACGATCTCGGGTTGCCCGCGAACGTCGAGGCCTCGATCCAGCAGACCAACCTGCTGGGGGAGAAGTTCGTGCAACTCACCCCTCCCGAGGACGAGGAACCGACCGGGCAACTGACCGACGGCGCGGTCATCCGCACCTCCGACACGCGGACCGCCACCGATATCGAACAGGTGCTCGGCGCGCTCTCACTGTTGCTCAACGGCGGGGGAGTGGACCAGATCCAGCCCATCGTGGCCGAGCTGCGTTCACTGACCGACGGTCGCGAGGAGGGGCTCACCCAGACGCTCCGCTCGGCGGACGAGCTCATCGGCGGGCTCAACCGGCAGCGCGACAGCATCACCGCCGCGCTCGAGGGCGTCAACCTCATGACGGCCCGGGCGAACGACCAGCGGCAGCAGATCCAGGCGGCCCTCGACGAGCTGCCCGCCGGCGTCGCGGTGCTCGAGGAGCAGCGTCCCCAGTTCGTGGAGATGCTGCGCCGTGTCGACGCATTGGGCGAGGTGGGATCGGACATCCTGCTCACCAGCAGGGAGGACCTCATCGCCGACCTGAGGGCGTTGCGGCCGGTACTCCAGTATCTGGGGGAGTCCACGCCCGAGCTCATCGACCTGACCGGCTTCGTGCCCACCTTCCCGTTCCCGGACGCCTCCATCACGGCGACCGTCGGAGGGGCGGCCAACGTGTTCCTCTCGGTCGACGCCACGATCTCGGAGACGCTGCGCAACCTCGGTGCCAACCAGGGCGACCCCGTGTCCATCCGGCCGACCACGACCAGGGGGCCGTACAACGTGGACCCGGGTAACCCCTGGGTCGGCGGCAACGGTCCGGATCGCCGCACCACCATCGTCCTGCCACTGCTACCGGTCCCGCCGATCATGGACCGGGCTGTCGTGCCCAGGCCCGCACCGGGTACCTCGGAGTTCTCCGAGACGTACCTTCCAGAACCAGGGGAGCCCGGATACCAATGAGCAGAACGCTGAAAACCCAGCTCATCATTTTCGGCCTCATCGCTGCCCTGGGCATCAGCTACGTGGGCGCCAACTACGTGCGTCTGCCTTCGCTGCTCGGCATCGGCCAGTACAAGGTGTACCTGGATCTACCCGACACCGGCGGGGTCTTCACCAACGCCGCCGTCAACTACCGCGGTACCCCGGTCGGACGGGTCGGTGAGCTCACGCTGACCGAGGACGGGGTGCGGGTCGAACTGGACATGGACTCCAGTGCCCCCGAGGTCCCCGCGGACACCGTGGCCGTGGTGGCCAACCGCTCGGCGATCGGCGAGCAGTACGTCGACCTGTGGCCCAACACCTTCTCCGAGCCCTATCTCCGGGACGGGGACGTGATCTCCGCGGGCACCGAGGCGCTGCCGGTCCGGGTGGAGGACCTGCTGGCGTCGGTCGACGAGCTGTCACGGTCGGTCCCACTCGACGACCTCGAGGTGACCGTCGACGAACTCGGCAGGGCGTTCGAGGGCCGGGGCCCGCAGCTGCAGCGCCTCTCGGATTCCCTGATCCGTATCGCGGATTCCGGTATCCGGACGATGCCCCAGCTGCAGACCCTCATCCGCGACGGGGCCACGGTGCTCGACACGCAGGCCGACCAGTCCACGGAGATCGTCAGCTTCTCCCGCGACCTGCGGACCGTCACCGAGGCGCTGCGTGACTCCGACTCGGATCTCGAGAGGCTCATCGACACCGGGCCGGAGTTCGCGGACGAGATGCGATTCCTGGTGGAGAACTCGGGCGAGCCGCTCACGCGGACGTTCGGCAACCTGTCGACCACCATGAAGACGGTCGACCCGCTCGCCCCGTCCTTCGTCGTGCTGCTGCAGTTGCTCCCCGCCCTGAGCGCCGGAGGCCTCTCCGTGGCCCCGGGCGACGGCACCATCCACTTCGGTCTGGTCCTGGAGATGGACAACCCCACCCCGTGCACCCAGGGTTACGAGGGCACGTGGGACATCATCAACGAGATCAAGGCGCAGGACCCGTCGTTCGACCCTCAGGAACAGAACTTCCCGCCCAACTACGACGCGCGCTGCACCGTGCCCTTCGGCAGCCCGACCGCGGTCCGGGGCGCGGACCGCGTGGAGTACGCGAGCCCGGAGGTGACCCAGCCCTGGGACACCAAGCCGAAGGTCGACCCCGACCGGCTCAACCTGTCGGTGGCCGCCGAGCAGCTCGCCGTGCTCCAGGGACTGATCCCGCGGTGACCGCGGGACCGGGCGGCGGTCCGGTGCCCGGGGGTTCCGGTAGCGTCACGCCCATGAGTGCGCAGAACACCGATGGCCGCGCGGACGGCCGCACCGACGGCGTCGGCGAGGTCCGGGGCGTCCCGAAGTGGCTGGTGGTCGTCTCGGTGCTCGTCCTGGCCGCGGGCCTGGTGACCCTGGCCGTGTCGGGGGTCCGCTACGCCGAGGCCCGGTCCGCTCAGAACGTCGCGACCGAGCGGGACGCCGTGTCCGAGGTGGCCTCGCAGGTGATCATCAACGCGTTCAGCTTCGATCACCGGAACGTCGACGACTCCCTCCAGATGCTCGCGGAGGCCTCGACGGGGGACTTCCTCGTGGAGCAGGAGCAGTGGGCGGAAGATGTCCGTACCCGGGTGATCGAGCAGAAGGCGGTCACCACGGCCACCGTCTCGCACACCGCCGTGGAGGAGTTGGACCTAAACGAGGGGACCGCCGCCGTCCTGGTGGTCTTCACCGCTCATTCCGAGCGTGAGGGCCAGGAGGACATCACCGGTCGCCAGGCGATGCGGGTCGACCTGACCCGGGTCGACGACGAGTGGAAGGCCGATGCGGTCAACCAGGTGGGCGTGACGGTCCCGGTGGGGTCGTCCAGCCAGTCGGTGCAGGGACTCGAGGTGCCCGACGCCACCGACGAGGACACCGCCGGCGAGGACACCGCCGACGAGGACGCGGCCGACGCCGAGTCGCAGGAGGGGGCGACCACCGCGCCGACCACCCCCGCGCCGACGACCACCGCCGGCCGATGAGGAAGGACGGGCACTCGATGGACCACGACAACGACTGGTCGGACGCCTACGAGGGTGCGTACGGCAAGAAACGGAGGCGGCGCACCTCAACCGCTAAGGACCGCCCGAAGCGAAAGCCAGGGGAGCCGCAGCAGACGCCCGAGGGGGGCATTGGGGCTGCTCGCGAACACGGCTCGGATTTGGCGGCACGGCCGAACCGCCGGCGTTCCGGGGGGCGGACCCTCGCGTACGCGGCGCTGGCGGTGGGCCTGGTGGCTGGAGCCACCGGGGCGTTCCTGGCCACCGGGCCCGGGGTCGACGTGGACAACCAGGCGTTCGTCGACGCAGCGGTCACAGACGAGGTCCTCACCGCGGCGAGCACCAACGTCCAACGACTGGTCGCGATCGACCACGAGGCGCTGGACGAGTACCACGACTCGCTGGGGGAGTTCCTCACCCCGGAGCTCGTGTCCGAGTTGGACCAGAACTGGCCCGCTCTGCGCGACAGCTACGAGCAGTCGGCCACCGCCGTCGAGGCGCAGGTCCGTGAGGCGGGGCTGTCCTACCTCGACGGCGACAAGGCCGAGGTGCTCCTGGTGCAGGACGTCTCGATGACCCGTGACGGCATCGCGGCCGGGAGCACCAGCGGGACGTACGTGGTCGGTCTCGATCGGATCGACGGCGTGTGGAAGCTGTCCCGGATCCCCGACCTCCCCTCCTGACGGGCGGTCGGACGGGCCGGTTCACAGGGCATCTGCGGGTCGGACCGGACGAGATCCTTGACGAAAGGCCGTCGACCCGTCACCCTTTAGGGGCATCGGGCGATCAGATCGCCCGCAGGTGCGACGTCCCGACCGGGGGCCGATGAGGCGAGAGCCACGAGGGCAACCAGCGCGGGGACGGACGGCGTACCCGCCCGCACACAGCCTCCGGGGGCACCCCCGTCGACGGCTGGACTTCCGCGCCGCCATCCGCTAGATTAGGTCGTTGCGCTGGCTGCTATTTGCACTCTCGTCCGTCCGTGACGGCTCGTCCCCGGTCCCACCGGGTGTTCTTCGAGTCCTCGACCGGGTCGGATTCGGGTGGATACCCGTCGGCGGACCGCTCGCAGATACATCTGTGGTCACCGCCCGTGGTGATCACGTGAGGTGCTGGAAGGACCCATCTTGGCAGTCTCCCGCCAGACCAAGTCAGTTTCCACCGTTCCCGGTGCGCCCCGGAGGGTCTCGTTCGCGAAACTCTCCGAGCCGTTGCCGGTCCCGGGACTGCTCGACCTCCAGACGGAGTCGTTCGAGTGGTTCATCGGGTCGGAGGAGTGGCAGCAGAGGGCCGCGTCACGCGGCGTCACGAACCTCGAGGGAGGCCTGGAGTCGATCCTCAGGGAGATCTCCCCGATCGAGGACTTCTCCGGATCCATGTCGCTCTCGTTCTCCGATTCGTACTTCGAAGAGGTCAAGGCCTCGATGGAGGACTGCCGCGAGAAGGACCGTACGTACGAGGCGCCCCTGTTCGTCACGGCCGAGTTCGAGAACACCGAGACGGGCGAGATCAAGTCGCAGACCGTCTTCATGGGTGATTTCCCGATGATGACGGACAAGGGCACGTTCATCATCAACGGCACCGAGCGCGTCGTCGTCTCGCAGCTCGTCCGCTCGCCCGGCGTGTACTTCGACCGCAGCCGCGACAAGTCCACGGAGCGCGACGTCCACTCCGTGAAGGTCATCCCGTCGCGTGGTGCGTGGCTGGAGTTCGACGTGGACAAGCGCGACACGGTCGGTGTGCGTATCGACCGCAAGCGCCGTCAGTCCGTGACCGTCCTGCTCAAGGCGCTCGGCTGGACCACCACCGAGATCAAGGAACGCTACGGCTTCTCCGAGATCATGATGTCCACCCTCGAGAAGGACACGGTCGAGGACACGGACCAGGCGCTGCTCGAGATCTACCGCAAGCTGCGCCCGGGCGAGCCGCCGACCCGCGAGTCCGCGGAGGCGCTCCTGGAGAACCTGTTCTTCAAGGAGAAGCGCTACGACCTGGCCCGCGTCGGCCGCTACAAGGTCAACCGCAAGCTCGGTCTGCCGGACCCCGAGGGCGACGACACCACCACGCTCACGCGTGAGGACATCGCCGCCACCATCGAGTACCTCGTGCGCCTCCACGCGGGCGAGACCTCGATGCAGGTCCCCGGCGGGCGCGAGGTCCCGGTCGACGTCGACGACATCGACCACTTCGGAAACCGTCGTCTGCGAACCGTCGGCGAGCTGATCCAGAACCAGGTCCGCGTGGGCCTGTCCCGGATGGAGCGCGTGGTCCGCGAGCGGATGACCACGCAGGACTCCGAGGCGATCACCCCGCAGTCGCTGATCAACATCCGGCCCATCACCGCCGCGCTCAAGGAGTTCTTCGGAACCTCCCAGATGTCGCAGTTCATGGACCAGAACAACCCGCTGTCGGGTCTGACGCACAAGCGGCGCCTGTCCGCTCTGGGCCCCGGCGGCCTGTCGCGTGAACGCGCCGGCCTCGAGGTCCGCGACGTGCACGCCTCGCACTACGGTCGCATGTGCCCGATCGAGACCCCCGAGGGTCCGAACATCGGTCTGATCGGGTCGCTCTCGGTCTACGCCCGGGTCAACCCGTTCGGCTTCATCGAGACCCCGTACCGCCGGGTCGTCGACGGCGCCGTCACCGACCAGGTCGACTACCTCACCGCCGACGAGGAGGACCGCCACGTCGTGGCGCAGGCCAACTCGGAGATCGATGAGAACGGACGGTTCGTGGAGGACCGCGTCCTCGTGCGCAAGAAGCACGGTGACGTCGAGGTCGTCGCGGGCACGGACGTGGACTACATGGACGTCTCGCCGCGGCAGATGGTCTCGGTGGCCACCGCCATGATCCCGTTCCTCGAGCACGACGACGCCAACCGTGCCCTGATGGGCGCGAACATGCAGCGTCAGTCGGTCCCGCTCGTGCGCTCCGAGTCGCCGCTCGTCGGTACCGGCATGGAGCTGCGCGCGGCGGTGGATGCCGGCGACGTCGTCGTCAACAGCCGTGCGGGCGTGGTGGAGGAGGTCTCGGCCGACTTCATCACCGTCATGGACGACGACGGCGGTCGCCAGACCTACCGGCTGGCCAAGTTCGCGCGGTCCAACCAGGGCACGTGCTCCAACCAGAAGCCGATCGTGGACGAGGGGATGCGCGTCGAGGCCGGTCAGGTCCTCGCCGACGGACCCTGCACCGAGAACGGCGAGATGGCGCTGGGCAAGAACCTGCTCGTGGCGATCATGCCGTGGGAGGGCCACAACTACGAGGACGCGATCATCCTCTCGCAGCGACTCGTGGAGGAGGACGTGCTCACGTCCATCCACATCGAGGAGCACGAGATCGACGCCCGCGACACCAAGCTGGGCGCCGAGGAGATCACCCGCGACATCCCCAACGTCTCCGACGAGGTCCTCGCGGACCTGGATGACCGCGGCATCGTGCGCATCGGCGCCGAGGTCCGTGACGGCGACGTGCTGGTCGGCAAGGTCACGCCCAAGGGCGAGACCGAGCTCACCCCGGAGGAGCGCCTGCTGCGCGCCATCTTCGGTGAGAAGGCCCGCGAGGTCCGCGACACGTCGCTGAAGGTGCCCCACGGTGAGTCCGGGAAGGTGATCGGCGTCCGCGTGTTCTCGCGTGACGACGACGACGACCTGCCCCCCGGCGTCAACGAGCTCGTCCGGGTCTACGTGGCGCAGAAGCGCAAGATCCAGGACGGCGACAAGCTCGCCGGCCGCCACGGCAACAAGGGCGTCATCGGCAAGATCCTCCCCGCCGAGGACATGCCCTTCATGCCCGACGGCACGCCCGTGGACATCATCCTCAACACGCACGGTGTCCCGCGTCGTATGAACATCGGTCAGATCATGGAGACCCACCTCGGCTGGTTGGCCAAGGCGGGCTGGGAGGTGCCCCGCGAGGCGGACGGTTCCCTCCCCGAGTGGGCGACCAAGCTGCCGGAGGAGATCCACAGCGTCGAGGCCGGCACCAACACGGCCACCCCCGTCTTCGACGGCGCGGCGGACACGGAGATCACCGGCCTGCTCGGCTGCACCCTCCCGAACCGTGACGGTGAGCGGATGGTCGAGGCCGACGGCAAGGCGACCCTGATCGACGGTCGGTCGGGTGAGCCGTTCCCGTACCCGGTGTCCGTGGGGTACATGTACATCCTCAAGCTGCACCACCTGGTGGACGACAAGATCCACGCCCGCTCCACGGGTCCGTACTCGATGATCACCCAGCAGCCGCTCGGCGGTAAGGCCCAGTTCGGTGGCCAGCGCTTCGGTGAGATGGAGTGCTGGGCGATGCAGGCCTACGGTGCCGCGTACACCCTCCAGGAGCTGCTCACGATCAAGTCGGACGACGTCGTGGGTCGCGTGAAGGTGTACGAGGCGATCGTCAAGGGGGAGAACATCCCCGAGCCCGGCATCCCGGAGTCGTTCAAGGTCCTGCTCAAGGAGCTGCAGTCGCTGTGCCTCAACGTCGAGGTGCTCTCCAGCGACGGCCAGGCGGTCTCGTTGGGCGAGGGCGCCGAGGACGACGACCTCGACCGCACCGCCGCGAACCTGGGGATCAACCTCTCCCGGGACGAGTCCTCGGCGGCGGACGAGCTGGCGCAGTAGGCGCCTGGGGCGCGCGACACCGGCGCCCCGCATCCGACAGAGTCAGTATCACCACGGCGGGCCCCGTACCGGCCCCACCCCGCGAGGGGCCCGCCACCATCCCATACGGGAAAGGACGCCTACGTGCAGGACGTCAACTACTTCGACGAGCTGGTCATCAGCCTGGCGACGGCGGAGAACATCCGTAACTGGTCCTACGGCGAGGTCAAGAAGCCGGAGACCATCAACTACCGCACCCTCAAGCCGGAGAAGGAGGGCCTGTTCTGCGAGAAGATCTTCGGCCCCACCCGGGACTGGGAGTGCTACTGCGGCAAGTACAAGCGCGTGCGCTTCAAGGGCATCATCTGTGAGCGCTGTGGCGTCGAGGTCACCCGTGCCAAGGTGCGCCGTGAGCGGATGGGCCACATCGAGCTGGCCGCGCCCGTCACCCACATCTGGTACTTCAAGGGCGTCCCGTCGCGTCTGGGCTACCTCCTGGACCTCGCGCCCAAGGACCTCGACAAGATCATCTACTTCGCGGCCTACGTCATCACCGGCGTGGACTCCGACCTGCGCCACAACGAGCTCAGCACCCTCGAGGCGCAGATCCTCGAGGAGCGCAAGATCATCGAGGACGAGCGGGACTCGGACATCGAGGCACGCGCCAAGAAGCTCGAGGCCGACCTGGCCGAGCTGGAGGCCGAGGGTGCCAAGGCCGACCAGCGCCGCAAGGTCAAGGACGGCGGCGAGAAGGAGATGAAGAAGATCCGCGAGTCGGCCCAGCGTGAGCTGGACCGTCTCGAGGAGATCTGGACCACCTTCACCAAGCTCGAGGTCAACCAGATCATCGTCGACGAGAGCATCTACCGCGAGCTCGAGGACCGCTTCGGCGAGTACTTCGAGGGCGGGATGGGTGCCGAGGCGATCCAGTCGCTGCTGGAGAACTTCGACCTCGAGTCCGAGGCCGAGAGCCTGCGCGACATCATCCGCAACGGCAAGGGCCAGAAGAAGATCCGCGCGCTCAAGCGCCTCAAGGTCGTCTCCGCGTTCCTGCGCTCGGGCAACAACCCGGCCGCGATGGTGCTCGGGGCCGTCCCGGTGATCCCGCCGGAGCTGCGGCCGATGGTCCAGCTCGACGGTGGGCGCTTCGCCACGTCGGACCTCAACGACCTCTACCGCCGCGTCATCAACCGCAACAACCGTCTCAAGCGGCTGATGGATCTCGGTGCCCCCGAGATCATCGTCAACAACGAGAAGCGGATGCTGCAGGAGTCCGTGGACGCGCTGTTCGACAACGGTCGTCGCGGCCGGCCCGTCACGGGGCCGGGCAACCGTCCGCTCAAGTCGCTCTCGGATCTCCTCAAGGGCAAGCAGGGCCGGTTCCGCCAGAACCTGCTCGGCAAGCGCGTCGACTACTCGGGTCGTTCCGTCATCGTCGTGGGCCCGCAGCTCCAGCTGCACCAGTGCGGTCTTCCCAAGCTCATGGCTCTCGAGCTGTTCAAGCCGTTCGTCATGAAGCGGCTGGTGGACCTCAACCACGCCCAGAACATCAAGTCCGCCAAGCGGATGGTCGAGCGTCAGCGCGACCAGGTGTGGGACGTGCTCGAAGAGGTCATCGCCGAGCACCCGGTGATGCTCAACCGTGCGCCCACGCTGCACCGCCTCGGCATCCAGGCGTTCGAGCCGCAGCTCGTCGAGGGCAAGGCCATCCAGCTCCACCCGCTCGTGTGTGAGGCGTTCAACGCCGACTTCGACGGTGACCAGATGGCCGTGCACCTCCCGCTGTCCGCGGAGGCGCAGGCCGAGGCCCGCATCCTGATGCTCGCCTCGAACAACATCCTGTCGCCGGCATCGGGTCGGCCACTCGCCATGCCGCGTCTGGACATGGTGACGGGTCTGTACTACCTGACCCGGCTCGACGAGGGCGCCACGGGCTCCTACGTCCCGGCCGCGCAGGACGCACCGGCGACCGGCGTGTACTCGACCCCGGCGGAGGCCATCATGGCCGTCGACCTGGGGGTGCTCGACATCCACGCGCCGATCCGGGTGCGGATGACGCACCAGCGGCCCCCCGCCCAGATCGAGGCGGAGCTGTTTCCCGAAGGGTGGAGCCAGGGCCAGGAGTGGATCGCCGAGACCACGCTGGGTCGTGTGATGTTCAACGAGCTGCTCCCGGCGGACTACCCGTTCGTCAACGAGCAGATGCCGAAGAAGCGTCAGGCCGTCATCATCAACGACCTCGCCGAGCGGTACCCGATGATCGTCGTCGCGCAGACGGTGGACAAGCTCAAGGACACCGGTTTCTACTGGGCCACCCGCTCGGGCGTCACCATCGCGATGTCCGACGTGCTGGTCCCGCCGGCCAAGAAGGAGATCCTCGCCTCGTACGACGCCAAGGCGGCCCGCCTCGAGTCGCAGTTCGGCCTGGGCAAGATCACCGACGAGGAGCGCAAGAGCGACCTGGTCAAGCTCTGGCAGGAGGCCACCGACGAGATCGGTCAGGCCATGGAGGCCAACTACCCGGACTCCAACCCCATCCCGACGATCGTCAAGTCGGGCGCGGCGGGCAACATGACCCAGATCCGCTCGCTCGCGGGCATGAAGGGCCTGGTGACGCGTCCGAACGGCGAGTTCATCCCGCAGCCCATCAAGTCCTCCTTCCGCGAGGGCCTGACCGTGCTCGAGTACTTCATGAACACGCACGGTGCGCGTAAGGGTCTGGCCGACACGGCGCTCCGCACGGCCGACTCGGGCTACCTCACGCGACGTCTCGTCGACGTCTCGCAGGACGTCATCGTCCGCGAGACGGACTGTGGGACGAGCAAGGGCATCGAGACGATCATCGCCCGCCGCGAGGTGGACGCGCACGGGGTCGAGACCGGAGCCCTCTCGCGGGACGAGCACGTCGAGACCTCGACGTTCGCGCGCACCCTCGCGGAGGACGCGGTCGACGCCTCCGGAACGGTCATCGTGGCCGCCGGTACCGACCTCGGCGACCCGACGATCGAGGCACTCATCGCGGCCGGTGTGGAGAAGGTGAAGGTCCGCTCGGTCCTCACCTGCACCACGGGCACGGGCGTCTGCGCCACCTGCTACGGCCGGTCCATGGCGACCGGTCTGCTGGTCGACATCGGCGAGGCCGTCGGCATCGTCGCCGCCCAGTCGATCGGTGAGCCGGGTACCCAGCTGACCATGCGCACGTTCCACCAGGGTGGCGTCGGTGACGACATCACCGGTGGTCTGCCGCGTGTGCAGGAGCTCTTCGAGGCCCGGGTGCCCAAGGGCAAGGCCCCGATCGCCGAGGAGGCGGGCCGCATCCGCCTCGAGGAGGAGGAGCGCTTCTACACCATCACGATCGTGCCGGACAACGGCGCGGACGAGATCGTGTACGAGAAGCTGTCCAAGCGTCAGGGACTCGCGCACATCATCCTCGATGACGGGTCCTCCCGCCCGATCGTCGACGGCGACCACCTCGACCGCGGGCAGCCACTGCTCGAGGGGCCGGCCGACCCGCACGAGGTGCTGGCCATCCTCGGACCGAACGGCGTCCAGAAGTTCCTCGTCGACGAGGTGCAGAAGGTCTACCGCGCGCAGGGCGTGTCCATCCACGACAAGCACCTCGAGGTGATCGTCCGGCAGATGATGCGTCGGGTCGCGATCAACGAGTCCAACAGCACCGAGTTCCTGCCCGGTGCGCTGGTCGAGCGTGCCGAGCTCACCGCGGAGAACCGTCGCGTGCTCACCGAGGGCGGCTCGCCGGCCTCGGCGCGTCCGGTCCTCATGGGGATCACCAAGGCCTCGCTCGCCACGGACTCGTGGCTCTCGGCGGCCTCCTTCCAGGAGACCACCCGCGTGCTCACCGACGCCGCCATCAACCGGCGTTCGGACAAGCTCGTGGGGCTCAAGGAGAACGTCATCATCGGTAAGCTCATCCCGGCGGGTACCGGCATCAACCGGTATCGGAACTCGACGGTCGAGCCCACCGAGGAGGCCCGCGCGGCCGCCTACTCCATCCCGGACTATGGCGACGGGTTCTACGGTCCCGAGGACGGATTCGGCGACGCCACCGGCGCGTCGGTCCGCCTGGACGACCTGGGGTACTGAGCCGACCCCGCCGGCGGTCATCGGCCGGCACGCACCACCACTGGACCCCCGGACGCCCCGAGCGCCCGGGGGTCCGGTGCGTCGGCCCCGGCCGTGTCGTCGCTGGCCGCGAACGTGTTCTAGACTTGCTCGATGTGCCCTGAGCCGCCGCGGTCCTCGCGGTGGACCGGGGCCGGATGACGGAAGGGGGCATTGGCCGTGCGCATCGCACTGCTCTCGTACAGGAGCAAGCCACACGGTGGCGGGCAGGGCGTCTACGTCCGACACCTCAGCCGCGAGTTGGCCGCGCTGGGTCACACCGTGGAGGTGTTCTCCGGTCAGCCGTACCCCGAGCTCGACCCGGGTCCGTCGCTCACCAGGGTCCCGAGTCTGGACCTGTACAACGACGCCGATCCGTTCCGCACGCCGCACCCCCGGGAGATCCGCGACCGGATCGACCTGCTCGAGGTGGTCACCATGTGGACCGCCGGCTTCCCCGAGCCACGCACTTTCAGCCTCCGCGCGGCCCGGGCCCTCACTCCGCGACTCGCCGACTTCGACGTGGTGCACGACAACCAGTGCCTGGGCAGCGGCCTGCTGACGCTCGAGGAGGCCGGGTTCCCGGTGGTCGCCACGGTGCACCACCCCATCACCCGGGATCGCGACCTCGCCATGAAGGAGGCTCCCTGGCGCAAGAAGATCACCACCTGGCGCTGGTTCGGTTTCCTCGGCATGCAGATCCGCGTGTCCCGGAAGCTGGAGGAGATCATCACCGTCTCCAGCAACTCCGCCGAGGACATCGCGTCGGATTTCGGGGTGGATCCGGAGCGGATCGTGACGATCCCGCTCGGGGTGGACACCGACCGGTTCCACGACCGTCGCGACCGCGAGTCCGGGCGCCTGGTGTGTGTGGCCAGCGCCGACCAGCCGCTCAAGGGCGTCCCGGTGTTGCTGCGCGCACTGGCGAAGGTCCGGCAGGAGCACCCGGGGGTGCGGTTGACGCTGGTTTCCAAGCTCAAGCGCAAGGGGGAGGCCTCGAGGCTCCTGGACTCCCTGGGGTTGCGAGACGCGGTCGACCTGGTGTCGGGGGTCGACGACGACGAGTTGGCCGAGCTCGTGGGCACCGCGGAGATCTCGGTCGTGCCGAGCATGTACGAGGGCTTCTCGCTGCCCGCGGTCGAGGCCATGTCCAGCGGCTGCGCGTTGATCGCCAGCCGCGCGGGGGCGCTCCCGGAGGTCGTCGGCACCGACGACACGGCCGCCCGGCTCGTCGAGCCCGGCGACGTCGACGACCTCGCCCGCCAGATCAGCGCACTGTTGTCCGACCCGCTCGAGCGACGACGCCTGTCGCAGGGCGGACGGCAGCGGGTGATGGAGCGCTACAGCTGGGCGGCCGTGGCACGCAGGACCGTCGAGGTCTATGAGACGGCGATAGCCAGGGTCCGGGGCGAGACGCTCCCGGATCTCACCGCCGGTCCGGTCATCGGGCCGGACCAGGCAGAGATAGACGAGCACGTCACCGACGACGTGCCCGAGGTGCTCCCCGGGGCCGGGGAGTACGACATCCGTGAGCAGGAGGACGCCGCATGCTGACCGCCGACTTCGATCGTCTGGGGGTCACCCCCGGCATGCGAGCCATCGACGTGGGAGCCGGCCTCGGCCGGCACACCTTCGAGCTCTACCGCCGCGGGGCCGATGTCACCGCCTTCGATCAGAACGCCGACGAGATGCGTCAGGTGACCGAGATGCTCGCCGCGATGGAGGCCGAGGGTGAGGGCCTGCCCACCTCCAAGGGGGAGGCCGTGACCGGGGACGCGCTCGACATGCCCTACGAGGACGGCACCTTCGACCTGGTGCTCATCTCCGAGGTGCTCGAGCACGTCCCGGAGGACACCCGGGCGATCGCCGAGCTCGTGCGGATCCTCAAGCCGGGTGGCGTCGCCGCCGTCACCGTGCCGCGCGAGTGGCCGGAGAAGCTCTGCTGGAAGCTCTCGGACGCCTACCACTCGAACCCCGGCGGCCACTGCCGCATCTACACCGCCGAGGAGCTGGGCTACAAGCTCCGCGCCGCGGGCCTGGAGGTCACCGGCACCGGCTTCGCGCACGCGCTGCACGCCCCCTACTGGTGGATCAAGTGCGCGGTGGGCACGGAGAACGACGACCACCCGCTGCCCAGGGCCTATCACAAGCTCCTGGTGTGGGACCTGATGAAGGGGCCCTGGGTCACCAGGACCGCCGAGAAGGTGCTCAACCCGGTGATGGGCAAGTCCATCGTGTTCTACCTCCGCAAGCCCGCGGAGGCCTGATCGTCAGTGCTCACCTCCAACACCGCAGTAGACCGGTCCCGTCCCGTCCCCAGCGTCCCGGGGGTGCTCGACGCCGACGCGGCGCGGGCCACCGGTGAGTGGATCGCCTCCGTGCAGCGTCCGAGCGGAGAGATCCCGTGGTTCACGGGCGGGCACACCGACCCGTGGGACCACGTGGAGTCGGCCATGGGGCTGACGGTGG
Source organism: Dietzia sp. UCD-THP (assembly GCF_000349585.1). Lineage (NCBI taxonomy): Bacteria > Bacillati > Actinomycetota > Actinomycetes > Mycobacteriales > Dietziaceae > Dietzia > Dietzia sp. UCD-THP. Next base: position 56,766 of record NZ_KB714657.1, read on the forward strand.
CCGGGCAGTGGGAGGCCGCGGAGAAGGCGTACGGGTTCCTCCTCGACACCCAGCGGGCCGACGGCTCGTGGCCGGTGAGGTGGCAGGACGGGGTCGTCGTCGACGCGGACACGGACTCCAACTTCTGCGCCTACGTCGCTGTCGGTGTATGGCACCACCACCTGGTCACGGCCCGGCAGGGATTCCTGGAGTCGATGTGGCCGACGGTGCGCAGGGCGCTGGACCTGGTGCTGACCTTTCAGGGCCCGGAGGGTCAGATGTGGTGGGGCGCCGGGGAAGAGGGCTTCTGCGAGGAGGCCCTCATCACGGGGTCCTCGAGTGTCCACCACGCCCTGCGGTGTGGCGTCGCGATCGCCGAGGAACTCGGGGAGACGGCCCCGGACTGGGACGCCGCCGCGGACTCCCTCGGGCACGCCCTGCGGGCGCACCCCGAGCTGTTCACCCCCAAGGACGAGTTCTCCATGGACTGGTACTACCCGGTGCTCGGCGGGGTGATGGTGGGGGAGCAGGCGCAGCAGCGGTTGGATGCCCACTGGGACCGGTTCGTCGTCGACGGTCTGGGGATCCGGTGCGTGGACCACCGGCCGTGGGTGACCGGCGCCGAGACGTGCGAGCTCGTGCTCGCCCTCGAGGCGGCGGGCCGGCACGACCAGGCCCTCGAGCAGTTCACCAACATGCAGCACCTGCGGGACTCAGACGGCTCCTACTGGACCGGGTTGGTGTTCGCGGACGGCAAGCGCTGGCCCGTGGAGCTGAGCACGTGGACGGGGGCGGTGGTGCTGCTCGCGGCGGACGCGCTGTCGCGCACCACGCCGGGCAACGAGATCTTCCGCTACGTCTCGGACCACACCATGCAGCGACTGCAGCGTGCCCCGGGCGATCCGGCCGACTGCACCCCGGGCGAGGAGTGCCCGCCGATCCCGGCCACGGTGCGCTAGTCTGACGGAAACCGCCGCTGGACACCTGTCTGGTCAGGTGTCGGCCGGCGGCCCCGACGGCACGAGGAGCGCCCATGCAATTCGGACTCACCTTGTTCACGAGTGATCGGGGGATCCGGCCGACGGTGGCCGCGGTGGCCGCGGAGAAGGCGGGGTTCTCGGCGTTCTATGTACCCGAGCACACCCACATCCCGATCCGGCGCGAGGCCGCGCACCCGGGCACCGGCGGGGCCGAGCTGCCCGACGAGCGCTACAGCCGCACGCTCGACCCCTGGGTCACGCTCGCCGCGGTCTCCTCGGTCACCTCGACGATCCGCCTCGGCACGGCCGTCGCGATCCCGGTCGAGAGCGACCCCATCACCCTGGCCAAGACCATCGCCTCGGTCGACCACCTCTCGGGCGGCCGCACGGTACTCGGGGTGGGGTACGGCTGGAACCTCGACGAGATGGCCGACCACAACGTCCCGCCGAAGCTGCGCCGTACCATGCTGCGCGAGTACCTCGAGGCCATGCGCGAGCTGTGGAGTCGGGAGGAGGCCGAGTACCACGGGCGGTTCGTGGACTTCGGCCCCAGCTGGGCCTGGCCCAAGACCGTTCAGTCCGGCGGACCCCGCACGCTCGTCGGTGCGGCGGGAAACGAGAAGAACTTCAAATGGATCTGCCGCAGTGCCGACGGGTGGATGAGCACTCCCATCTCCCAGGACATCGCGGGGAGCGTCCGGCAGTTGCGGGAGTTGTGGGCGGAGGCCGGCCGGGAGGGGGAGCCGTACATCGTGGTGCTCGACGGCAAGCCGGTCCCCGAGAAGATCGAGATGTACCGGGAGTTGGGGGTGCACGAGCTGGTCTACGGCACACCGGAGAGATCCGAGGAGGAGGTACTGGCCTACATCGACCGTTTGGCCGGCAAACTCGGACTGCACGTCGGCGCCTGACGCAAGGCGGGGTCCGATTCGCCGGTTCCCGCGCCCGAGCCCCTCACGGCGGCCCCGCCGCGCCGGTACCGTCGGCGGTATGACCTCCGCCACCGCCTCCGGCACCCCCGTCGTCGTCATCACCGGAGCCGGGGGCGGCCTCGGTGCCGCCACGGCCGCGCTCTACGCCGCCCGCGGGTGGCACGTGGTCGCCGCCGACCTCAGCGCACCACCGGGCGGCGTCGGGATCACGCCCGCGGCGGTCGACGTGACCGACACCGTGTCACTCGAGGCGCTCGCCGACCGGGTCCGCGCGGACCACGGCCGTCTCGACGCGCTGATCACCTTCGCCGGGATCCTGGGGATCGGACCGCTCGCCGAGACCGACCCCGACCGGGTCCAGCAGGTGCTGGACGTGAACGTCATGGGGACCGTCCGGACGGTCCACGCGATGTTCGACCTGCTCCGCGCCAGTAGCGGACGCGTGGTCCTCATCAGCTCGGAGACCGGGCCCCAACACGCGATGCCGATGAACGGCGCCTACGCCATGAGCAAGCACGCGATCGAGGCCTACGGTGACTCGCTCCGGCGCGAACTCATGTTCCTCGGCCTGGACGTGGTGCTCATCCAACCGGGCCCGTTCCGCACGGGGATGACCGCCTCGATCCGGCGCCGCTTCCAGGAGTCCACGCTCCCGGGTTCCCCCTTCGCCGCCATGGCCGCCGTGATGGGCGAGATGGCGGCGGGGGAGGACGACAAGGCGGCCGATCCCCGCGTCCTCGCGGAGGCCGTGTGGACCGCCGGCACCACAGCCCGTCCCCGCCACCGCTACGCCGTGAAGTGGGACCTCGGCCGCAGGCTCCTGGACCACCTGCCGGTCCCGGTCGTGGACAGGGCGCTCACCCTGGCCCTGGGCGGCAAGATCGCCGACAGACGGCTCGAGATGCGGCGCGAGGCGGCCGACACCCTCAGCGCCGCCGACGCGGAGGTGCGGTCGTGAGCAACCTCGACGCCCGTCCGGAGGAGATCGACTGCGAGGCGGGGGGAGCACCCGGCGGACCCGAACCGGGCGGTGCCGCGGTGGAGATCATCACCTCCCGTGACGTGCCCCTCGGCGGACCGCGCGCGATGACGGTCAGGCGGACCCTGCCGCAACGTCAGCGCTCTCTGATCGGAGCCTGGTGCTTCGTCGACCACTACGGTCCGGACGACGTGTCGGCCACCGGCGGTATGGACGTGCCCTCCCACCCACACACCGGACTCCAGACCGTCAGCTGGCTGTTCGAGGGCGCGGTGACCCACCACGACTCCGGTGACAACCACGCGGTGGTCCGGCCCGGCGAGGTCAACCTCATGACCTCCGGAGCGGGGATCTGCCACACCGAGGTCTCGACCCAGGACACGGGCGTTCTGCACGGCGTGCAGCTGTGGACGGTGCTGCCCGAGAGGGACCGCGAGACCAGCGGCCGGGCGTTCGAGCACCACGTTCCCGAGAGGGTGGAGTACGAGGGCGGATCGGCGTTGGTCTTCATCGGGTCGTTGCTGGGCTCGTCGTCGCCCGTCGCGACCTTCACCCCGCTCCTGGGCGCGGAGCTCCGACTGGACCCCGGAGCCCGGCTCACCCTCGATGTCGACCCGGAGTTCGAACACGGGCTCCTGGTGGACACCGGCGACATCACGCTCGAGGGTGTGACAGTCCACCCCGCGCAACTGGGTTACACGGGGGTCGGCGAGGCCACCCTGACGATCGACAACACTGGATCCACCCCGGCGCGCATGATCCTCATCGGTGGCACCCCGTTCGGCGAGGAGATCGTCATGTGGTGGAACTTCATCGGCCGCAGCCACGACGAGATCGTGCGCTACCGGCAGGAGTGGGAGGACGGGTCGGATCGCTTCGGGCGGGTCGACGGGTATATCGGGCGCAACCCCGACGGGCTCACCCGCCTCCCCGCGCCCACGCTGCCCGGCAGCGTGCTCACGCCGAGGGCGAACCCGGCGGCGCGGGCACGGGCCGGGGAGGACGCCTGATCATGGGTGTCCCGCAGCTGGACCGCGCCCAGCGTGAGGTCTACAAGCAGCTCGTCCGCACCGCGGTCGCCTCCCGGGAGGCGTCGACCGGGGCGGGCCTGGAGGAGGCGCTGATCGAGTTGGTCAACGTCAGGGTCTCCCAGCTCAACGGGTGCGCTGCCTGTCTGGCCACGCACGTCCCGGCCGCGCGGAAGGCGGGGGTGTCGCAGGATCGCCTCGACCTGTTGCCGGCCTGGCGGGACATCGACGATTTCGGTGCCCCCGAACGCGCCGCGCTACGCCTGGCCGAGACCCTCACGCGGTTGGACGGGGTGACCGAGCGCGAGGAGGCCACGGCCGCCGCCGCCGAGCACTTCGACGACGACCAGCTCTCGGCGCTGGAGTGGTCGATCGTCCTGATCAACGCGTTCAACAGGGTGTCGATCGCGAGCGACCACCGGGTGCCGATCGAGGACTGAATCCCGACCTCGACACCCTGTCGCACCCCATCCCCGCCGACCCAGGCCCGGCTCGGGTCGGGGCACGGGGCCGCGAGGAGGACTACCGTGGGCCCCGTGAGCGACAAGCCGGACGTCCAGACCCTCGGCGACCTGCGCGCCGCGGGGTACACCAGCCGCAGCCTGCGCGAGGAGATGCGCGAGAACCTCCTCGCCGGACTGGCCGCGGGCCGCGATCCCTGGCCGGGGATGCACGGTTTCGACACGACGGTCATCCCGCAACTCGAGAGGGCGGTCATCGCCGGTCACGACATCGTCCTGCTGGGCGAGCGCGGGCAGGGCAAGACACGCCTGCTGCGCACCCTGGTGGGCCTGCTCGACGAGTGGTCGCCCGTCGTCGCGGGATCCGAGCTGGGGGAGGACCCACTCGCTCCGATCACCCCGGCGACGCGGGAGCGGATCGCCCGCGAGGGGGACTCACTGGCGATCGACTGGCGGCACCGGACCGAGCGCTACGTCGAGAAGCTCTCGACCCCGGACACCTCCGTGGCGGACATGATCGGCGACGTCGACCCGATGCGGGTGGCGGAGGGACGGCGCCTCGGCGACCCGGAGACGATCCACTACGGTCTGGTACCCCGCGCGAACCGCGGGATCGTGGCGCTCAACGAACTCCCCGACCTGGCCGAGCGCATCCAGGTGGCGCTGCTCAACGTCATGGAGGAGCGGGACGTCCAGATCCGCGGGTACGTCCTGCGTCTTCCCCTCGACGTCCTGGTGGTGGCCTCGGCGAACCCGGAGGACTACACCAACCGCGGACGCATCATCACCCCGCTCAAGGATCGGTTCGGCGCCGAGATCCGCACGCACTACCCGCTGGACCTGTCCGACGAGATCGAGGTCGTGCGCCAGGAGGCGGAGCTCACCGCGGAGGTTCCGGACGCCGTGATGGAACTGCTCGCCCGGTTCACGCGCGAACTGCGGACCTCGGAGTCGGTCAACCAGTCCTCCGGCGTGTCCGCGCGCTTCGCGATCGCCGGCGCCGAGACCGTCGCGGCCGCGGCCAGGCGGCGCGCCGCCGTCCGGGGGACCGACGACCCGGGCGAGGCGGTCGCGCGGCTGGTCGACGTCGACGCCGCCGTGGAGGTGCTGCGCGGGAAGATCGAGTTCGAGCCGGGTGAGGAGGGCCGCGAGACGGAGATCCTCCGCTATCTCCTGCGCAGCGCCACGGTCGACGTGGTGCGCGAGATGTTCCGCGGTCTCGACCTGGCCCCCCTCGTCGAGGCGTTCGACGGGTCGGTGACCCTGACCACCGGCGCCAGTGTCACCGCGGCGGAGTTCCTCGACGACCTGCCCGAGCTCTCCGATCCGGACCTCTACGACCGGATCGCCGAGCGCGCGGGCGCCCAGACCGTGGGGCAGAGGGCGGGGGCGATCGAGTTCGCGCTGGAGGGGCTCTACCTCTCGCGGCGCCTGTCCAAGGAGACCGGGGACGGCGCCGCCGTCTACGGTTGACCCCCCGGGGTCGACGATGGTGGCCGAGGAGCCGCCGGAGCAGGAGGGACGCGATGTCGCGAGACGAGCCCCGCGCGCGGTACGGACGATACGTCGGAGGCCCCGACCCTCTCGCGCCCCCGCTCGACCTGTCCGAGGCGCTCGAGGCGGTGTCCGAGGGGGTGATGTCCGGGTACTCGCCCGAGCAGTCGATGCGCGAGTTCCTCCGCCGGGGCGGTCGGGGCCAGGCCGGTCTCGACGACCTCGCGGGCAGGGTGCAGCGTCGGCGCCGTGAACTGCTCGAGCGCGGCCACCTGGGCGGGACCCTGGAGGAGGTGTCCGAGCTGTTGGACAAGGCGCTGTTGGCCGAACGCGGGCAGCTCGCCCGGGACACGCAGATGGACCCGATGGATCGCACCCTGCGAGAGATGACCATCGAGAACCTCCCGGATTCCCCGGCCGCGGCGGTCGGCGAGCTCGCCGAGTACGACTGGGCCTCCTCCGATGCGTGGGAGGCCTACAGGAGGATCCAGGATCTCCTCGGAGAGGAGGCGCTCGAGTCGCGCTTCGCGGGGATGAAACAGGCCCTGGAGAACGCGACCGACGCCGATCGTGCGGCGGTGTCGGAGATGCTCGCCGACCTCACCGAGTTGCTCGACAAGCACGCTCGTGGGCAGGACACCCCCGAGGACTTCGAGCGGTTCATGGACAAGCACTCGGACTCCTTCCCGGAGCAGCCGGCCGACATCGACGAGCTCATCGACGTGCTGGCCCGGCGCGCGGCGGCCGCGCAGCGGATGATGCGGTCGATGACGCCGGAGCAGCGGGAGGAGTTGATGGCGCTCTCGCAGCAGGCGTTCGGCTCACCGGAACTCATGGAGCAGCTGGGTCGGCTCGACGGGCTACTGCAGTCGCTCAGACCCGGCGAGGACTGGGACGGCTCCGCGGACTTCGACGGCGAGGAGGGACTCGGTTTCTCCGAGGGTGCCGCGGCGATGGCGGAGCTCGGTGACCTGGACCGTCTCGCCGAGCAGCTGGCGCGGGGCAGCGAGGGTTCGCCCCTGTCCGAGCTGGACCTCGAGGCCGTGGCCCGCCACCTCGGGGGAGAGGCCGCGGTCTCCCTGCGCACGCTGGCGCGGCTCGAGCAGTCGATGCGCGACTCGGGTTACCTGAGCAGGCGCCCCGACGGCGACCTGAGGCTGTCCCCGGCCGCACTGCGCAAGCTCGGCGGTTCCCTGCTGCGTGACGCCGCCCGTCGGCTCTCGGGTCGCACCGGCGCCCGCGAGACGCGGATGTCCGGGGCGGCGGGGGACCAGACGGGAGCGAGCCGCGCCTGGCGGTTCGGTGACGTGGAGTCGTGGGACGTGCCGCGGACCGTCACCAACGCCCTGTCCCGGGTCGTGGCCGAGGGTGGGGACCCGGGACAGGGAATCCGGCTGCTGCCGGACGACATCGAGGTCAGGGAGACGGAGTCGCGGACCCAGGCCGCCGTCGCGCTGCTGGTCGACACGTCGTTCTCGATGGCCATGGAGGGCCGATGGGTCCCGATGAAGCGCACCGCGCTGGCCCTGCACCACCTGGTGAGCACACGGTTCCGGCAGGACACTTTCCAGCTCATCTCGTTCGGCCGCTTCGCCCAGACCAGGACGGTGGAGGACCTGCTCTCCCTCGACGCGGAGTACGAGATGGGCACCAACCTGCACCACGCTCTGTTGCTGGCCGGCCGGTTCTTCCGAAAGCACCCGTCGATGCAGCCGGTCCTGCTCGTCGTCACCGACGGCGAGCCCACCGCCCACCTCCTGGGCAGCGGGGACCCGTGGTTCGGCTACCCACCCGCACCGGAGACGATCCGCACGACCGTCGACGAGTTGGACCGCGTGGCGCGGTTCGGTGCGCAGACCACGTTCTTCCGGCTCGGGGACGACCCCGGGCTCGGCCGCTTTCTCGAGGCGTTGGCCCGCCGGGTCGGCGGCACCGTGGTGGCCCCGGACGTCGACGACCTCGGGGCGGCCGTGGTCGGCAGGTTCCTCCACACACGGCGCGGCCGCCCGGGCTCGGGTGATGCGTGGAGCGCGGGCGGCCGGTGGGCGGTGTGAACCTCGGTGCGGGTCGGTGCGGGTCGGTGCGGGCCCTGGGTATACTGACCACCTAGGGCATGGGGGCGCCGACCTCGCCCGAGTCGCGCCGCAGGACGCGCAGCGAGTCCACCGCGCGCACCTCGGTGAACTGCCCGGACTCCAGGGCGCGGCAGTAGATCTCGTACGGCGGGCGTCCGCCGTCCTCGGGGTTCGGGAACACGTCGTGGATCAGCAGGGCGCCGCCCACCGCGACCCACGGGGCCCAGCCCTCGTAGTCGGCCTGCGCGGCCTCGGAGGAGTGCCCCCCGTCGATGAACACGAACGAGGCCGGCGTGCCCCAGATCTTCGCGACCTGCCGGGACGTGCCCACCGCGGCGGTCACCACGTCGTCCAGTCCCGCGTCCCAGATCGTGTGCCGGAACGCCACGAGGGTCTCCAGGCGGCCGGTGTGCGGGTCGACCAGCGTGGTGTCGTGGTACTCCCACCCCGGCTGGTGCTCCTCGGACCCACGGTGGTGGTCGACGGTGACGATGCTTCCGCCGGTCACCCTCGCGGCCGCGCCGAGGAACACCGTGGACCGGCCGCAGTAGGTGCCGATCTCTACGCCCACGCCGTCGCCCAGGTACTCGCAGGCGATCTCGTAGAGGGTGCGGCCCTCGTCCAGCGGCATGAAGCCGGGGGCGGCGAGCGCCACGTCGAGCAGCGCCTGGTCGATCTCGGGAGCGGTCATGGCACAAACCTATCGCTCATGACTCCGCCCGCGATCCCCGCCCTCGGCCGGGCGCTCAGTCGCGGCCATCGTTCCCCGCCTCGGCCCGCCGGGCGGCCTTCCGGGCGTGCGCGACGTGCGGGCCCACCACGTTGCCCAGCTTGGTGCCGTTCGGCCAGCCCGCGTAGTAGCAGAGGAACAGCACGATCTCCTCCAGTTCCTCGGGTGTCAGCTCGCCGTTGCCCAGCGCGGCGCCCACCTGGATGTCGGCGATGTCCGTGTTCCCCTGAGCGGTGAGCGCGCCCAGCAGGAGCAGGCGGCGGTCGCGGTGGCTCAGACCGGGTCGGGACCACACGCGCCCGAACAGGTGGTCCGCGGTCTCGGCGAAGTAGTCACCCGGCCCGTCGGTCATCTCGAAGCCGTAGACCTCGGTCATCATGGCCAGCCCGCGCTCGCGCTCCGGGGACATCCCGGATTCTGCCGTGTCGCTCATCGTGCTCCCTCGTCGTCGTCGGTGATACCGCCGTCATCCCCGGGCGCGCCCGCGGCGCGGCGGGCGATCTCTCCCGGCCCCACGCCGAAACCGGAGCCCAGGTCGCGCAACGCGATGGTCCCGAGCGGCAGGTCCACCTCCAGCCGCTGCCCGAGATCCAGGGCCAGTGAGAGGTCCTTCTCGCCGAGGCCCCGGACGTGGGTGAAGACACCGTGCCAGAAGTCGTCGGGGGCGATCGGCGCGGTGGTGTCCCGCAACATCACCGCGCCGGCGCCACCGGTGATGGCGTCGGTGTGCCGCACCACGCGGCCCAGCGTGGCGATGTCGAGTCCCGCGGCCTCCGCCAATCGGGAAGCCTCGGCGGCGGCGGTGAACGAGATGAAGTGCAGCAGGTTGCGGGCCAGCTTCATCCGCGTACCCGCCCCCACCTCGCCGGCGTGGACCGGCAGCGCGGCCCACAGCGCGAAGACGGGCTTGCAGGCCTCGTAGACCTCGCGCGTCCCGCCCACCATCACCGCGAGCTCCCCCTTTTCCGCGCCTGGTGCCCCGCCCGAGACCGGGGCGTCCACCAGGTGTACGCCGTGCGTTCCGCACGCCCTGGCGAGCTCTACGGCCGTGGAGTCGGAGATGGTGGAATGGACCGCCACCACCGTTCCCGGACCGGCCGTGCGCAGGATCCCGTCGGGGCCGTCGACGACGTCACGGACCTGCGCGTCGTCGAGAACCGTCACCGAGACGAGTCTGGCCGTCCGGGCCACCTCGGCCGGTGTCGCGCCGGAGGTGGCCCCCTCCGCGGTGAACGGTTCGGTCGCCTCGGGGCGGACGTCGCAGACGACCAGGCCGCCGGGCCACGACAGCAACCGACGGGCGATGGGCGCGCCCATGTTGCCCAGCCCGATGAACCCGACGGGCGCGGGGGAGTCCTCCGGGGAGCCCGGACCCACGGGTGCGGCTCCGGCGCCCTGCCCGGAGATGTCGGCCGGGTTCACGCTCACGACCTGATGACCTGTCCGCCGTCGACGTTGAAGATCTGACCGGTGATCCACGACGCCTCGTCCGAGAGCAGGAAGAGCAGCATCCCGACCAGGTCCTCCGGCTGTCCCATCCTCTTGAGCGGGAGCTTGTCCACCATGTCCTTGACGATGGACTGTGGGGTGGTCGAGCGGTTGGCCTCGGTGTCGATCGGGCCGGGCGCGATCGCGTTGATGCGGATGTTGGACCCGCCCAGTTCGGTGGCCAACTGCTGGGTGAGCCCGTTGACACCCACCTTGGCCAGGCCGTAGAAGCCCGAGTAGAGCCACGCGGCGGTGGAGGACTGGTTGACGATGGCGCCACCGCCGGCGGCCGCCATCTTCTCCCAGCAGGCGCGGACCATGATCAGCTGACCGTTCAGGTTCACCGACATGAACTTCTCGTAGTAGTCCCACGGCACGGTGATGAGGAAGTCGAGTTTCATCCCGCCGAAGATCGCGGCGTTGTTGACCAGCATGTCCAGCCGGCCGAACCTGTCCACGGCGGCCTCGGCGCAGGCCCCGGCCGAGTCCGGGTCGGAGACGTCGGTGTGCTGGAAGAACGCCTCCCCACCGGCCGCGGTGATCTCCTGCGCCACGCGCTGTCCCTCGGTGTCCGAGACGTCGGCCACCACGACCTTCGCGCCCTCCGCGGCGAGGGCCTTGGCGTACTCCTCGCCGATCCCGCCGGCCGCGCCGGTCACGATCACGGACTTGCCGTCAAAACGTCCCATATCTGTGGTCTCTTCCTTTTCGTCAGGGGTGGTGGTTCGGGTGGGGGTGGAATGTCAGGCCGGAGACGCCACGGACTTGGTCTCGAGGTACTCCTCGAAGCCCTGCCGGCCCATCTCGCGGCCGATGCCCGACTGCTTGTAGCCGCCGAACGGGACGTCGGCGCCGTACCAGACGCCGCCGTTCACCCCCAGGGTCCCGGTGCGGATCCCCGCGACAACCTTCTCGACCCGCCGGGGGTCGGTGCCCCACACGGCGCCGGAGAGTCCGTAGGGGGAGTCGTTGGCGATCCGGATCGCGTCCTCGTCGCCGTCGTGGGGGATGACCACGAGCACGGGTCCGAAGATCTCCTCCCGGGCCACCCGCGCGGTGTTGTCGAGTCCGGAGATCAGCGTGGGCTCCACCCAGAAGCCCCTCGACTTCTCCTCGCCGGAGGGGCGACCGCCGCCGATCTCGATGGTGCCGCCCTCCTCCACGGCCAGGGCGATGTACCCCTCGACCCGCTCGCGCTGGACCGCGGAGATCACCGGCCCGCACAGGGTGCCGGGGTCGGTGGGGTCGCCCGGCGCGAAGGCGGCCATCGCGCCCTTGGCGGCGTTGACGGCCTCGTCGTACTTCTCGCGCGGCACCAGCAAGCGCGTGGTGAGGGCGCAGCCCTGACCGGCGTGGGTGCAGGCGTTGAGGGCCGTCATGAAGCACGCGGCGTTCAGGTCCGCATCGTCCAGGACCACGGCGGCGGACTTGCCACCCAGCTCGAGGAAGACCTTCTTGAGGGTCTCCGACGCGGCCATCATGATCTTCTTGCCGGTGGCGGTGGATCCGGTGAACGAGACCAGATCGACGCGGGGGTCGGTGCTCAGCTGGGCACCCACCCCGTGGTCCGAGGACGAGACCACGCCCAGCACGCCCGCGGGGATGTCGGTCTCCTCGGCGGCGATGCGGGCCACCGCGGCGGCGATGAGCGGGGTGTCCGGGGCGGGCTTGAGCACCACGGTGCATCCCGCGGCCAACGCGGGCCCGATCTTGGCCAGGTTGATCTGGTTGGGGAAGTTCCACGGGGTGATGGCACCGACCACGCCGATCGCCTCCCGGTGCGTCGTCCGGCGGGAACGCACCCCCATCACCTCGGACTCGCCGAGGTCCTCGACCCAGTCGTAGGCCTCGACCAGGTCGGCGAGCCAGCCCAGGTCGGCGACGGGCCCCTCCAGCTGGGGACCGGTGGTGAACATGTGCGGTGCGCCCACCTCGGCGATGGTCAGCGCGCGCAGCTCCTCGGTGTGGGCCTGCAGGGCGTCCCGAAGCTGCCGCAGGCACGAGGCGCGGAAGGCATGATCGGTGGACCACGTGGTGGTGTCGAACGCGGTGCGGGCGGCCTCGATCGCGGCGGCCATGTCCTCCGGGCCGGCGTCGGCGGCGCGGCCGATCACCTCCTCCGTGGCGGGGTTGAGGACGTCGAACGTGCCGCCCCCGGAGGCCGGGCGCAGCTCGCCGCCGATGAGGAGCGGGGCGTCGTAGGTGGTGCTCGTCGTCACGGGGGGCCTTCCGTCAGGGTTGATGGACATCCAGTGGGTAGACAACTGTCTAGACGATAGTCCGGCGAGTGGTGTACTGTCCAGACACATGTCCAGTGACGTGCATTTCGAATCCACGCGACGGCGTCTCAACGGCCAGCAGGCCGAGACCGTCGACCGCCTCACCAGTGCCGCTGTCGAGGTCTTGCGCGAAAAGGGGCCGGGCGGCCTCGCGGTCCGGGCCGTGGCGGCCAAGGCCGGGGTCGCCCCCGCCACCGCGTACACCTACTTCTCCTCCAAGGGCCACCTCATCGCCGAGGTGTTCTGGCGGCGCCTGCGCGACCACGTCACCGAGGGCGCCTCGACCGGCACCACGGTGGACAGGGTGGTGGCGGTCCTGCGCGACGTCGCGCTGCTGGTGGCGGACGAGCCCGAGCTCTCCTCGGCGGTCACCGCGGCCCTCCTGGGTGACGACCCGGAGGTGTCCCACCTGAGGATCCGGATCGGCGCCGACATCCGTCGGCGCCTGACGGCCGCGCTGGGTGATGAGGCCGACGACGAGGTGATCGACGCGCTGGAGATGGTCTACGCCGGAGCGCTCGTCCGTGCGGGCATGGGCTACGGCTCCTACTCCGACATGGCGGACGCCATCGAGTCCGCCGCCCGACTCATCCTGAGGTGACCTCGAGACATGACCACCGCGACACCCGCCCCGCTCGTGTTCAGCCCGTACGACTACGCCGTCCACGAGGACCCGTACCCGTTCTACGCCCGGCTGCGGGCCGAGGCCCCCGTCTACCACAACCCGGATCTCGACTTCTGGGCGTTGAGCAGGCACGCCGACGTCCGTGAGGCGTTCCGCGCGCCCGACGTGTTCTCCAACTCGATGGGGGTCTCCCTCGACCCGGCGGCGTACGGACGGCACGCCTACAAGACCATGTCCTTCCTGGCGATGGACGACCCCAGGCACGCCCGGCTGCGCAAGCTCGTGAGCAAGGGGTTCACCTCCCGGCGGGTCGACGCGCTCTCGGAGGGCATCGCGCGGATCTCCCGTCGGTACTGGGACGAGTGCCTGGCCACATCCCGCGACGGCGACGAGTTCGACTTCGTCCAGGACTACGCGGGCAAACTGCCGATGGACGTCATCTCGGACCTGATGGGAGTGCCCGAGTCGGACCGCGACGAGCTCCGCCGGCTCGCAGACCTGGTCATGCACCGTGAGGAGGGCGGCCAGGACGTGCCCGAGGACTCGATGGTCGCCGCCCTCGACCTCATCACCTACTACCAGGGCATGGTCTCCGAGCGGCGCAGGGAGCGGACCGAGGACCTGACCTCGGCCCTGATCGACGCCGAGATCGACGGGGAGAAGCTCGACGAGGACGAGATCCTGTCCTTCCTCTTCCTCATGGTGGTGGCGGGCAACGAGACCACCACCAAGCTGCTCGCCAACGCGATGTTCTGGGGGCACCGGAACCCGGACCAGTCGCAGCTGGTGATCGAGGACCCCGAGCGGGTGAGCGAGTGGGTCGAGGAGACGCTGCGCTACGACACGTCCAGCCAGTTGGTCCTGCGCACGACGATGCAGGACGTCACGGTCCGCGGCGTCACCATCCCCGCAGACCAGAAGGTGCTCCTGCTGATCGGCGCGGCCAACCGCGACGAGGAGGTGTTCGAGGACCCCGAGACCTTTCGCCTCGGCCGTGACACCTCCGCGAGCCTGAGCTTCGGGCAGGGGCCGCACTTCTGCCTCGGCGCGCACCTCGCGCGGCTCGAGGGGCGGATCGCGCTCGACCAGATCTCGCGGTCGATCACGGGGTACGAGATCCTCCCCGGCGCCGAGCGCGTGCACTCGTCCAACGTGCGCGGCTTCGCACACCTGCCCATGCGCGTCGAGGTCAGGCGCTCATGAGCCTGAAGTTCCCACCGCATCGGGACGCGGCTGAGCGTCCCGCACTCGTCACGGGCGCCTCCTCCGGGATCGGACGTGCCTCCGCGGAGGCGCTGGCGGCGCTCGGCCACCCCGTCGTCGTGGGGGCCCGTCGCGCCGACCGCCTCGACGACCTCGTGGGCCGGATCCGGGACGCCGGGGGACGGGCCATCGCCCGGCCGGTCGACGTGACCAGCGCCGACTCGGTCGCCGGGTTCGTGGCCGCCGCCGGCGAGGCATACGGCCCGCCCGAGGTCCTGGTCTCCAGCGCGGGCAGCCTGAGGATGGCCCGGGTGTGGGAGATGGACCCCGAGGACTTCGCCGCCCAGATCGACATCCACCTGCTCTCCGTGCAGCGACTCCTCCACGCCGTGGTCCCCGGGATGGTCGACCGCCGTCGGGGAGACGTGGTCCTCATCGGATCCGACGTGGCCTATACCGCCAGGCCCCGCTCCGGCGCGTACGTCGCGGCCAAGGCCGGCCTGGAGACGATGGCACACCAGGCCCGCAAGGAACTCGAGGGCACGGGGATCCGCCTCGGGGTGGTCCGCCCCGGGCCGGTGATGACCGAGATGGGCACCGAGTTCGACGCGGACACCGCGGAGTCGGTCATCAACGACTGGGTCAGACACGGCTTCGGTCGTCACCCGCGCATGTGCAAACCGGCCGACCTCGCCCGGGGGGTCGCCGCCATGGTGTCGATGCCCCGTGGCGCCCAGATCACCGAGCTGGAGATCCAGCCGGAGGCCCCAATCGAGGAGGACTACTCGTGACCAGTACCGACGGCTCCATCGACACGCCCACCGACGTCTCCACCCTCACCGAACCTCGGCGGGTCTCCGGCGGGGAGGACGAGCTCGGGCACATGGACGAACTCCGCACCGACCCGATCGGCCTGTTCCGGCGGGTGCGCCAGGAGTGCGGCGACCTCGGCGTGTTCAAGATCGTCGACCGCGACATCTGCCTGGCCTCCGGGGCGACCGCCAACGAGGCCTTCTTCCGTGCCCCTGACGAGTCCCTCGACCAGGCCGCCGCCTACCCGTTCATGACGCCGGTTTTCGGGGAGGGCGTCGTGTTCGACGCCAGCCCCGAGCGCCGCTCGGAGATGCTGCACAACACCGCGCTGCGCGGCGAGCACATGCGCCAGCACGCCGTCACCATCCCCCACGAGGTGCAGCGGATGGTGGGCGAGTGGGGCGACGAGGGCGAGATCGACCTGCTGGAGTGGTTCTCCGAACTCACCATCTACACCTCCTCGGCGTGCCTGATCGGCCCGAAGTTCCGGGAGCAGCTCGACGCGCGGTTCGCGCACCTGTACCACGATCTAGAGCAGGGCACCGACCCGCATGCGTACATCGACCCCTACGCGGACATCCCCGCGTTCCGCAGGCGGGACGCGGCCCGGGCCGGACTGGTGGAGCTCGTGTCGGCGATCATGGAGGAGAGGGTCGCCAACCCTCCGGCGGACAAAGAGGACCGGGATCTGCTCGACGTCCTGGTCTCCGTGAAGAACGACGACGGCACGTATCGCTTCACCCCGGACGAGGTCACCGGCATCTTCATCTCCATGATGTTCGCCGGGCACCACACCACCTCCGGCACCAGTGCGTGGATGCTCATCGAGTTGCTCAGGCACCCGGACTACCTCGCGCAGGTGGTCGCCGAACTCGACGAGGTCTACTCGGACGGCGCGGAGTACAGCTTCGGCGCACTGCGTCAGATGCCCAAGGTCGAGAACGCCCTCAAGGAGACGCTGCGTCTGCACCCGCCGCTCATCATCCTCATGCGGGTGGCGCAGGAGGACGTGCAGATCGGCGACCACGTCGTCCGTGCCGGGCAGACCGTCGCGGCCTCCCCGGCGGTCTCCAACCGGCTCCCCGAGGACTTCCCGGACCCCGACACGTTCGACCCGGAGCGCTACTCCGAGCCGCGCCAGGAGGACATCGTCAACCGGTGGACCTGGATCCCCTTCGGCGCCGGACGCCACCGCTGCGTGGGGGCGGCGTTCGCCCAGCTCCAGATCAAGGCCATCTTCTCGATCCTGCTGCGGGAGTTCGAGTTCGAGCTCGCGCAGCCGCCGGAGAGCTACCACAACGACCACTCCAAGATGGTCGTCCAGCTGGCCCAACCGTGCACCGTCCGCTACCGCAGGAGGCGGCCCCGGTGACCGGACAGCAGCCGATGCGTGTGGACGTGGACTTCGACCTGTGCCAGGGGCACGCGGAGTGCCAGGCCGAGGCCCCCGACTGGTTCACGGTGGGCAAAGGCTCCGAGGCGAAGGTGCGCGCCAAGCGGGGCGAGATCCCCGACGACCAGCTGGCGGATGTCAAGGCCGCCGTCAAGTACTGCCCGACACAGGCACTCCGCCTCGTCGGGACCCGGACCCCCCAGGAGTGAGTGACGTGACCCGATACGACCGCGCCGAGATCGCCGAGTTCGTGGAGCGATGGATCGAGGCGAACGCCGAATGTGAGCGCAACAAGGACTGGACCCCGCTCGCCGACTTCTACGCCGAGGACGCCACCTATGGCTGGAACTACGGCACGAAGGACGACTTCATGGCCGTCGGCCGGGACGAGATCCGTGACGTCGCGCTCGGCCAGGAGATGGCCGGACTCGACGGCTGGGAGTACCCCTACATCCGCACCATCATCGATCCCGAGACCGGTGACGTGCTGTGTCTGTGGAAGCAGATCGCCCGCGACACCGTCGACCCGAAGACCGGCCGGCCGTACGAGGTGCACGGACTCGGCGGGTCGTGGTTCCTCTACAACGGCGACCAGCAGTGGAAGTGGCAGCGTGACTTCTTCGACTTCGGCAACGTGGTGGACCTGTTCATGCGCATGTACGAGGCCGACGCGCTCACCGAGTCGATGAAGGCCCGATTCGAGGCCGGGGGCGACAAGCCTGCAGGGTGGTACCGCATCGAGGACAGTCCGGCCCCGCTGTGGCCGGTGTCCACCCCGGACGAGGTCTGAGTCCGGTGAGCACGCGCGACCCGGTCGTCGGCCGCGACCCGCTGGAATCGCTCGACCACGCGAGCCTCGCCCGGCTGCTTCCCGACCTGCTGCTGATCGGGCAGCTCGTCGACAGGGCGGGGATGCCGGCCCTCCTCGGCGAGTTCGGGGTGGACGGGATGCGGGACGTGGCGATCGAGGAGTGGCAGGCCGCGAGCCCGCACTACACCCGACGGATGAAGGAGGCGCTGTCGATCACGGGCGATGGCGTCGCGGAGATCTTCAAGGGCTTCCAGCTGGACGTCGGGGCGCCCCCGGAGTTCATGGACTTCCGGTACGGGGTCACCGATCACGACAACGGCGAGTTCTGGCTCGACCACTGCGGCGCGCTGATGGACGTCGAACCGATGGGGGACCGGCTCGTCACCACGATGTGTCACGACATCGAGGACCCCACCTTCCCCGCCACCGCGCTGGCCACCAACCCCCGCGCCGTTGTGGAACCGATCCACCGGCCGCCGCGCAGCCCGGAGGGTCGGACGCCGCACTGCCACTGGATCGTGCGGATCGACCCGGACGCGGAGCCGGCGGCGTGGCCCGAGCCGGCGGTCGAGTCGGCGACTAGCCGGGTGGTCGACTTCGTCTTCCTGCCGCCGTCACCGCGGGACACCACCGGTCAGGGCGACCGTGACGACTACTCCGGTCCGCTGCTGACGGATCTGAGCTTCCCCGAGTTCACCTCGGCCGCGCTCGTCCGCATGACCCGCGAGGTGTACCTGCAGATGCACCTGCTGGCGGTGGGCTTCCACCAGTCGGTCCGTCGTCGGTCGGACTCTGAGACCGCGGACCGGTTGCTGGCCTATCAGGCGACCGGCATCGCGGGGGTCGCCGCGGGCCGGATCCGCGACGTGCTCGGCGGTGGTCTCGGCGCCGACGGGGACGCGCACGGGTTGGCGGCGGTGCTCGACCTCCACCCCCTGGCCGGCCCGACCGCGTACACGGGGTACTCGTCGTCGGTCTCCGAGGACGGGCGGAGTGTCACGGTCTCCTGGGACACCGCGGCGGACGCGTTCGCCGACGACACCTGGATGCCCCTGCTGGCCCGGGAGGGGCTGCGCCCCCTCGCCGCGGCGGCCCAGGCGGTCGACCCGCACTGGACGGTCGAGCGCGTGCCCTCGGACGGCTCTCGTGTCGCGGCGGTCCTCCGGTTCGGCGACGAACCCGCAACGGAGCCGGAGGAGGTCGCGGTCACGCGCATCAGTACCGGTGCCGCGTTCGACTTCGGACCCACCCGCACGCCGCTGCCCATCACCCCGGTCTGACACAGGCCACTCGCTACCCACCCACCCGACACCCGTCACCCCAGTCACGGAGGACACCACATGGCACACAACCTGGCCGACCTCTTCGAGCACGCCGTGGACGCCTATGGCGCGGACCGCCTGGCGGTGGTGGAGGACGAACGTCGGCTCACCTACGCGGACCTGGAGGCCGAGGCCAACCGGTGGGCCTCGGCACTGTCCTCCCTGGGTGTCGGTGCCGGCGACCACGTCGGTGTGCATCTGCGAAACGGGGTGGACTGCCTGGCCCTGATCATCGGGGTGCTCAAGTTGCGGGCGGTGACCATCAGCATCAACTACCGCTACTCGGGAGCGGAACTGCGCTACCTCTACGACTACTCGGACACCAGCGTGTTGGTCTTCCACCGTGAATTCGGTGGTGCGGTGACCGAGGCCGTCAGCGGTCTCGACTCCGTCCGGCACACGATCGTGGTGGAGGACGGCTCGACCGTCGACACGCTCCCGGACGGCGCCCTGGACGCGCGGGAGATCCTGGACGCGGCGTCGACGGAGCGCCCGCGGCTCGAGCGCAGCGGCGACGACCTCTACCTGGTGTTCACCGGCGGAACCACCGGAAAGCCCAAGGGCGTGATGTGGCGTCAGGAGGACCTCTGGCGCAGCCTCGGCGGCGGTGCGGACTACCACACGGGTGAGCCGGTGCCCGACGAGTACCACCAGTCCCGGTCCGGCCTCGGCGGCGATCCCCTGCGCTACCTGATCCTGCTCCCGCTCATCCACACCTCGGGCATCATGCCCAGCTTCACCGGACTGTTCGCCGGCGGCACCATGCACTATCTCCCGCACTTCCGGGCGGCGGACGCCCTGGAGGAGATCGAGAGCGAGAAGATCCAGGTCGCCGTGGTGGCGGGGGACGCGATGGTCCGGCCGATCGTGGACCAGATGCGTCGGACCGACCCCGACACCTCGAGCATGTTCATGGTCTCCTCGGGCGCCGCCCTGTTCTCCCCGTCGGTCAAGGCGGACCTGCTCGAGCTCCGCCCCGATCTGATGATCATGGACGCGTTCGGGTCGTCCGAGGGCGGTTTCGGCGGTCTGGGCGTGGTCACCAAGGCGAACCTCGACGACGGATCGCTGTTCGCCGATCACGGTCCGCGGATCCCCAGGGGGACCACCCTGCAGCTCGTCGACGATTTCGATGAGCCGCTCCCGGACGACTCGACGGAGATCGGCTGGATCGTCAAGAGCGGCTATCAGCCCGCCGGGTACTACAAGGACGAGGCCAAGACCGCCGAGACCTTCCGGGAGATCGCGGGCACCCGTCGGGTGTTCACCGGCGACCGCGGACGCTATGACGGCCCGGAGACGATCATCATGCTCGGTCGGGCGAGTCAGGTGATCAACTCGGGCGGCGAGAAGATCTTCGCCGAGGAGGTCGAGGCCGCGCTCAAGGCGGTGGACGGGATCGAGGACGCGGTGGCGTTCGGCATCCCGGACGAGCGGTTCGGACACCGCGTGGGCGCGGTGATCCAGTGGTCGGACACCGCTGATGCCGGAGATCTCGAGTCCGTCGGGCAGGCGCTGCGCGAGCACCTCGCCGGCTTCAAGATCCCCGCGGCGTACTGGGTGGTCGACCGCGTCGAGCGCCACCCCAGCAGCAAGACCGACTACGGATGGGCGCGGCGACTGGTGGCCGAGCGCGCCCCCGACCACGACCGGCGTACGGACGCCGTCGGCTCGGCGTGACCGGGCTGCGGCTGGACGGCCGGTCCTTCGCGGTCACCGGGTCCTCCCGCGGGATCGGTGCGGCGGTCGCGGACGACCTGGCCGGCCGCGGCGCGGACGTGGTGCTCAACGGGCGCGACGAGGCGGCGCTGCGCGATCGGGTCGCCGAACTCTCCGCGCGGTCCGACGGCCGCATCACCGGGGTCCCCGGGTCGGCGCACGAGCCCGCGGTGGCGCAGTCGCTGCTCGCCAAAGCGGCCCGCGACGGGTCGGTGGTGTCCGGTCTGATCACCTGCGCGGGCGTGGCCGAACCCGCGGGGTCCTCGATCCTCACCGTGAGTCACGCCGACTTCGAGGCACTCATGGACGCGCACCTCGGGTCTGTCTTCGCGCCGTGCCGCGTGTTCGCACCGCATTTCGTCGCCGCCGGGGCGGGCGCCATCGTCACCACGTCCTCGTTCGCCTGGAAGGGCGACTACGGGGGAACGGGCTACCCGGCGGGCAAGGGCGCGGTCACCTCGTTGACCATGGCGATCGCGGCCGAGCTCGCCGAGCACGGCGTGCGGGCGAACGTCGTGTGCCCGGGCGCCCGGACCCGGTTGTCGAGCGGGCAGGGGTACGAGAACCAGATCCGGGAGCTGGGCCGCCGGGGGATGCTCGACGAGCTCAGCGTGGCCGGTGCCCTCGATCCGGCCGGCCCTGAGTACGTGGCGCCGCTCTACACCTATCTCGTCTCCGAGTTGGCCCAGGGTGTCACCGGCGGGGTCTTCGCCGGATCGGGTGGCTTCATCGGGCGATTCCCGGCCCCGGAGGCGCAGATCCTGGCGTTCCGCGACTTCCACGACAGTCCGCCGTGGACCCCCGAGGAGATCGACGGCATCGTCAGGTCCTGATCGGGGCCGGGACCGGTGCCGCCCGAGACGCGCCGGGGTCGTCCCGCCGCGTCGAGTGGTCAGACCCGCTCACGTCTTCCCAGCTCAGGTCGCGGGTTTCTCCGCATTTGTGACCACTCGTCGAGGCGCCCGCACGGGCCACGGCCGGGCCCCGCCGACCCGGCCGGCACGGACCGCAGCCGCGCCGACCCGGCTGGCACGGACCGCGCCCGCGCCGACCCGGCCGGCACGGACCGCAGCGGCGCCCCCACAGACCGGGGGCCGGCCGTCAGCGCAGCGACTCCTCTCGGAACTCGCCGGGGAAGTCCACCGAGGGGCCGTTGTCGCGCTCACCGTTGCGGAGTTCGACGCGGCGGATCTTGCCCGAGATGGTCTTGGGCAGGTCGGTGAACTGCAGCCGCCGGACCCTCTTGTACCCGGCCAGGTGGGTGCGGGAGTAGTCGAAGATCTGGCGGGCGGTGTCCTCGGTCGGCTCCCAGCCGCCGGCCAGGACGACGAACGCCTTCGGCACGCTCAGCCGCACCGGGTCGGGGGAGGGGACGACTGCCGCCTCGGCCACCGCCGGGTGTTCCAGAAGGACTGACTCCAGCTCGAACGGCGAGATCCGGTAGTCGGAGGACTTGAACACGTCGTCGGTCCGGCCCACGTAGGTGATGTAGCCCTCGGAGTCGCGCGACCCCACGTCGCCGGTGTGGTAGAAGCCGTCCGCATAGGCGGCATCGGTCCGTTCGGCGTCGCCGTGGTAGCCGACCATCAGGCCGAGCGGGCGGGGGTCCAGGCGCAGGCAGATCTCGCCCTCGGCGCCCTCGCCGGAGACCTCCTGCCCGGTGGCCGGATCGACCAGCACCACGTCGAAACCGGGGCACGGCCGGCCCATGGACCCGTCCTTGATGGGTTGCCCCGGGGTGTTGGCGATCTGCACGGTGGTCTCGGTCTGGCCGAAGCCGTCGCGGATCGTCACGCCCCACGCGTCGCGGACCCGCCCGATCACCTCGGGGTTGAGCGGTTCACCGGCGCCCACGGCCAGCCGCGGTGGGACCAGCAGCTGGGTGAGGTCGGCCTGGATGAGCATGCGCCACACGGTGGGCGGGCAGCACAGGCTCGTGACGCCGCAGCGGTCCATCTCCCGCATCATCGCGGTCGCGTCGAAGCGGGAGTAGTTGTAGATGAACACGCACGATCCGGCGATCCACGGGGTGAAGACGTTCGACCAGGCGTGCTTGGCCCACCCGGGCGAGGACACGTTGAGGTGGACGTCGCCGGGCTGCAGGCCGATCCAGTACATGGTCGACAGGTGGCCGGCCGGGTAGGAGGCGTGCGTGTGCTCGACGAGCTTGGGCTTGCTGGTGGTTCCGGACGTGAAGTACAGCAGCAGGGTGTCGTCGGCCCGGGTGGTGTGGCTGGGCTGGAAGTCGGGGGAGGCGTCCATCGCGGCGGCGAGGTCGGTCCAGCCCTCGGGGGCGCCGCCCACCGAGATGCGCTGGTAGTCGCCGGCGATCGTGGTGAACCGGTCGGCGAGCTCGTCGCGGGCGATCACGTGCTTGATCCCGCCGCGGGCGATGCGGTCACGCAGGTCGCCCTCCGCCAGCAGGGTGGTCGCGGGGATGACGACGGCGCCGAGTTTGATCACCGCGAGCATCACGTCCCACAGCTCCACCTGGTTGGCCAGCATGAGCAGGATGCGGTCCCCGGGTTCGACGCCGCGCTCACGCAGCCAGTTGGCGGTGCGGTCCGAGCGGACGCGCATCTCGTCGAAGGAGTACTTGGCCTCGGTGGGGGCGCCGCCGCCGTCGTGCTCCTCGACGATCCACAGCGCGGGGTCGCTGTTCCCCTCGGCCTCGACGTCGAACCAGTTCAGGGCCCAGTTCCACTCGTCGAGCTCGGGCCAGGAGAAGCCTGCCCGGGCGGCGTCGTAGTCCTCGGCGGTGGCCTGCAGGAAGTCGCGTGCGGCGCGGAAGCGGGTGGTGGCGTCGGTCTCGAGCGGGGCCATGGAGTCTCCTGACAGGCACGGGTGGTACTGCACGGGTGGAACCGGGCACGGGCAACCGTGGGCACGGGTGACGGTGCGCACGGTGAGTGAGTCAGCTCACAGTATGGGCGCGCCCCAGGGCGGCGGTACACCCGAAAGGGGAGGGTCGGGGGGTGTCCGGGCGCCCGCCCCCTGGATTACTAGGAGATGCAAGTATAGGGTGATGGCCATCACGGGAGAAGTGCCGCGCGGACATGACGGACCGCGGCCTCACGACGAAGGGATGTCCATGTCTGATCTCAGGCAGATCGACCACTACATCAACGGCACGAGGGTCGCCGGGGCGGGTGGCCGCACCCACGAGGTGTTGAACCCCAGCACGGGCGCGGCGCAGGCCGTGGTCCCGTTGGCGTCGACGGCCGAGGTCGACGACGTGATCGCCAAGGCCGCCGAGGCCCAGAAGTCGTGGGCGGCCCAGAACCCGCAGAAGCGCGCCCGCGTGCTCATGCGCGTCGTCGACCTGATCAACCAGAACATGGACGAGCTCGCCGAGTTGCTGGCCATCGAGCACGGCAAGACCACCCCGGACGCGCGTGGGGACATCCAGCGCGGCCTCGAGGTGCTCGAGTTCGCGATCGGGATCCCGCACCTGCTCAAGGGTGAGTACACCGAGAACGCCGGGGGCGGCGTGGACGTCTACTCCATGCGCCAGCCGCTCGGCGTCGTCGCGGGGATCACCCCGTTCAACTTCCCCGCCATGATCCCGCTGTGGAAGGCGGGCCCGGCCATCGCGTGCGGCAACGCCTTCGTGCTCAAGCCCTCCGAGCGCGACCCCTCGGTCCCGGTGCGCCTGGCCGAGCTGTTCACCGAGGCGGGGTTGCCCGACGGCATCTTCCAGGTCGTCCACGGCGACAAGGAGGCCGTCGACGCGATCCTGAACAACGACACGATCCAGGCGGTCGGGTTCGTCGGTTCGACCCCGATCGCGCAGTACATCTACGAGAACGCGGCCCGCACCGGCAAGCGCGCGCAGTGCTTCGGCGGCGCCAAGAACCACATGATCATCATGCCCGACGCGGACCTCGACCAGGCCGCGGACGCCCTGGTCGGAGCCGGTTTCGGCTCCGCGGGTGAGCGCTGCATGGCGATCTCCGTCGCCGTCCCGGTGGGCGAGGGCACCGCCGAGGCGCTGCTGGAGAAGCTGGTGCCCAAGGTCAAGGAGCTGCGGGTGGGCCACAGCCACGACCCCAACTCCGACTACGGCCCGCTGGTCACGCCCGAGTCCAAGGCCCGCGTGCTGGACTACATCGACCAGGGCGAGAAGGCCGGCGCGGAGATCCTCATCGACGGCCGCGGCGTGGGCGCCTACACGGACGAGTTCAACGGCGAGGACATCTCCGGGGGCTACTACGTCGGCCCCACGCTCATGGACAAGGTCACCCCCGACATGAGCGTGTACACGGACGAGATCTTCGGCCCCGTCCTCGTGGTGGTCCACGCCAAGGACTACGACGAGGCCCTGCGCCTGCCCAACGAGCACGAGTACGGCAACGGCGTGGCCATCTTCACCCGCGACGGCGACGCCGCCCGCGAGTTCGTCTCCAGCGTCCAGGTGGGCATGGTCGGCGTCAACGTGCCGATCCCCGTGCCGATCGCGTACCACACCTTCGGCGGCTGGAAGAAGTCCGGATTCGGCGACCTCAATCAGCACGGCCCCGAGTCGATCAAGTTCTACTCCAAGGTCAAGACGGTCACCCAGCGCTGGCCCTCGGGCATCAAGGACGGGGCCGAGTTCGTCATCCCCACGATGGACTGACCGGTCCCGCACCGCAGGAACCGGACACCGCGATAACCGGGCACCGTATGAGAGGAACACCCATGTTCACCCTGGATGACGACGACAAGGTCATCGTCGACACCGCCCGCGACTTCGCGGCCAAGCGGATCGCGCCCAAGGCGCAGGAGTGGGACGCGAGCCATCATTTCCCGAAAGACGTGCTCCGCGAGGCGGCCGAGATGGGGATGGGCGCCATCTACGTCTCGGAGGACGTCGGGGGCAGCGGGATGCGGCGACTGGACGGCGTCCGGATCTTCGAGCAGCTCGCCCGGGGATGCCCTTCGGTGGCCGCGTACCTGTCCATCCACAACATGTGCGTGTGGATGGTCGACGAGTTCGGCACCGAGGAGCAGCGTCGCGAGTGGATCCCGAGGATGGCCTCGCTGGAGCTGTTCTCGAGCTACTGCCTCACCGAACCGGGCGCCGGCTCGGACGCGGCGGCGTTGCGGACGAAGGCGGTCAAGGAAGGCGAGGGCGAGTCCGCGCAGTACGTGCTCACCGGCACCAAGCAGTTCATCTCCGGTGGGGGGCAGTCGGACGTCTACATCGTCATGGCCCGCACCGGGGAGGCCGGCCCCAAGGGCATCTCGGCCTTCCTGGTCCCGGCGGACTCCGAGGGGCTGAGCTTCGGTCCGGAGGAGCAGAAGATGGGGTGGAACGCCCAGCCCACCGCGCAGGTGATCATGGAGGGCGTCCGGGTCCCTGCCGCGAACCTCATCGGGGGCGCCGAGACCGGCGGCGAGGGTCTCGGGTTCACCATCGCGATGCGGGGCCTCAACGGCGGGCGCATCAACATCGCCGCCTGCTCCCTGGGCGGGGCCCAGGACGCGTACTCGCGGGCCGTCGCCCACGTGCGGGACCGGGAGGCCTTCGGCGGTGCGTTGATCGACGAGCCGACGATCCGCTTCACCCTCGCCGAGATGGCGACGGAGCTGGAGGCCAGCCGGCTCATGCTGTGGCGGGCCGCCGCGGCTCTGGACGCCAAGGAGCCGGACCACGTGGAGAAGTGCGCGATGGCGAAGCTCTTCGTCACCGACCACTGCTTCGACGTCGCGGACCGGGCGTTGCAGCTCTTCGGCGGGTACGGATACCTCGCCGAGTACGGAATCGAGAAGATCGTGCGAGATCTCCGGGTGCACCGCATCCTGGAGGGGACGAACGAGATCATGCGCGTCGTCGTCGGCCGGGCCGTCGCCGCGCGCGGACTGGGAGCGTAGGACATGGACAACCGATCGCAGACTGTGGCCTTCCTCGGGCTGGGCAACATGGGTGGTCCCATGGCCGCCAACCTGGTCGGGGCCGGATTCGTCGTCAGGGGGTTCGACCCGGTCGCCGCGGCACAGGACGCGGCCCGGACCGCCGGGATCACCGTGTGCGACTCGCCGGCCGAGGCGGTCCGGGGAGCCGGTGTGGTGATCACGATGCTGCCCAGCGGTGCGCTCGTGACCTCGACCTATGACGACGTCCTGGGCGAGGCGGGGGAGGGGACCCTGTTCATCGACTCCTCCACCATCTCGGTCGACGACGCGCGTGCGGTCCACGCCAAGGCCGTGGACGCCGGGATGCTCCAGGTCGACGCCCCCGTCTCGGGCGGCGTGAAGGGCGCGACCGCCGGAACCCTGGCGTTCATGGTCGGCGGGGAGGACGAGGCCTTCGCGGCCGCGCAGCCGGTGCTCGAGCCGATGGCGGGCAAGGTCATCCACTGCGGCGGAGCAGGGGCCGGCCAGGCCGCCAAGGTCTGCAACAACATGGTGCTCGCCGTGCACCAGATCGCGATCGCCGAGGCGTTCGTGCTCGCGGAGGGACTGGGTCTCGATCACCAGGCCCTGTTCGACGTGGTCACCGGTGCCACCGGCAACAGCTGGGCGCTGCACACCAACTGCCCCGTCCCCGGTCCCGTTCCCACCTCGCCCGCCAACAACGACTTCACTCCCGGCTTCGCGACGGCTCTCATGAACAAAGATCTCGGGCTGGCGCTCGCGGCCCTGGAGAGCACTGGTACGGTCGCTCCGCTCGGCGCGGCAGCGGCGGCCCTGTACGACGAGTTCGCGCAGGACAACGGTGGCAAGGACTTCAGCGCCATCATCTCCAGTATCCGCGAGTCCTCGCGGAGCTGAACACCTCCACTCTCGGGAGAACACCATGTCCACCCTCCGACCCAAAGATTCAGACGCTGTACTGGGAGCCCTGCGCCGAGCCCGCCGTGATTCCGGTATGCCCGTCGTCTTCGCCGGCGACGTCACCGGTGAGACCGCCAGACTGAACCACTTCATCGGGGTCCGCACCGACTCCATGCAGGGGCTGGCCGTGGCCAGGGGCCGTGGGCTCGGTGGTCACGTGCTGGCCTCGAAACGACCGGCGACGGTGCGCGACTACGAGGAGTGCTCGAGAATCACCCGCGACTACGCCGACGCGGTGGACCGCGAAGGCCTGCGGGCGATCATCTCGGTCCCCGTGATCGTCTCGGGGGTGGCGCGGACGATCCTCTACGGATCGGCTCGGGTCGCGACCCAGCTCGGCGACCAGGTCACCCGGACGTTCACGACCGTCGCCGCGGACCTGGCCTCGGAGTTCAAGGTCCACGACGAGGTCGACCGACGGCTGCGGATGGCCGATCACGCCGCGGCCGAGCAGAGCTTCGGGCTGGAATCGTCCGACAGGGAACGTCTGCGTGTCCTCCACGGTGAGTTGCGGGCCATCGCCGCCGAGCTCGGTGATCCTGATCTCCGCGAGAGGCTCCTGGCGGCGGGTTCCGCGCTGGCGGGGGTGGGCCGGGCTCCGGAGACGGGACGGGACCCCGGCCCGTCGTCGACGGTCCTGTCACCCCGGGAGATCGATGTCCTCGCACAGGTCGCTCTCGGGTGTTCCAACGCCGAGGTCGGCGCCCGACTGTCCCTGTCACCGGAAACGATCAAGGCCTACCTGCGCAACATCGGTACCAAGCTGGGCACACGGTCACGGATGGAGTCCGTGGCCCGGGCCCGGCTCCTGGGCGTCCTGCCCTGATCTGACACGGCCGACCCCCTCGTCACGCGGGGGTCGGGTGCACCCGGACCCTGACCCCGGTCGCCGGCCGGGTGAGCATCGTGGTCCACGGGAACGTCAGGTCGTCGGGGTCGTCGCTGATCCGCACCCCCGGCCTGCACAGCGCCGCGACGGTCGCGGACAGGGCGGTCACCGCGATCTTCTCGCCGGGGCACCGGTGGCCGGAGCGCACCCCGGCGCCCCCGTGTGGGATGAACGCCTCCAGTTGTTCGGCGTCATCGACGCCGAGGAACCGTTCCGGGTCGAACGTCCCTGCGTCGCGCCAGTGGTTCGGATCCGTGTCCGTTCCCTGGAGGTCGAGAAGGACGCGCTGACCCTCATGTACCGGGCAGCCGCGGACCTCGAAGTCCGTCGTGGCCAGCGCCGGCAGCATCGGGACGAACGGGTAGACCCGCCTCACCTCCTGGGCGAAGGCGACCGCCTCGGGGACCTCGGTGAGCCGGCCGGCGTCCGACGACGCCTCGCGGATGCGGTCCCGCCACGCGGGGTTCTCTGCCAGGGCCGCGGCGGCGAACGCCGCGAATCGGGCGACCGCCACGGTGGGGCGGGTGAGATTCTGCAGCTCCACCGCCGCGGTGCGGTCGTCGACCAAGCGGCCGTTCTCGTCACGGAGGTCGGCCATCGCCGCCAGGACCGAATCGGGGTCGGGGTAAATCGCCCCCGACCGGACCTTCCGCACCAGGGACGTGGCCCAGCGGTCGAGACGGAGGCGTTCCACCTGCGCCACGGGGTTCCCCGAGATCCGGCCGAAGGTGTCGAGGAGTCTGCTCATCTGACGCGCGCGCCTGTTCGACTCCTCGGGGCGCAGCGGCAACCCGGCCCAGCGGAAGGCCGCCCGGCCGTAGGCGGTGGTCGTGTCGTGGTAGACGGTGCCCGATCCGTGGCGCGACCACTCGTCGAGCATGTGCTCGAGTTCCTCCGCCACGAGGGAGGCGAAGTGTGCCACCCGGTCGTCGTCGTAGGCCAGGTCGGCGAGCGCGTTCTTCCGGACGGTGTGGGCGTCGCCGTCCAGGCCGTGGACAGCGCCGGGTCCGAAGAGCGGGAGCCGGACGAACGCGGGCATCGCACCCTCGCGCTTGACCTTGTCGGAGTCGTAGAAGTGGCGGACACCCTCCACTCCGCGCAGCAGCACGGCCTTGCGACCCATGAGGCGCAGGCGCACCGGCGTCTGCGAGTCGGCGGGCAGTCCCGCGCGTTGCCGCACGCGGGAGGTGAAGAGGTATCCGGAACGGAGGAAGTCGAGGGACTGTTCGCGGAGCCGTCGGTGATCGTTGGACGACATCGGTGTCTCCAGTCAGTCGGGGGCACGGTACGGCGCACACCCTAGGGCCGGCTGGCCCCCGGGGCATCCGGTCGGACACCACGACCCCGGGTGTGGGGCGGATCACGACCGACATACTTTCGGGTGTACCGGGTGTGGTGGTCATCACATACTGTTCGCCTCAATCGACGCCACAGCGTCGGCGATCACCCCTCTCGCCGGAGGTCCGATACCCGGCGAATCAGACACGACTGGAGTTGTCTTGACGCAGTCAGGAACCACCCCGCTGGGGGACGCGGCACCGCAGTCCCCCACTCTTCCGCAGGTCACGCAGAAGACCTCACTGAAGAAGGTCGCCGCGGCCTCCTCGATCGGTACCACCATCGAGTGGTACGACTTCTTCATCTACGGCACCGCCGCCGCGCTCGTCTTCCCGGCGCTGTTCTTCCCCGACCAGAACCCCGCGACGGCGACGCTGTCCTCATTCGCGACGTTCGCCGTGGCGTTCTTCGCCCGGCCGGTCGGTGCGGCGATCTTCGGCCACTTCGGTGACCGGATCGGCCGCAAGAACACCCTCGTGTGGACGCTCATCATCATGGGCGTCGCGACCGTGTTCATCGGTCTGCTGCCCGGGTACAGCACCGGGGCCTTCGGCGTCTTCTCGGGCGGCATCGGGATCTGGGCACCGACACTCCTCGTGGTGTGCAGGTTCTTCCAGGGCTTCGCGGTCGGCGGCGAATGGGCCGGGGCGACCCTGCTCACGGCCGAGTACGCTCCCGAGGGTAAGCGCGGCATGATGGCCATGTGGCCGCAGCTGGGCGTGGCCTTCGCCTTCTTCCTCTCCTCCGGCACGTTCCTCGTGTTCTCCCTCGTCGCCGGTGGCGGCGCGGATCTCGACAGCCCGTTCATGCAGTACGGCTGGCGTATCCCGTTCCTGCTCTCCGCCGTTCTGGTCCTGGTTGGTTTGTGGATCCGTCTCACCGTCGAGGAGACCCCCGTCTTCCGCCAGACCCAGGCCCGAGAGGCCAGGGAGGCCGCGGCGACCGAGGCGGCGGACCGGGCCGCGAACAGGGTCACCGCTCCCAAGACGCTGCCGTTCGCCGATGCGCTGCGGTACCAGTGGAAGGAGATCCTCATCGCCGGTGGCGCGCTCACCTCGCTGTTCTCCCTCTTCTACATGGGCACCTCGTTCCTCACCAACTACGCCACCGCCACCCTGGGCCACTCGCGTCCGTTCGTCCTGGGCATGGGCATGATCGCCGCGCTGATCTTCGGCGCCGCCATCGCGTTGTCGGCGATGTACTCCGACAAGATCGGCCGGAGGAAGGTCATCGGCACCTCGGTCGGGCTCGCCATCCCGTGGACGCTGTTCGTCTTCCCGATCCTCGACACCGGGTCGACCGTCGCCTTCGGTCTGGTCCTGTTCGTCACGCTGGTCATCTTCGGTATCGCCTACGGCCCGGCCGGCGCGCTGCTCCCGGAGCTGTTCCAGGCCCGCTACCGTTACACCGGCGCCGGCCTGGGCTACAACCTCGCCGGCATCCTCGGTGGCGCGCTGCCGCCGCTGGCCGCCGCCGCGATGATCGGCGCCGGCAACACCTTCGGCGTGGGCCTGATGCTCTCCGCGCTGTCCGTCATGTCCATGGTCTGCATCTTCCTCATGACGGAGTCGAGCAAGAACGCCATCCACGCCGACGCCGAGCCGGACGACTCACGGCTCGTCGCCACCGAGATGCCGTGACCGAGGTCTGACGAGCTCGGTTCAGGATCCGCACCACGGGTCTCCCACGAACAGCCGCGCCCGGCCCCACCCGAGAGGGGGCCGGGCGCGGTGTCGTCGGTGTGTACGACAGCGGCGGTCAGAAATCGCCGGCGGTCCGCCGGAGTGACGAGATGGCCTCGATCAGTGCCGACTGCTCGGACGGATCCATCCCGGGGTCGGAGAAGATCCCGGCGTTGAGCGCGGCGGTGGCCTCGGAGACCACACGTCTGCCCTCGGCGGTGATCTCC
This sequence comes from Dietzia sp. UCD-THP, assembly GCF_000349585.1. NCBI lineage: Bacteria > Bacillati > Actinomycetota > Actinomycetes > Mycobacteriales > Dietziaceae > Dietzia > Dietzia sp. UCD-THP. The sequence continues at coordinate 88,032 of NZ_KB714657.1, forward strand.
ACCAGGGTGGTCCGGCCGTCGGTCGGATGTGGTCGGCGCTCGACCAGCCCGGCGTCCAGGAGGCGCTTCATCGCGCTGGTGACGCTGGTGACGTGCACCTGCAGTCGCTCGGAGGCCTTGGTGATGGGGAGCGAGCCGGACCTTGAGAAGGCCAGCAGGCGCAGGAGTTCGTAGCGGGGGAACGACAGGTTCCAGGGGCGCAGAGTCTCCTCCACCCGCGCCAGCAGGATCTGGTGCGCGCGCATGACCGATGTCACCACGGTCATCCCCTGGGCCGCGTCGATCCATCCCTCGCGTTCCCAGTTGGCGCGGGCCTGGTCGATGCGGTCGGGGATCGGGGCGGTCCTGGGGGGCACGGCTCACTCCTGGAGGACACGGCGGGCGTCTGATCAGGCGAGTCTATCCGCCCGGGCCTCGTGCGACCGGCAGACGTGCGGGACGGGACGACCGGCGGACCTCCGGGACGGCGGCCCCGCATATCCTCGTAGACGCCTTCTCGTTCCACGCTCGCCTCGCCGCGACCGGGGGCATGCTGGGAGAGGCGCACGCCGTCCACCGACAAGGAGCCCGAGGATCGATGACGACCACCCAGAGCCCCCTCCGCATCGGCAACGTCTCGGCCTCACGTGGTGACCGCGCCACCGCGACGGCCGAATTCCTCACGGCCGCCACGCTCGACGTCCTCGCCCTGGACATGCTCTCCGACGAGGCGGTGCTCGAGCTCGCCGGGCAACGGGTGGCGGGCGGGCCGGGATACGAGCGGGCCGCGGTGGTCCAGATCGGCGAGTGCCTCGGCCGCCTCGGTACCGGGGGGGTCCGGATCGTCACCAACGCCGGCGCCCTCGATCCCGAGGGGCTCGCCACCGAGCTGCGCGAGCTCGCCCGGTCGCGGGGTCTGGACCTTCCCGTGGCCAGGGTCGACCCCGGTGACGTGACGGACCGGGCCGCCGCGCTCGGTCTCGGTGAGGTCGATGTCGCGACGGTGCGCCACGGGGCCTTCGGCATCGCGCGGGCCCTGGCTGCCGGGGCCGTCGTCGTCGTCACCGGGCGCGTGAGCCGCGAGGCCCTCGTCACCGGCGCCGCCGCCGCGCACCACGGGTGGACACCGTCCGCACTCGACGCGCTGGCCGGATCGGTCGCGGTGGGACATGTGCTCTCCGGCGGACCCGGCGCGACGGGGGTCGTGGACTCCTCGACCGACGTCACCCGCACCACCGACCCCGTGACCGGCGGATACCCCATTGCGGAGGTCGCCGACGACGGGTGCGCGGTCGTCACGCGCCATCCCTCCGCCTTCGGCTCGGTCACCGTCGGGACCGTCACCGACCAGCTCCTCGACGGCGTCGCGGGGGCCCGCTACGCCGCGCCGGACGTGGTGCTGCGCCTCGACTCGCTCCGGTTGGCCCAGGAGGGCGCCGACCGGGTCCGGATCAGCGGGGCCCGTGGCGAGCCAGCCCCGCCCGTCGTGGCGGCGGTGGGCATGAGCCGCGGGGACGGGGAGGGCGCGCGTCCCTCCCGCGTCGCCCGTCCAGTCGCGCAGGAGGACGCCGGGCACTCGGTCGTGCTGCCCGACGGCACGCGCGTCGCGGTCCCGGTGCCGGGGGAGACCGCGGACATCGGACCCGGTGAACTGCCGACCCCGTGGACCCCGGGCACGGTCCCGGGCGGACGACCGGTCGCCGCCGCGCTGGGGTCGGTGGCGAGCGTCCGCCGGGGGGTCGTGGGACGCGGTGTCAACATCGCGGTGTGGACCTGGGACGACGCCGCGTTCGCGTGGCTCGCGGGCGAACTCACCGACGAGCGGTTCCGTGAACTCGTCCCGGGGCTGGAGGGTATGGATCTCCGCCGCTACCTGCTGCCCAACCTCCGGGCGGTCAACGTCGTCGCGCGGCCCCCGCGGGGCGAGGTGTTGCGACCCGGCCTCGGGTCCAACCTCGCGGCCGCGAGCCTGGAGATCCCGGGCGAGCTCCTCGAGGTCGGCCCCTGACCGGGACCGCCGCTGACCGGGACGGGTCAGGTCGCCGCGCGGAGCTCGACCTTCCGGATCTTGCCGGTCGCCGTGCGCGGGATGGTGTCGACCACCACCACGTCTCGCGGCCGGTGTGAGGAGGACAGGCGCTCGGCCCCGAACTCCATGACCGAGGCCTTGAGGTCGTCGCCGTCCGGCGCACCCTCTGCGGGAACCACTACCACCACCACGAGCTCTCCCCACCTGGGGTCGGGGCGGCCGACGCACGCGACCTCGGCGATGTGCGGGTGGTCCATGAGGACACGCTCGACGTGCAGTGACGAGACGTTCTCGCCGCCGGATTTGACGATGTCCTTGACGCGGTCGGCGAACCACACCACCCCCTCGGTGTCGATGCGCCCCAGGTCCCCCGAGTGCAGGCGGCCGCCCACGAACGCCTCGGAGTTGGCCTCGGGGTTGTTCCAGTAGCCCTCCATCACCGTGGGGCCGCGGTAGACGATCTCACCGTCCTCCCCGGTGGGCACGAGTGCGGAACCGCCCGGTTCACTGATCCTGTTCTCCGCGATCGGGGTGGGGTACCCCCAGGAGTCGGATTTGTCCGGGTTGAGCTCCGGCCACTGCATGACGGTGGCCGGAGTGCACTCGCTCATCCCCGAGGCCAGGACTATCCGGGCATCCGGGAGTGCGGCGTCGAGGCGCCGGCGCATCTCCTCGGACATCGGGGCCATGGCGTAGAGCAGGAACCGGAGCGAGGACAGGTCGAGGCCGCGGTCGGTCGCGTCCGCCAGGGCCTCCAGCATGAGGGGCAGGCCCACCAGGTGGGTGGCCCGGACGCGGGCGACGGTCTCGGCGTATCCGACCGGGTCGAAACCCGGCAGGAGGTGGACGGTCGCCCCCATGGTGACCGCCGACAGCAGGACCCCGTTGAGACCGGCGGTGTGGAAGAGGGGGAGCGGGCACACGGTCACCGAGGCCTCGGCGCCCCAGTTCAGGCCGAAGACGGCCCCGTTGCCCAGGGCGGCCATGGACACGGCGAGGTGCGAGGTGAGGACGCCCTTGGGGCGTGAGGTGGTGCCCGAGGAGTAGAGGCACTGCACGACCTGGCGGTCACCGATCACCGTGTCGGGGCTGGAGTCGTCGCCGGACAGCAGGTCGTCCCACCCGATCAGGTCGGGACCGTCGGCGGAGGCCGTAAATCCGTCGGGGACGCCTCCGATGACGACGACGGTCCGGATCCCGGGCATGGCGGCGACCGCTCCCATCACCAGTTCCGCGAGTGAACCGTGAACGACGAGGATGCGGGTCCCCGAGTCGGTCAGGGCGTGCGCGATGTTGTCCAGCCCGGACAGCAGGTTGATGGGCAGCGAGACCATCCCGGCCTTGGCCGTGCCGAAGTAGGTGGCCACGAACTCGCGGCAGTTCGTCGACAGGATCGCGACCGGCTCCTCCGCCTCGATTCCGTGCGCCACCAGACCGTGGGCGAACCGGTTGGAGACGGACTCGAGTTCGAGGAAGGACCACGACCCGGCATCGTCCGTGAGGGCGGTCCGGTTCGAGAAGGTGGCCGCCGCCCGGGTGGGGATGTCGCCCACCGAGCACCGGCGGGCCAGGGCGTGGTCCACGGGGTCGATTCCGGTCATGTCCAGTCGCATGGTGCCTCCGTAAGGGGTCGGGGAGAGGGGTCGGGCGTCCCGCGTCGGGAGTGATGTGGGTCACCGTGGGCCACCCTCCCAGTCGTCTCGGAGAAAAGCAAGCAAGCATGCTTGCTTTATTTGGGCGGAGGTGGAATCGTTCCCGCCATGACCAACCCCCCGCCCTCCGAGACGGAGGACCCGCACGCCGCCCTCGCCGCCCTCAGCGCCCGGGTGGACGAGCTCGTCGAGGCCGCCGGGTCCGATCGCTGGCACACCGCCACCCCGGCCGCGGGCTGGGACGTCGCCATGCAGATCGCCCACCTGGCCTGGACCGACGAGGTCTCCGTGACCGCCATCCGCGACGCGGACGCCTTCCAGGCCGTGGTGGACACGGCGATGGCCGACCCCGCCGGTTTCGTGGACGCCGGCGCCACGGAGGTCGCGGCCGCCGGCCGCGACGAGGTCCTGGCACGATGGCGCCTCGCCCGCGGTGAACTCGCCGACGCCCTCAAGGCCGCCGACCCGGGGGAGCAGATCCCGTGGTTCGGCCCGCCGATGCGGCCCAAGTCCATGACCACCGCCCGGATCATGGAGACCTGGGCCCACGGGGTGGACGTCGCGGACGGGCTCGGCGTGGCCGTCGCTGCCGACCCGGCCTTCCGCGCCGCCCTCCCGCACGTCGCCCGGCTGGGCTGGAAGACCAGAGGCTTCTCCTACCTGATGAACGGGCTCGAGGTCCCCGCCTCCGAGGTGCATCTCGCGCTCAGCCGGGCCGACGGCACCGTCCTCGAGTTCGGCCCGGACGACGCCCGGCAGCGCGTCACCGGACCGATCCTCGACTTCTGCCTGCTGGTGACGCAGCGGGTGCACCTCGACGACACGGCTCTCGAGGCCGTCGGCGAGGACGCGCGGGGCTGGCTGCGCATCGCCCAGGCGTTCGCCGGCCTCCCCGGCGGCGGCCGCGAGAAGGGAACCCGGGCATGACCGCGAACAACGCCCCGCTCCGCGTCGGCCCTGAGTCCACGGTGCCTCCGCTCCGCGTCGGCCCTGGGTCCACAGTGCCTCCGCTCCGCGTCGGCAACACGTCCGGGTTCTACGGCGACCGGTTCTCCGCCATGCGCGAGATGCTCGACGGCGGCGAGCTCGACGTCCTCACCGGTGACTACCTGGCCGAACTCACCATGCTCATCCTCGGCCGCGACCGGATAAAGAACGCCGAGCTGGGGTACGCCAAGACGTTCCTGCGCCAACTCGAGGACTGCCTCGCACTGGCACTGGAGAAGAACGTCACCATCGTCGCCAACGCGGGCGGGGTCAATCCGGCGGGTCTCGCCGACGCCGTCCGCGAACTGGCGGGCCGTCTCGGACTGTCCCCCGAGGTCGCCCACGTCGAGGGTGACGACCTCATCGCCCGGGTCGGCGAGCTCGACATCCCCGCCGACGCAGGGTTCCCCGTCACGGCCAACGCCTACCTCGGTGCCTTCGGCATCGCCCGGTGCCTGGACGCCGGGGCCGACATCGTCGTCACCGGTCGCGTCACCGACGCGTCGGTGATCGTGGGGCCGGCCATCAGCCACTTCGGTTGGGGCCGAGACGACCTCGACGCGCTCGCCGGCGCCACCGTCGCGGGTCACGTCATCGAGTGCGGGACCCAGGCCACGGGCGGCAACTACGCCTTCTTCAACCGGGGTGAGATCGCCGACCCCGTCGCCCCCGGCTTCCCGATCGCCGAGATCTCGTCCGACGGCACCTCCGTCATCACCAAGCACCCCGGAACGGGAGGTGCGGTCACCGTCGGCACCGTCACCTCGCAGTTGCTGTACGAGGTCACCGGGGCCCGGTACGGCGGCCCCGACGTCGTCACCCGACTCGACACCGCCACTCTCACGCAGGAGGGGCCCGACCGGGTGAGGATCTCCGGCGTGGTGGGAGAGGCGGCCCCGCCCACCACCAAGGTCTCCGTGACGTGCCTCGGCGGCTTCCGCAACGAGCTCACCTTCCTGCTCACCGGGCTGGACATCGAGGACAAGGCGGCGCTCGTGGAGCGCCAGTTCCTCGCCGGGCTGGCCACGCGACCCGCGGAGATCGACTTCCGTCTGCAGCGCACCGACCACCCCGACGCCGACACCCAGGCCGCCGCGACCGCGCTGCTCACCATCGTCGCGTGGGATCCGGACCCCGACGTCGTGGGCCGCGCCTTCTCGGACGCCGCCGTCGCGATGACGCTGGCCAGCTACCCGGGTGCCACCCCCAGCGCGCCGCCCGGACGCGGGGGCCCGTACGGCGTGTACGTCCCCGCCTACCTCCCGCAGGACGCGATCCCTCATGTCGCGGTGCTGCCCGACGGCACGAGGGTCGACATCGCGCCTCCGGAGGACACCCGTGAGATGGGCGACGGCCACGCGTCCGACGGACTCGACGCCGAGGGAGCTCCGCTGCCGGAGTGGTCGTCCTCGGAGTCCACCACCCGGAGGCCGCTGGGGGACGTGCTCGGCGCCCGCTCGGGCGACAAGGGCGGCACCGCCAACATCGGACTGTGGGCCGGTGATCAGAAGGCCTACCGCTGGATGCGCGACACCCTCACCGTCGAAGAGATCCGCCGACTTCTCCCCGAGACCGCCGACCTGGCGATCGAGCGGTACGAGCTGCCGCGCATCAACGCCCTGAACTTCGTCGTCGACGGCCTGCTCGGTAAGGGAGTCGCCCACGGCTACCGCTGGGATCCGCAGGCCAAGGGTCTCGCCGAGTGGCTGCGCTCCCGCGTCGTCGACGTCCCCCACGACATCACCGTCCCCGTCCTCGCCGTTCCGGCACCCGCGAAGGAGAACTCGTGACCATCCCGCCCCACGTACCGGGCGACCCCTGGTACTCCGACGAGAGTCTCGCCCTGCGCGAGACCACGACCCGCTTCGCCCAGCGCGAGATTCTGCCCCACCAGGACGAGTGGGAGGCCGCGGGCGTGCTCCCTCGTGAGCTCCACGCCAAGGCCGGTCAGCTGGGCCTGCTCGGGGTCTCGTTCCCCGAGGAGGTGGGCGGCGGGGGCGGCGACATGCGGGACTCGCTGATCGTGTGCGAGGCCCTCCACGAGGCCGGGGTCTCCGGCGGTGTGTTCGCCTCGCTGTTCACCTGCGGCATCGCCACGCCGCACCTGGCCCAGTCCGGCAGGCCCGATCAGATCGAGCGCTGGGTCGCGCCCACGCTCGCCGGCGAGATGATCGGCTCCCTGGCGATCACCGAACCCGGCGGTGGCTCCGACGTCGGACGTCTCACCACCACCGCCCGCCGGGACGGGGACCACTTCGTCGTCAACGGCGCCAAGACGTACATCACCTCCGGCACCCGCGCCGACTTCGTGGTGACCGCCGTGCGCACCGGTGGTGATGAGCTCAGGGGGGCGGCGGGCGTGAGTCTGCTCGTCATCCCCACCGACACTCCCGGTTTCCACCGCTCGGCCCCGCTGGAGAAGCTGGGCTGGCGCGCCTCGGACACCGCCGAGCTGACGTTCACCGACTGCCGGGTTCCCGTGGAGAACCTCGTCGGCACCGAGAACGACGGGTTCGCGCAGATCGCGATCGGCTTCGTGGGAGAGCGCGCGGCGCTTGCCGCGCAGGGGTACTCCCACGCCCAGCGGTGCCTGGACCTGACCCTGGACTGGGTCCGCGAGCGGGAGACCTTCGGCCGACCCCTGCTCTCCCGGCAGGCCGTGCAGAACAGCATCACCGAGATGGCCCGCCGCATCGATGTCGCCCGCACTTACACCCACCGCTGCGTGGACCTGGCCGAGGCTGGGCACGATTCGATCGCCGAGGTCTGCTTTGCCAAGAACACCGCCGTCGAGTGCGCGGAGTGGGTCGCGACCCAAGCGCTCCAGCTCTTCGGGGGACTCGGGTACATGGCCGAGTCCGAGGTGAGCCGACAGTTCCGCGATGTCCGCCTGTTGGGCATCGGCGGCGGGACCACCGAGATCCTCACCACCCTCGCCGGACGTCGACTGGGGTACACCGCATGACCGTCCTGCGCTCCACACTCGACACCACCGGCGCCGAGTTCGCCGCCGCCAGAGCCGCCATGGAGGACAAGCTCACCCGGCTCGCGGCCGATCTCGACCCCGCTCTCGCCGGAGGCGGCGAGCGCAAGGTCGCCCGCCACCGCGAGCGGGGCAAGTTCACCGCCCGGGAGCGGATCGACATGGTCCTCGACCGCGAGTCGCCGTTCCTCGAGCTGTGCGCACTGGCCGCGTGGGGCTCCGACTTCCAGACCGGTGCCTCCGTGGTCGCCGGAATCGGAGTGGTCGAGGGCGTCGAGTGCCTGCTCATCGCCAACGACCCGACGGTCAAGGGCGGCACCTCCAACCCGTGGACACTGCGCAAGATCCTGCGCCTCAACGACGTGGCCATGAAGAACCGGCTGCCGGTGATCAGCCTCGTCGAGTCCGGGGGCGCCGACCTGCCCACGCAGAAGGAGGTGTTCATCCCGGGAGGAGCGCTCTTCCGCGACCTCACCCGGTTGTCGAAGGCGGGCATCCCCACCATCGCGGTGGTCTACGGGAACTCCACCGCGGGCGGGGCGTACGTCCCGGGGATGAGCGACCACGTGGTCATGATCGAGGAGCGCTCGAAGGTGTTCCTCGCGGGGCCGCCCCTCGTCAAGGCCGCCACCGGCGAGATCGCCGACGAGGAGACCCTCGGTGGCGCGGACATGCACGCCCGCGTCTCCGGTCTGGCCGACCACCTCGCCGCCGACGAGGCCGACGCGGCGCGCATCACGCGCGGCATCGTCCGCCGGCTCAACTGGACCAAGTCCGGGCGGGCCCCGCGCGCCGGGGTCGCCCCGCCGCTGTACGACGCCGAGGACCTCCTCGGCATCGTCCCGGACGACCTCAAGATCCCGTTCGATCCGCGCGAGATCATCGCGCGCGTCGTGGACGCATCCGACTTCGACGAGTTCAAGCCGCTCTACGGGGCGAGCCTGGTGACCGGGTGGGCCGAGATCCACGGATACCCGGTCGGCATCATCGCCAACGCCCGCGGTGTGCTGTTCAGTGCGGAGGCGCAGAAGGCCACGCAGTTCATCGAGCTGGCCAACCGCTACGACACCCCGCTGCTCTTCATGCACAACACCACCGGCTACATGGTGGGCTCCGAGTACGAGCGCGGCGGCATCATCAAGCACGGGTCGATGATGATCAACGCGGTCTCCAACTCCGAGGTCCCGCACCTGTCGCTCATCACCGCGGCCTCCTACGGCGCGGGCCACTACGGCATGTGCGGCCGCGCGTTCGACCCCCGGTTCCTCTACACGTGGCCGAGCGCCAAGTCCGCGGTCATGGGGGGCCAGCAGCTCGCCGACGTGGTGACCTCCGTGGCCGCCGCGGCCTCGGCCGCGCGGGGCGAGGAGATGAGCCAGGAGACGATCGACGGCCTCAAGACCATGATCGCCGACCAGATCGAGAAGGAATCGCTGCCGGCCTTCCTGTCCGGGATGCTCTACGACGACGGCATCATCGACCCCCGCGACACCCGGACCGTCCTGGGTCTGAGCCTGTCCGCGATCCACTCCGGACACGTCGCCGGAACCGACCGCTTCGGCGTCTTCCGGATGTGAGGAACTCCATCATGCAGAACGCACCCACCCCTGCCCCGATCACCCCTGTCCCGATCACCTCGGTTCTCGTCGCCAACCGCGGGGAGATCGCCCGCCGTGTCCACCGCACCGCCCGCGCACTGGGCATGACCACGGTGGCGGTCTACTCCGACGCCGATGCCGAGGCGCCCCACACCCGCGAGGCCGATGCCGCGGTCCGATTGCCGGGCAACACCCCCGGGGAGACCTACCTGCGCGGTGACCTGGTCATCGCCGCGGCGAGGGCCGCCGGCGCCGACGCGGTCCACCCGGGCTACGGGTTCCTGTCCGAGAACGCCGGGTTCGCTCGCGACGTGATCGACGCGGGGCTCACCTGGGTCGGCCCGCCGGTGTCCGCCATCGAGGCGATGGGCTCGAAGATCGAGGCCAAGAAGATGATGGGCGAGGCGGGCGTGCCCATGCTCACCGATCTCGAGCCGGCCGACGTCACCGAGGACATGCTCCCGGTACTCGTCAAGGCGTCCGCGGGCGGCGGCGGTCGGGGCATGCGGATCGTCCGCACCCTCGACGCGCTCCACGACGAGATCGCCGCCGCGCAGCGCGAGGCCAGGTCGGCCTTCGGTGACGACGCGGTGTTCTGCGAACGATTCCTCGAGCGTGGCCGCCACATCGAGGTCCAGATCATGGCCGACTCCCACGGGACCGTGTGGGCGGTGGGGGAGCGCGAGTGCTCCATCCAGCGGCGCCACCAGAAGGTCATCGAGGAGGCGCCGAGCCCGCTGGTCGAGCGGACCCCGGGGATGCGCGAGAAGCTGTATTCGGCCGCCCGCGACGCGGCGTCCGCGATCGGGTACACCGGCGCCGGCACGGTCGAGTTCCTCGCCACCGACGACGGCGAGTTCTTCTTCCTCGAGATGAACACCCGTCTCCAGGTGGAGCACCCGGTCACCGAGGCCACGACAGGCCTGGACCTGGTGGCGCTCCAGCTGGATGTGGCCGCGGGACTGCCGCTACCGTCCCCCGAACCCCCGGCCGCCCACGGCTGGTCCGTCGAGGCGCGTCTCTACGCCGAGGACCCGGCCCACGACTACACCCCGGGCTCGGGCACGCTCTGGGCGCTCGACGTCCCCGGGGTCTCCACCCGGTTCGAGGGTCCCCACCGACCCGGCATCCGGCTGGACAGCGGTGTCGAGCCGGGGCCGGACGGGGCGCTCATCGGGGTGCACTACGACCCCATGCTCGCCAAGGTCATCTCCTACGGTCGCACCCGCTCCGAGGCCTGTGCCTCCCTGGCCGGTGCCCTCGCCCGGGCGAGGGTCCACGGGCTGACCACCAACCGCGCCCAGCTCGTCCGGGTGCTGCGCCACCCCGAGTTCATCGCCGGCAACCTGTCCACCGCGTTCCTCGACGACCACGGGTCCGCTGCGCTCGCCGCCCCGCTCGCCGACGACGAGGCCGTGCGGATCTCGGCCCTGGCCGCCGCGCTGGTGTCCGGGACCGCCGACCACGCCGCCGGCCCCGTGCCGCTGGCCCGGGCCGGATTCCGGAACGTCGGCCGCACCCTGCAGAGGCGGATTCTGCGCCATGGCGAGGAGGACCTCGAGGTGGCCTATTTCCGCGACCGTTCCGGCGCCCACCCGGATGGTGATCTCGCGGAGGTCGTCGACGTCGGACAGGTCCGCCCCGACGCGGTGGACCTCGAGATCAGGGGAGTCCGCCACACTTTCTCCGTGAACCGGTACGAGGTGGCCGGCTCGGACACCGTCGTGGAGGTGGACTCGCCCCTCGGACCGGTCTCGTTCGTCGAACCGCCCCGCTACACCGATCCCGGAGCGGAGGTCGCCGCGGGATCGCTGCTCGCCCCCATGCCGGGCGCGGTCATCCGGGTGGCCGTCTCCGTGGGGGACACCGTCACCGCCGGCCAACCGCTGTTGTGGATGGAGGCCATGAAGATGGAACACACCATCTCCGCGGCCGTGGACGGCGTCGTCAGCGAGCTCCCCGTCGAGGTGGGCACGCAGGTCGAGACCGGCACCATCCTCGCCGTCGTCGCTGAGCCCGACAGCACTGAGCCCGACAGCACCGAGCCCGACAGCACCGACACCACCACCCCCCAGGAGTGACCACGATGACCGACCTCTCACAGATCCCCAACCCCGTCGTCGACACCGAGGAGCAGACGCAACTCCGCAAGGTGGCCTTCGACCTGGGCTCGCGCTACGGCATGGAGTACATGCGCGAGAAGTCCGACGCCGGCGAGACCACCGACGAGCTGTGGACCGAGGCCGGCAAGCTCGGGCTGCTGGGGGTGAACCTGCCCGAGGAGTACGGCGGCGGTGGGGCCGGCATGACCGAGCTCGCGATGGTCGAGGAGGAACTCTCCGCCGCGGGTGCCGGCCTGCTCATGATGGTGGTCTCGCCCGCCATCAACGGCACGATCATCTCGCGCTTCGGTACCGAGGAGCAGAAGAAGCGCTGGCTTCCGGGCCTGGCCTCGGGCGAGATCATCACCTCGTTCGCCATCACCGAGCCGGACGCCGGATCCAACTCCCACGCCATCACCACCACGGCACGCCGGGACGGCGCGGACTTCCTGCTCAGCGGGCAGAAGACCTACATCTCGGGGGTCGACCAGGCCGACGCGATCCTCGTGGTGGCCCGACTGGAGGGGGCGACAAGCGGGAAGCTCCAGCCGGCGCTGTTCATGGTGCCCACCGACGCACCGGGCCTCGAGCGCACCCACATCCCCACCGAGGTGCGCACGCCCGAGCGGCAGTTCCAGCTGTACTTCGACGATGTCCGGTTGCCCGCCGACGCGCTCATCGGCGACGGCGACACGGCGCTGCTCATGCTCTTCGCGGGCCTCAACCCCGAGCGCATCATGGCCTCCGGCATGGCGATCGGCTCCGCGCGTTACGCGATGGACAAGGCCACGACGTACGCGAACGAGCGCTCCGTGTGGAAGTCCCCGATCGGCGCACACCAGGGCATCGCCCACCCGCTCGCGCAGTGCAAGATCGAGCTGGAGCTGGCCCGGCTCATGATGCGCAAGGCCGCCGCGCTCGTGGACGCCGGCCTGGACGACCTCGCGGGCGAGGCGGCCAACATGGCCAAGTACGCCTCCGGCGAGGTCTCCGCCCGGACCGTCGACCAGGCCATCCAGACCCTCGGCGGCAACGGCCTGTCGGTGGAGTACGGCCTCGCCGGGATGCTCGCCGCGTCGCGCCTGCCGCGCATCGCCCCGGTCAGCCGGGAGATGATCCTCAACTACGTGGCCCAGCACTCGCTCGGGCTGCCGAGGAGCTACTGACATGGCCGCGGAAGGCGAGCAGGTGCTGGTGCGCTATGAGGTCTCCGGCGGCGCGGCCCGCGTGACCCTGGACTCGCAGCACAACCGCAACGCCATCTCGACCGCACTGGTCGCGCAGCTGCACGCCGCACTGGACCGGGCGGCCGCCGATGACGACGCCCGTGTGGTGGTCCTCGGTCACGCCGGCGGCACCTTCTGCGCCGGAGCCGACCTCTCCGAGGCCTCCGCGAGCCAGGGGAGTCCCGAGGCCCAGGCCGCCGAGCGGACCCGGGTCTTCCTCGGGTTGCTGCGCGCGATCCTCTCGCACCCCAAGCCGGTGATCGCCGCCGTGGACGGCCACGTCCGTGCCGGAGGGATGGGGCTGGTGGCCGCCTGCGATCTCGCCCTGGCGGGGCCGGCCTCGACGTTCGCGCTCACCGAGGTCCGCCTCGGTCTGGCGGCGGCCATGATCTCGGTGCCGCTCGCGGCGCGGATCACCTCGCGAGACCTCTCCCGCGCCCTGCTGACCGGTGAGAAGTTCGATTCCGAGCACGCCCGGCGGATCGGACTGATCACGGAGGCGGTCGAGGACCTCGAGGCCGCGGTCGGTGACCTCGTCGACGCGTTCCGGCCCTGCTCCCCGCAGGGACTCGCCGAGAACAAGGCGTTGCTCGCGGCACCGATCCTGGCCGATCTCGACGCTCGGGGTGAGGACCTGGCAGGGGTGACCGCCCGCCTGTTCACGACCGCCGAGGTTGCCGAGGGGATGACCGCATTTCTTGAACGCCGTCCGCCCTCCTGGGCGACGCCGGACGCGTAGCGTATGCGATGTCGTTGATGTGTGACCTCCCCCACATCGCCCGGGATCGAACCGAGAGGTAATGCCATGCGCACCAGAGCAGCCATCATCCGCGAGCCCAAGCAGGACGCCTGGGAGATCGTCGACGTCGACATCGACGATCCCAAGGCGGGGGAGGTACAGGTCAAACTGGCCGCCTCGGGCCTCTGCCACTCGGACGAGCACCTGCTCACCGGCGACCTCCAGTTCGAGACCTACCCGATCATGGGCGGTCACGAGGGAGCCGGTGTGGTGACGAAGGTGGGAGAGGGCGTCACCGGGTTCGAGGAGGGCGACCACGTGGTCCTCGCGTTCATCCCCGCCTGTGGCGTCTGCCCGCCCTGTTCGGAGGGACTCCAGAATCTCTGCGACAACGGCGCCGGGCTGCTCAGCGGTCGGGCGATCAGCGACGACGGCTTCCGTGTGCACACCGCCGACGGTCAACCCGTCGCCACCATGTGCGTCCTGGGCACGTTCGCGCCGCACGTCACCGTGCACCAGTCCTCGGTGGTCAAGATCGAGAAGGACATCCCGCTCGACAAGGCCGCCCTGCTCGGATGCGGCGTCTGCACGGGCTGGGGCTCGGCCACGGAGATCGGTCAGGCCAAGGAGGGCGACATCGTGGTGGTCGTCGGGGTGGGCGGGATCGGGATCAACTCGGTGCAGGGCGCGGCCGCCGCGGGCGCGCGTGTCATCGTGGCCGTGGACCCCGTGGAGTTCAAGAGGGAGAAGGCGATGGAGTTCGGGGCCACCCACACGTGTGCCTCGATGGACGAGGCCATGGCGCTGGTGGGGGAGCTGAGCTGGGGCCGGATGGCGGACCTGGTCCTGCTCACCATGGGGATCGTGGAGGGTAAGGACCTGCTGCCCGGGTTGATGCTCACCGGTAAGGGGCGCCGCTGCGTGGTGGTGGGGCTGGGGGACATGATGGCGGTCGACGCCCAGATCTCCATCCTCGACCTGGCCATGCAGCAGAAGACGCTCCAGGGCGCGATCTTCGGCGGCACCGGGCCCCGCAAGCAGATCCCGCACCTGCTCCACCAGTACCGCGCGGGCAACCTCAAGCTCGACGAGTTGGTCACCAGGACGTACCGGCTCGACGAGATCAACCAGGGGTACCAGGACATGCGTGACGGCAAGAACATCCGCGGTGTGATCATCTACGACGAGCAGGACTGGTAACAGGAGGAGCGATGACGGCACCCGAGAAGCGGGCCCCCAAGCAGGACCGTAGCCGCCTGACGCGGGAACGACTCCTCGGTGCATCGATCGACCTCCTCGCCACCCAGGGCTGGGCGGCGACCACCGTGGGGGCGGTGGCCGCCGCCGCCGGCGTCTCACGGGGCGCCGCCCAGCACCACTTCCCGACCCGGGAGGATCTCATCACCGCCGCCCTCGGGCACATGATCGAGCAGCGGCTCGAGGACGTCCGGAGGGTGGGCCTGGATCTGCCGGAGCCGGGCCCCGAACGCACGGTCGCCGTGGTCCGGCTGATCGTCCAGCACTACACCTCGGACCTCTTCAAGGCCGCGCTCCACGTGTGGACCGCCGCGGCCAGCGACCCGGCGCTGCGCGACCGGGTGCTGCCGTTCGAGACCCACATGTCCCGCGAGGTCTTGGTGATCGCCGCCGACGCCCTCGGATACGATCCCGCCGACCTACGGGTGCGTCGGCCCCTGCAGGCGACCCTCGACCTGGCACGCGGGCTCGGGCTCGCGGACGTGCTCTCCGATGACTCGGCCCGTCGCGAGAAGGTCATCCGGTACTGGGCCGAGACGCTGGACGTGATGCTGGCGCAGGTCCCGGTGGCGTCGGACCGGGACTCCGCCCCGGCCGCGTTTTGACCGATCCTCACGGGGGCGGTTAGGCTTGACCATCGTGCTCGCAGTACGCGAGCTGGAGGATCGTGCCCAGTAGGCCAGCGAGAGCGGCTGACGTGGTCGCCCGTGCGCCCGTCGGGGAGCGCGAGAGTCCGGATACGAGCAACGTCCCAGTGACCGGTGGTCGCCCCCGAGGAGGCCGCCAGCTAGAGAAAGTCGGTTCATGCCAACCATCAACCAGCTGGTCCGCAAGGGCCGCCAGGACAAGAAGTCCTCGACAGCGACGGCGGCGCTCAAGGGCTCGCCCCAGCGTCGTGGCGTGTGCACCCGCGTGTACACAACCACCCCCAAGAAGCCGAACTCCGCGCTGCGCAAGGTCGCCCGTGTGCGCCTGACCAGTGGCATCGAGGTCTCCGCCTACATCCCCGGTGAGGGCCACAACCTCCAGGAGCACTCCATGGTGCTCGTCCGTGGCGGTCGTGTGAAGGACCTCCCGGGTGTCCGTTACAAGATCATCCGCGGCTCCCTCGACACGCAGGGCGTGAAGGACCGCAAGCAGGCCCGCTCCCGCTACGGCGCCAAGAAGGAGAAGTAATGCCTCGTAAGGGTCCCGCCCCGAAGCGCCAGCTGATCAACGATCCGGTCTACGGTTCGCCGCTGGTCACGCAGCTCGTCAACAAGATCCTCCTCGACGGCAAGAAGACGACCGCCGAGCGCATCGTCTACTCCGCGCTGGAGATCTGCCGTGAGAAGACCGGGACCGATCCGGTCCTCACCCTCAAGAAGGCGCTCGACAACGTCAAGCCCGCCCTCGAGGTCCGCTCCCGCCGCGTCGGCGGCGCCACCTACCAGGTGCCCGTCGAGGTCCGCCCCGGGCGTTCCACGACCCTGGCCATGCGCTGGCTGGTGAACTTCTCCCGGCAGCGTCGTGAGAACAGCATGGTCGAGCGGCTCGCCAACGAGATCCTCGACGCCTCCAACGGCCTGGGTGCCGCGGTCAAGCGTCGCGAGGACACCCACAAGATGGCCGAGGCCAACCGGGCGTTCGCGCACTACCGCTGGTGATCCAGCCGGGCCCCGGAGCGGGGGGACGCCCACGGGGCGTCACCGCTCCGGGGCCCCCCGGCCGCCCCGAGGGTGGCATCATTGAACGAGGGTCGCCTCTCGCGTGAGCGAGTCACGGCACGGCCCAGGACAACAGACCCGGTCCGGACGGTCCACCATGACCGCACGGCCCACCTAAGACTCATGATCGGGGATCATCCGTGGCACAGGACGTGCTGACCGACCTCAACAAGGTCCGCAACATCGGCATCATGGCGCACATCGACGCCGGTAAGACGACCGTCACCGAGCGCATCCTGTTCTACACGGGTGTCAACCGGAAGATCGGCGAGACGCACGACGGCGCCTCGACCACCGACTGGATGGAGCAGGAGAAGGAGCGCGGCATCACCATCACGTCGGCCGCCGTCACCTGTTTCTGGGACAACAACCAGATCAACATCATCGACACCCCGGGCCACGTCGACTTCACGGTCGAGGTCGAGCGGTCGCTGCGCGTGCTCGACGGCGCGGTCGCGGTCTTCGACGGCAAGGAGGGCGTCGAGCCCCAGTCGGAGCAGGTGTGGCGCCAGGCGGAGAAGTACGACGTCCCGCGTATCTGTTTTGTCAACAAGATGGACAAGATGGGCGCGGACTTTTACTACACCGTGCAGACCATCATCGACCGTCTCGGTGCCAAGCCGCTCGTCCTGCAGCTGCCCATCGGCGCGGAGGACGAGTTCGACGGGGTCATCGACCTCGTGGACATGAAGGCCCTCGTCTGGCCCGGCGTCACGCCGATCGGCACCGAGGCCACGGTCCAGGAGATCCCCGCGGAGCTCAAGGACAAGGCGGACGAGTACCGCGAGAAGCTCCTCGAGGCCGTCGCCGAGAGCGACGAGGCCCTCATGGAGAAGTACTTCGGCGGCGAGGAGCTGACGAAGGACGAGATCCAGGCCGCGATCCGCAAGATGACGGTCAACGCCGAGATCTACCCGGTGCTGTGTGGTTCGGCGTACAAGAACAAGGGCGTCCAGCCCCTGCTCGACGCCGTCATCTCCTACCTGCCCAACCCGTTGGACGTCGGCTCGATCCACGGTCACGCGGTCGGGAACGAGGAGACGGAGATCCGTCGTCAGCCGTCGAAGGACGAGCCGTTCGCGGCGCTGGCGTTCAAGATCGCCGTGCACCCGTTCTTCGGTGAGCTCACCTTCGTGCGCGTGTACTCGGGCCGGATCGACCCGAGCACCCAGGTCATGAACGCGACCAAGGGCAAGAAGGAGCGCGTCGGCAAGCTCTTCCAGATGCACGCCAACAAGGAGATGCCCGTCGAGGAGGCCGTGGCCGGCCACATCTACGCGTTCATCGGACTCAAGGACACGACCACGGGTGACACCCTGTGCGACCTGAACAACCAGGTCATCCTCGAGTCGATGACGTTCCCGGCGCCGGTGATCGACGTGTCGATCGAGCCCAAGACCAAGGCGGACCAGGAGAAGCTCGGCACCGCGATCCAGAAGCTGGCCCGTGAGGACCCGACGTTCTCCGTCCGCCTGGACGACGAGACCGGTCAGACCGTCATCGGCGGCATGGGCGAGCTCCACCTGGACGTCCTCGTCGACCGGATGAAGCGCGAGTTCAAGGTCGAGGCCAACGTCGGCAAGCCGCAGGTCGCGTACCGCGAGACCATCAAGGGCACGGTCGAGAAGTACGACTACACCCACAAGAAACAGACCGGTGGTTCGGGTCAGTTCGCCAAGGTCCAGATCCGTCTCGAGCCGCTCCCCCAGGAGCAGGTCGAGGAGGGCGAGACCTACGAGTTCGACGACAAGGTCACCGGTGGCCGGGTGCCCAAGGAGTACATCCCCTCCGTGGACGCCGGCATCAAGGACGCCATGCAGTACGGCGTCCTGGCCGGGTACCCGATGGTCAACGTCAAGGCGACCCTCGTCGACGGCGCGTACCACGAGGTCGACTCCTCGGAGATGGCGTTCAAGGTCGCGGGCTCGATGGCCTTCAAGGAGGCCGCGCGCAAGTGTCAGCCGGTGATCCTGGAGCCGCTCATGGCGGTCGAGGTCATCACCCCCGAGGACTACATGGGCGACGTCATCGGCGACATCAACTCCAGGCGCGGCCAGATCCAGGCGATGGAGGAGCGCTCCGGCGCCCGCGTCGTCAAGGCCAACGTGCCGCTGTCCGAGATGTTCGGCTACGTCGGCGACCTCCGGTCGCGGACGCAGGGCCGGGCCAACTACTCGATGGTCTTCTCCCACTACGCCGAGGTTCCGGCGAGTGTGTCCAAGGAGATCATCGCCAAGGCGACCGGCGAGTAACCGGTACTGGTCCCGCCCGGCCGAGAGGCAGGGCGGGGCCGATGCCGGCGGCGCACGGTCGAACCTCCGGGTGGCCGCCGGTTCGTGCCCATAGCGGCACGATGAGTAAGATCAGATCCCACACAATGCAGTGCCCACCTCGAGGTGGGGACAGACCAGTCCAGGAGGACACACAGTGGCGAAGGCGAAGTTCGAGCGGACCAAACCGCACGTTAACATCGGCACCATCGGTCACGTCGACCATGGCAAGACCACCACCACCGCGGCCATCACCAAGGTCCTGGCGGACACCTACCCGGATCTCAACGACGCGTTCGCGTTCGACGAGATCGACAAGGCGCCGGAGGAGAAGGCTCGTGGTATCACGATCAACATCTCCCACGTCGAGTACCAGACCGAGAAGCGCCACTACGCGCACGTCGACGCCCCGGGCCACGCGGACTACATCAAGAACATGATCACCGGTGCCGCCCAGATGGACGGCGCGATCCTGGTCGTGGCGGCCACCGACGGCCCGATGCCGCAGACGCGTGAGCACGTGCTGCTCGCCCGCCAGGTCGGCGTTCCCTACATCCTCGTCGCCCTCAACAAGTGCGACATGGTCGACGACGAGGAGATCCTCGAGCTCGTCGAGATGGAGGTGCGTGAGCTCCTCGCCTCGCAGGAGTTCGACGAGGACGCCCCCGTCGTCCACATCTCGGCCCTCAAGGCGCTCGAGGGTGACGAGAAGTGGGTCCAGGCCATCCGTGACCTCATGCAGGCCTGCGACGACTCCGTCCCGGATCCCGAGCGTGAGACGGACAAGCCGTTCCTCATGCCCGTCGAGGACGTCTTCACGATCACCGGTCGTGGCACCGTCGTCACCGGTCGTATCGAGCGTGGCCAGATCAACGTCAACGAGGATGTCGAGCTCATCGGCATCAAGGACAAGGCCACCAAGACCACCATCACGGGCATCGAGATGTTCCGTAAGCTCCTCGACTACGGCGAGGCCGGCGACAACGTCGGTCTGCTCGTCCGTGGCCTCAAGCGCGAGGAGGTCGAGCGCGGCCAGGTCGTCATCAAGCCGGGCGCCTACACCCCGCACACGAATTTCGAGGGCCAGGCGTACATCCTGTCCAAGGACGAGGGCGGCCGTCACACGCCGTTCTTCAACAACTACCGGCCGCAGTTCTACTTCCGCACCACGGACGTGACCGGCGTCGTGACCCTCCCCGAGGGCACCGAGATGGTCATGCCGGGCGACAACACCGAGATGAGCGTCGAGCTCATCCAGCCGGTCGCCATGGACGAGGGCCTGCGCTTCGCGATCCGTGAGGGTGGCCGCACCGTCGGCGCCGGTCAGGTCACGAAGATCATCAAGTGATCGACTGACCCGTCGGGTCGGACGCGACGTCCGGACCGTATGAGGAAGGGGCGCCCCACCGCGAGGTGGGGCGCCCCTTCGTCGTCGTCCCGGGTCTCGATCCGCCAGGTTCCGGGGCGGGTGCCCGTCACCGGGAAGGGCTACCGGCGGCGACCCATGACGCTCATGGCCATCGAGAGCCCGACCGCGGCCATCCCGGCCAGGGCGGTCACCGCCACGGCGGCGACCTGCTCGGCCGTCGCCGCGTGATCCGGACGGCTCCCACCGACGACGCCGTGCCGGCGGTCGACCTCCTCGAGAGCACGTAGCATCGCGTCGGGGTCTCCGCCCTTGTCCGGGTGATGCCGCAGGACGGCTTGACGCCGATCCCGCTTGTAGGCGGCGGGGTCGCGCGGTTCGCGTCGGCTGTTCACGTTCTGCACTCCTGGGGGATGAGGCGCCGAGAGGGCGCTGATGATTCGACGGTACCTAAGGCGAGGCGCCCCGCGCACGCCATCTCCGAGCGGTCGTCCACGGCGATTTTGATCCCGCGGGGTCCGTGCGGCATACTGGTCGAGTTGCCCGGACAAGGCGGCGATCTCGTGTGGCCCTCGGCCCGCGGGGGAACCGGGTTGGTCGGGCGAGCACGACAGGGGCGGGTGAGCGATCACCCGCCGGAAAAGTGGGAGGGCGACACGCCCGACCGCGTGGACGCGTCGTGACACGTCAACAGCGGCAGCGGATCGGTTCCGCCGTCACCCTCGCCTCGCGGGAGTGCGGCTCTCCATCCTCTGGAGGGCTCATCATCGTGTCACGTTCGCGTGCTCACGACGGCGTTCCTCCACGACGGAGCACCGATGCACGAGACCGGGCGGTAGACGGTCTGACGGTGTCATGTACGACAAGCGAACACACCAGGTGTCCCCCGCGCAGCGAGGGCGCTCACGACAGCCGCCTTCACGGGCGGAGGGAGAAAGAGGACGAAGTGGCGGGACAAAAGATCCGCATCCGGCTCAAGGCCTACGACCACGAGGCCATCGACGCCTCGGCGCGCAAGATCGTCGAGACGGTCACCCGCACGGGAGCTCGTGTCGTCGGCCCGGTGCCGTTGCCGACCGAGAAGAACGTGTACTGCGTCATCCGCTCGCCGCACAAGTACAAGGACTCGCGCGAGCACTTCGAGATGCGCACCCACAAGCGGTTGATCGACATCCTCGACCCCACGCCCAAGACCGTGGACGCGCTCATGCGCATCGACCTGCCTGCCAGCGTCGACGTCAACATCCAGTGACCTCCGACCGAGCAGCGGTCAGCAAGCAACGTGCAGCGGAGACAGTGAACAGATGAGTACAACCGAGATCAAGGGAATCCTGGGCGCGAAGCTCGGCATGACCCAGGTCTTCGACGAGAACAACCGGGTCGTCCCGGTTACCGTCATCAAGGCCGGGCCGTGTGTCGTCACCGGGATCCGTACAGAGCAGACCGACGGCTACAACGCCGTCCAGATCGCCTTCGGCGCGATCGACCCCCGTAAGGTCACCAAGCCCGTGTCGGGCCAGTTCGCCAAGGCGGGTGTGACCCCGCGTCGCCACGTCGCGGAGATCCGACTCGACAACGCGGAGCAGGCGGCCGGCTTCGAGCTGGGCCAGGAGCTCGGCGCGGACGTGTTCGCCGACGGTGCCTTCGTCGACGTCACCGGCACCTCCAAGGGCAAGGGCTTCGCCGGGACGATGAAGCGTCACGGCTTCGCCGGCCAGGGTGCCTCGCACGGTACCCAGGCCGTGCACCGTCGGCCCGGTTCCATCGGCGGCGCGTCGACCCCGGGCCGGGTGTTCCGGGGCAAGAAGATGGCCGGACGCATGGGCAACGAGCGCGTGACCACCATGAACCTCAAGGTCCACAAGGTCGATGCCGAGGCCGGCGTCCTCCTGATCAAGGGCGCCATCCCGGGTCGCAACGGCGGCCTCGTGATGGTCCGATCCGCAGTGAAGGGCGGTGCGCGCGCATGACCACGACGGAGAACACCGTGAATCTCAAGCTGGACGTCCGTACCCCGGCCGGTTCGGCCGACGGGTCGGTCGAGCTCCCCGCCGCGATCTTCGGCGTCGAGCCCAACCTGTCCCTGATGCACCAGGTCGTCGTGGCGCAGCTCGCCGCGGCGCGGCAGGGCACCCACTCGACCAAGACGCGCGGCGAGGTCCGTGGCGGTGGGCGCAAGCCGTTCCGCCAGAAGGGCACCGGCCGCGCACGCCAGGGCTCGACCCGCGCCCCGGCCTACACCGGCGGTGGCACGGTCCACGGCCCCAAGCCGCGTGACTACTCGCAGCGCACGCCCAAGAAGATGAAGGCCGCCGCCCTCCGCGGTGCCCTGTCGGACCGGGCCGCGAACGAGCGGATCCACGTGGTCACCGAGGTCGTCGAGGGCCAGACCCCGTCGACGGCGGGCGTGCGGGACTTCCTCGCGAGCCTGTCGGACCGCAAGAAGTTCCTGCTCGTGGTGGGCCGCGAGGACATCGCGGCGTGGCGTTCGGTGGGCAACCTGGACAACGTCCATCCCATCGCCCCGGATCAGCTGAACACCTACGACGTGCTGCATGCAGACGACGTCGTGTTCACGGTCGAGGCTCTGGACGCGTTCGTCTCGCAGGCCAGCAAGCGTGCCGCAGGCACGGAGAACACCGCCGCGAAGGAGGCCGACAAGTGAGCACCGTCGCCGATCCCCGGGACGTGATCATCGCCCCGGTCGTCTCCGAGAAGGCCTACGGCCTGCTCGAGCAGGGCGTGTACACGTTCCTGGTCGCCCCGGACGCCAACAAGACGCAGATCAAGATCGCCCTCCAGGAGATCTTCGGCGTCGCCGTTGAGTCCGTCAACACCGCCAACCGTCAGGGCAAGCGCAAGCGCACCCGCACCGGGTTCGGACAGCGCAAGAGCACCAAGCGCGCCATCGTGACCCTCGCGGCCGACAGCAAGCCCATCGAGATCCCGGGTCTGACCGCCTGACGGCGGGAAGAGTTAAGGACGAGAGAACCTCATGGCTATCCGCAAGTACAAGCCCACGACGCCCGGCCGTCGCGGCTCGAGCGTCTCGGACTTCGCCGAGATCACGCGCTCGACGCCCGAGAAGTCGCTGCTTCGCCCCCTACACAAGACCGGTGGCCGTAACGGTCACGGTCGCATCACCACCCGCCACAAGGGCGGTGGACACAAGCGCCAATACCGCCTCATCGACTTCCGTCGCAACGACAAGGACGGCGTCGACGCCACCGTCGCACACATCGAGTACGACCCCAACCGCACCGCTAACATCGCCCTCCTGCACTACGCGGACGGCGAGAAGCGGTACATCCTCGCCCCGCGCAACCTCAAGCAGGGAATGAAGGTCGAGTCGGGTGTCGGTTCCGACATCAAGGTCGGCAACAACCTGCCGCTGCGCAACATCCCCGCCGGTACCGTCGTGCACGCCGTGGAGCTCCGCCCCGGCGGCGGCGCCAAGATGGCCCGCGCCGCGGGTGCCGGGATCCAGCTGCTCGGCAAGGAGGGCGCGTACGCCTCCCTCCGTATGCCGTCCGGTGAGATCCGCCGGGTCGACGTCCGCTGTCGCGCGACGATCGGCGAGGTGGGCAACGCCGAGCAGGGGAACATCAACTGGGGTAAGGCCGGCCGCATGCGGTGGAAGGGCGTCCGCCCGACCGTCCGCGGTGTCGTCATGAACCCCGTCGACCACCCGCACGGTGGTGGCGAGGGCAAGACTTCCGGTGGTCGTCACCCCGTCAGCCCGTGGGGCCAGCCCGAGGGCCGGACCCGCAAGCCCAACAAGGCGAGCGACAAGATGATTGTCCGCCGCCGTCGCACCGGTAAGAAGCGCTAAGGAGGGAAACTAGGATGCCTCGTAGTCTCAAGAAGGGTCCGTTCGTCGACGAACACCTCCTCGCGAAGGTGGACGCGCAGAACGACAAGGGTACCCATCAGGTCATCAAGACCTGGTCGCGTCGCTCGACGATCCTGCCCGATTTCATCGGCCACACGTTCGCCGTCCATGATGGCCGCAAGCATGTGCCCGTGTTCGTGTCCGATTCCATGGTGGGTCACAAGCTCGGCGAGTTCGCGCCGACGCGCACGTTCAAGGGGCACATCAAGGACGATCGGAAGAGTAAGCGTCGATGAGCACTGATACCAGCAAGACCGCCGAAGGCACGGCGCAGGACGAGCAGCAGCTCACCGCCCGGGCCACCGCCAAGTTCGTCCGCGTCACGCCCATGAAGGCGCGTCGCGTGATCGACCTGATCCGGGGCAAGGACGCCTCCGACGCGCTGGACATCCTGCGGTTCGCCCCGCAGTCCGCCAGCGAGCCGGTCGGCAAGGTCCTCGCGTCCGCCATGGCGAACGCCGAGAACAACCTCGACCTGGATCCCCGGACCCTCGTCGTGTCGGCCGCGTTCGCCGACGAGGGCCCGACCCTGAAGCGGTTCCGTCCGCGTGCCCAGGGTCGTGCGTTCCGCGTGCGCAAGCGCACGAGCCACATCACCGTCGAGGTGACCAGCGTGCCCGAGAAGGCCGGTTCCGCCGGTCGGGGTCGTCGTAACCAGGGAGGTGCCCGCTAAATGGGACAGAAGATCCAGCCGCACGGCTTCCGTCTCGGCATCACCTCGGACTGGACGTCCAAGTGGTACGCCGACAAGCAGTACGCGGACTACGTCGCCGAGGACATCAAGATCCGTCAGCTCCTGTCCAAGGGCATGGAGCGGGCCGGCATTTCGGGCGTGGACATCTCCCGCACCCGTGACCGGGTCAACGTGGACATCCACACCGCCCGCCCGGGCATCGTGATCGGTCGCCGGGGTGCCGAGGCCGACCGCCTCCGTGGCGAGCTCGAGAAGCTCACCGCGAAGCAGGTCCACCTCAACATCCTCGAGATCAAGAACACCGAGGCCGACGCCCAGCTCGTGGCGCAGGGGATCGCGGAGCAGCTGTCCAACCGCGTGGCGTTCCGTCGCGCGATGCGCAAGGGCATCCAGTCCGCCATGCGTCAGCCGCAGGTCAAGGGCATCAAGGTGGTCTGTTCGGGCCGTCTCGGCGGTGCCGAGATGTCGCGCTCGGAGCGCTACCACGAGGGTCGCGTCCCGCTCCACACCCTGCGTGCCGAGATCGACTACGGCACCTACGAGGCCAAGACCACCTTCGGTCGCATCGGCGTCAAGGTGTGGATCTACAAGGGTGACGTCGTCGGTGGACGTCGCGAGTCCGACCAGTACGCCCAGTCCAGCAACCGCGGCGGAGCCGACCGGGGACCCCGCCGCGAGCGTGGCGCGGGCCGGCCGCGTCGTTCCGGCGCCCAGGGGACCACGGCCACCAGCACCGAGACCGGCCGCGCCGGTTCCGGTTCGGCTGCCGAGGCACCCGCCCAGGCTCCGCAGAATCAGACCAGGGAGGCGTGAGAAGTGCTCATCCCCAAGCGCGTCAAGCACCGCAAGCAGCACCACCCCGGCCGCAGTGGCGGGGCCAAGGGCGGCACCAAGGTGACGTTCGGTGAGTACGGCATCCAGGCCCTCGAGCCCGCGTACGTCACCAACCGTCAGATCGAGTCCGCGCGTATCGCGATCAACCGCCACATCAAGCGTGGCGGCAAGGTGTGGATCAACATCTACCCCGATCGTCCGCTGACCAAGAAGCCCGCCGAGGTCCGCATGGGTTCCGGTAAGGGATCCGTCGAGTGGTGGGTGGCCAACGTCAAGCCGGGTCGCATCCTGTTCGAGATGTCGTACCCGAACGAGGAGACCGCACGCGAGGCACTGCGCCGCGCGCAGCACAAGCTCCCGTGCAAGACCCGTATCGTGACCCGGGAGGAGCAGTTCTGATGGCTAGTGGAACCACCGCCCCCGAGTTGCGCGAACTCGACGCCGATGCGCTCACCGCGCGTCTCCGTGAAGCCAAGGAGGAGCTGTTCAACCTGCGCTTCCAGATGGCCACGGGTCAGCTGACCAACAACCGTCGCCTGCGGGTCGTCCGTCACGACATCGCACGCATCTACACCGTCATCCGCGAGCGCGAGCTCGGGCTGTCGGCGGCGCCGGGTGATGCCAAGTGAGTGACAAGGAAGCAGCCGTGACTGAGGCCAGCGAGAACATCGAGCGCAACAGCCGCAAGGTGCGGATCGGGTACGTCGTGTCCGACAAGATGGAGAAGACCATCGTCGTCGAGCTCGAGGACCGCGTGAAGCATGCGCTGTACGGCAAGATCATGCGCCGTACCGAGCGAGTGAAGGCACACGACGAGACCAACGACGCCGGAGTCGGCGACCGCGTGCGGATCATGGAGACCCGCCCGCTGTCCGCCACCAAGCGGTACCGCCTCGTCGAGGTCCTGGAGCGCGCCAAGTAGGATCCGCTCCACCGACATCCGCCGGCCCGGCCCCGAGAGATCGGGGCCGGGCCGGCGGCGTATGGAGATGTAACACTATCCTCGTCCCGATACGACAAGTGAGTATTGTGTCATCGGCCACCGAGCCGGAGTTCACCCTGCGGCCCGGGACGTGAAGATCCCGCGGGCCGCGTCGCGCATGAGGACGGGATCGGAAATGACGAGTAGGCCGGACGACAAGCGGCACGGCATCGAGGGGTACGACGTCGAGGGGACCGGGCGAGCGATACGTCGACGTCCCTCCGCGGTTCTCAGGGGGGCCGCCGTGGTCGCGGTGGCTCTGATGACCGCGTCCGGAGCAGGGGCCGGGACGGCCGGGGCGCAGAGCCTGGATCCCGGATCCCTTGTTCCGAGCGTCGCGCCGGGCAGCCTGTTCGGAGTCCCCTCGCTGAGCGTCGCGGCCCTCACCCAGCTCGGCGCGCCGATCCCGCTGACCTCCGTTCTCGGATCGGTCGCGGCGGCCGGGTCCAGCAACTTCCCCAGGCCGGGCAGCTCCCATCCCTCGGGCCCCGTCCCCACCCGGGACGGCTCCATCACCCAGTCGACGGTCCGGTCGGTCGCGCCGCTGTTCCCGGGATCGATCAATCCCGTAGACCGTCGCGCGGAGGTCTGGACGGTCACGTCGGCGTCGATGCAGCGCACCGTCCGGGTCGAGGTGTACCGTGCGCCGGACGGCGTGGACGCGCCGAACGTGTACTTCCTCGACGGCGTGGGGAGCGAATCGCCGTCGGGCTGGAGCACCGGCATGGGCTGGGGTGACCCGGCACTCCGCGACCGCGCGGTCAACGTGATCGCCCCGACGGGGGCGCCGGCCTCGATGTGGTCCGACTGGCAGGCCGACGACCCGGTCCTGGGGCCGAACCAGTGGGAGACCTTCCTCATCGACGAGTTGCCCCCGCTGCTGGAAGCCGGTCTCCCCGGCACGGCCGCACCCCTGGCGCACAACGGCAGCTGGGGCGTGATGGGGTTGTCGATGGGTGCCTCCGCCGCCGTCCATCTGGCCAACACGAATCCCGGGATGTTCGACGCCGTCGCCGGGATCAGCGGGGCCTACTCGACGATGGACGAGCTCGGGTACCAGTACGCACGGTTGACCGTGGCCGCGCGGAACGGTGACGCCACCAACATGTGGGGCCCGCGGGGCTCCCAGACGTGGCGTGACCACGACACGGTGTCCGACCCCTCCGGGCTCGCGGGCAAGACCGTGTACCTCAGCGCCGCCACGGGCCGGGTGGGCTCGGCCGAGCTGGGGCATTTCGGCAGCAACGAGATGATCCTGGTGGACGGCCACATTCTGGAGAAGGGCTCCTACGAGAGCACCAGGAGGCTCGAGTCCGAGCTCGCGGGTGTCCCGGGGGTCGATCTACGGATGAACTACATGCCGACCGGGATCCACAACTGGCCGGTGTTCGTCACCCAGATGCTGCCGGGGATGGATCACATCCTCTCCGGCCTGTCCCCGGCGGTCCCGACCATGCGCGCGGCGGCCGGGGGAGTGGACCCGGGTTCACTGGGCTCGTCGGGGTCCGCGGGGTCGCAGGCCTCGGCAGGATCCTCGGGTTCGGTCGGCTCCTCGGGTTCGGCGGGGAACTGACGGTGATTTGGGGCTCGGCCGCCGCGAGCCCTACACTGGAACAGTTGCCCGTGGTGGCCGAGTCGAGAGATCCGGTCGGGGCGACATGACCGCGTGTGTCGGGTCGGAATCCGGCACACATCTGAACAAGCCTGGTCAGGAGAACCATGATCCAGCAGGAGTCGCGACTCAAGATCGCCGACAACACGGGTGCCAAGGAGATTCTCTGCATCCGCGTTCTCGGTGGATCCAAGCGTCGCTATGCAGGCGTGGGCGACATCATCGTCGCCACCGTCAAGGACGCCATCCCCGGTGGCAACGTCAAGAAGGGTGAGGTCGTCAAGGCCGTCATCGTGCGCACCGCCAAGGAGCGCCGTCGCCCGGACGGGTCGTACATCAAGTTCGACGAGAACGCCGCCGTCATCATCAAGAACGACAACGACCCGCGTGGGACCCGCATCTTCGGGCCCGTCGGTCGTGAACTGCGCGACAAGAGGTTCATGCGCATCGTCTCGCTGGCTCCGGAGGTGCTCTGACATGAAGGTCCACAAGGGCGACACGGTCCTCGTCATCGCCGGCAAGGACAAGGGCGCCAAGGGCAAGGTCATCCAGGCCTACCCGGCGCAGGAGAAGGTCCTCGTCGAGGGCGTGAACCGCATCAAGAAGCACACCGCCAACTCGGCTGCCGAGCGTGGTGCCTCCTCCGGTGGCATCGTCACGCAGGAGGCCCCGATCCACGTGTCCAACGTGATGGTCGTGGACGCCGACGGCACCCCGTCGCGCGTCGGAATCCGCACCGACGAGAACGGTAAGCGCGTCCGGGTCTCGCGCAAGACCGGGAAGGACCTGTGACCATGACCGACACCGCACTTCCCACCGCGTACACCCCGCGCCTCAAGGCCCGGTACAGCTCCGAGATCAAGCCGGCGCTCAACGAGACGTTCGAGTACGCGAACGTCATGCAGATCCCCGGCGTCGTCAAGGTCGTCGTCAACATGGGTGTCGGCGACGCCGCCCGGGACGCCAAGCTGATCAACGGCGCCATCAACGACCTCACGCTCATCACCGGTCAGAAGCCGCAGGTCCGTCGGGCCCGCAAGTCCATCGCGCAGTTCAAGCTCCGCGAGGGCATGCCGATCGGCGCCCGCGTGACGCTTCGCGGTGACCGCATGTGGGAGTTCCTCGATCGCCTGACGACGATCGCCCTCCCGCGTATCCGCGACTTCCGCGGCCTGTCGGGCAAGCAGTTCGACGGTCACGGGAACTACACCTTCGGCCTCAACGAGCAGACCATGTTCTACGAGATCGACGTGGACAAGGTCGACCGCCCCCGGGGCATGGACATCACGGTGGTCACCACCGCGACGAACGACGAAGAGGGTCGGGCGCTGCTCAAGCACCTCGGCTTCCCCTTCAAGGAGGACTGACCCCCTCCTCGCGCCGGACCGGCCGTCCGCGTCGGGGCACCGCATCCGCGGGTCCCCGGCGACGGGCAGACGGCCCAGCCGTCGGGTCGTGGCTGACGAGAAGAGCGTCACACACGGCGGGTTCCGTTCCGGATCGGCGACGATCGGCGGCACCCACACAACCGAACATTCGAACTCTTCGTGATAGGCCCACGACGGACGCGGCCGGCCCACAGGCCGTCGACGGACCGTGCTGCATGGGAACCGTGACGAGAAAGGAACATGGTAGATCCATGTCGATGACCGACCCCATCGCGGACATGCTGACGCGTGTGCGTAACGCCAACTCGGCGTTCCACGACACCGTCTCCATGCCGCATTCCAAGCTCAAGGGCAACATCGCGGCGATCCTCAAGCAAGAGGGTTACATCAGCGACTACTCCGTCGAGGACGCCGAGGTGGGCAAGAAGCTCACCATCGACCTCAAGTACGGCCCGTCGCGCCAGCGCAGCCTCCAGGGCATCAAGCGAGTCTCCAAGCCGGGTCTTCGCGTGTACGCCAAGTCCACCGGCCTGCCCAAGGTCCTCGGCGGCCTCGGTATCGCGATCATCTCGACCTCCCAGGGTCTGCTCACGGACCGTCAGGCGAACAACAAGAAGGTGGGCGGGGAAGTCCTCGCCTACGTCTGGTAAGGGGCGAGATATGTCACGTATCGGCAAGGCTCCGATCACCATTCCGTCCGGAGTCGACATCAAGGTCGACGGCCAGACGGTCACCGTCAAGGGCCCCAAGGGTGAGCTCACCCAGGACCTGCCCGCACCGATCACGGTGTCGGTCGAGGAGGGCACCCTCACGGTGAACCGTCCCGACGACCACCGCGACAACCGCTCCCTGCACGGTCTCTCCCGCTCCCTGGTCAACAACATGGTCGTGGGTGTCACCGAGGGTTACGTGCAGAAGATGGAGATCTTCGGCGTGGGTTACCGCGTCGTGGCCAAGGGCCAGGACCTCGAGTTCGCCCTCGGCTACTCGCACCCCGTGCCGATCGCGGCACCCGACGGCATCACCTTCGCCGTCGAGGGGGCCACGAAGTTCTCGATCTCCGGGATCGACAAGCAGCAGGTGGGCCAGATCGCCGCCAACATCAAGCGTCTGCGGAAGCACGACCCGTACAAGGGCAAGGGCATCCGTTACGAGGGCGAGCAGGTCCGTCGCAAGGTCGGAAAGACGGGTAAGTGACCATGAGCAACACGAAGAAGCGTTCCCCGCTGGGTACCGATGTCTCGACGGCACGTCGCGTCGGTCGCGCCCGGCGCCATTTCCGCCTCCGCAAGAAGGTCGCCGGCACCCCCGAGCGTCCGCGGCTGGTCGTCAACCGGTCCTCGCGCCACATCCACGCCCAGATCATCGACGACTCGGCGGGCCACACGCTGGCCGCGGCGTCGACGATCGAGGCCGATGTGCGCACCCTCGAGGGCGACAAGAAGGACCGCAGCGCCAAGGTCGGCCAGCTCCTGGCCGAGCGCGCCAAGGCCGCCGGCATCGACGCCGTCGTGTTCGACCGTGGTGGCAACAAGTACCACGGCCGGATCGCGTCGCTGGCCGAGGCCGCCCGCGAGGGTGGGCTGGAGTTCTGATGACCAACACCACTGCACTGACCTTTAACGGAAGGACCGTCTGATGCCGGGACGTCAGCGTCGTGACGGCGGCACCGGGCCCGCCGCGGACAACAAGACCATCACCACCAACGACAACGCCCAGGGCGGCCGCAGCGGCGGCGGCGGGGGCCGTGGCCGTGGCGGGAACGATCGTCGCGGTGGCCGCGACGACGAGAAGTCACAGTTCATCGAGCGCGTCGTCACCATCAACCGCGTGTCCAAGGTCGTCAAGGGCGGTCGGCGGTTCAGCTTCACCGCCCTCGTGATCCTGGGCGACGGCAACGGCATGGTCGGCGTCGGCTACGGCAAGGCCAAGGAGGTGCCGGCGGCGATCCAGAAGGGGTCGGAGGAGGCACGGAAGAACTTCTTCCGCGTCCCGCTCATCGGCTCCACCATCCCGCACCCGATCCAGGGTGAGGCCGCCGCGGGCGTCGTCATGCTCCGTCCGGCCTCGCCGGGTACCGGTGTGATCGCGGGTGGCGCGGCGCGCGCCGTCCTCGAGTGCGCCGGCGTGCACGACATCCTGTGCAAGTCGCTGGGGTCGGACAACGCCATCAACGTCGTGCACGCGACGGTGGCCGCCCTCAAGGGTCTGCACCGCCCCGAGGAGGTCGCGGCCCGCCGCGGCCTGCCCATCGAGGACGTCGCTCCCGCGGGCATGCTCCGCGCACGTGCCGGACAGGGGGCGTAGATCATGGCTAACCTCAAGATCACCCAGGTCCGCGGCACGGTCGGGACCAAGCAGAACCAGAAGGACTCCCTGCGGACGTTGGGACTCAAGGGCATCCGGAAGACGGTCGTCCGTGAGGACAACGCCCAGACACGGGGTCTCATCAACGTCGTGAACCACCTCGTCGTGGTCGAAGAGACGGAGTGAGAATGACCATCAAGTTGCACCACCTGCGCCCGGCACCCGGCGCCCACACCGACAAGACCCGCGTGGGTCGTGGTGAGGGCGGTAAGGGCGGCAAGACCGCCGGCCGCGGTACCAAGGGCACCAAGGCACGCAAGAACGTCCCCGCGGCGTTCGAGGGTGGCCAGATGCCGATCCACATGCGTCTCCCGAAGCTCAAGGGCTTCAAGAACCGCAACAAGGTCGTCTTCCAGGTCGTCAACGTGTCCGACATCCAGCGGTTGTTCCCCTCCGGTGGACAGGTCGGCGTGGCCGAGCTCGTCGCCGCGGGTGCCGTCCGCAAGAACCAGCCGGTCAAGGTCCTGGGCGACGGGGACATCTCCGTGGCCGTGACCGTGGCCGCCGACAAGGTGTCCGCGTCGGCGAAGTCCAAGATCGAGGCCGCCGGCGGAAGCGTGTCGGAGGCCGGGGCCTGAGTCCCGGACGGTTCCCGCGAGGGGACCGGTTGACGGGTGCAGGGGTCGGGTCCGAGAGTCTCGGATCCGGCCCCTGCGCTCATCTTGATACAGTTTTTCTTGTTGTGCGTTCGGGGCCCGGCTCACTGCCGCCGGTCTGACCTCCCTGACGCATCGGCATTCGACGAAGGCGGCGGCTACGGGCCGTCCATGACCAGGAGGACATGTGCTCTCCGCACTCGCGTCCGCGATCAAGGACCGGGACCTGAGGAAGAAGATCCTCTTCACCCTCGGGATCATCATCCTCTACCGCATCGGCGCGCAGATCCCGTCGCCCGGTGTCGACTACCCCAAGCTCCGGGGCCTGCTCGACACCGCCCTGACCGGAGACAACGCGCAGTTGTACTCCCTGGTCAACCTGTTCTCCGGCGGGGCGCTCCTGCAGCTGTCCGTGTTCGCGATCGGCATCATGCCGTACATCACGGCGAGCATCATCGTGCAGCTGCTCACCGTGGTGATCCCCTACTTCGAGCAGCTCAAGAAGGAGGGGCAGTCCGGCCAGGCCAAGATGACGCAGTACACGCGGTATCTCACCATCGCGCTCGCTCTTCTGCAGTCCGCGGGCATCGTGGCGCTCGCCGACCGGGGTCAGCTGCTGGGCAACGGGGAGTCCGTCCTCATGGACAACGACATCCTGACGCTCGTCACCATCGTCATCGTGATGACCGCCGGCGCCGCCCTCGTCATGTGGTTCGGTGAGCTCATCACCGACCGCGGGGTCGGCAACGGCATGTCGCTGCTGATCTTCGCCGGCATCGCCTCGAGGATCCCCGCCGAGGGCGTCAACATCTACCAGAACTCCTCGACGTTGAAGTTCGCGGCGGTCATGTTCGCCGTCGTCCTGATCGTGGTCGCGGTCGTCTTCGTCGAACAGGGCCAGCGTCGTATCCCGGTCCAGTACGCCAAGCGCATGGTGGGCCGTCGTCAGTACGGCGGGACCTCCACCTACCTGCCGCTCAAGGTCAACCAGGCCGGCGTCATCCCGGTGATCTTCGCGTCCTCGATGATGTACGTGCCGATCCTCATCACCCAGCTGATCCAGGGTCCCGAGCCGGCCGCGGACGGTTTCTGGCAGCGCTACGTCATGCAGTACCTGCAGAACCCCTCCAGCTGGGGTTACATCCTGCTGTACTTCGCGCTGATCATCTTCTTCGCGTACTTCTACGTGGCCATCCAGTTCGATCCGATGGAGCAGGCCGAGAACATGAAGAAGTACGGCGGGTTCATCCCGGGCATCCGCCCGGGGCGCCCGACGGCCGAGTACCTCGGCTACGTACTCAACCGGATCCTGCTGTTCGGGTCGCTGTATCTCGGGTTGATCGCCGTGTTGCCCAACATCTTCCTCGACATGGGTAGCGGGGGTGGTGACATGCAGAACATGCCGTTCGGTGGCACCGCTGTGCTCATCATGGTGTCCGTGGGTCTCGACACCGTGAAGCAGATCGAGGCGCAGCTCATGCAGCGCAACTACGAGGGCTTCCTCAAGTAGGCGTTCGCGACCCCGAGCAATTCACACTGTAGAAAGGCTGGTCCTCACCATGCGTCTCGTCCTCCTCGGCCCTCCCGGTGCCGGCAAGGGAACCCAGGCGGCCCTGCTCTCCGAGAAGCTCGGCGTGCCGCACATCTCCACGGGTGATCTCTTCCGGGCCAACATCTCGCAGGGGACGGACCTCGGCGTGGAGGCCAAGTCCTACATCGATGCCGGGAACCTCGTTCCCGCGGACGTCACCAACCGGATGGTCGAGGCCCGCATCGCCGAGCCCGACGCCACGGAGGGCTTCCTGCTCGACGGGTACCCCCGCAGCGTGGAGCAGGCGGACGCGCTCAAGGAGATGCTCGCCGTGGCGGGCCAAGAGCTCGACGCCGTGATCGAGTTCAAGGTCGACGAGGACACCGTGGTCGCGCGGATGCTGGCCCGAGGCCGGGAGGACGACACCGAGGACGTGATCCGCACCCGCATGTCGGTGTACCGCTCCGAGACCGCGCCCCTCCTCGAGTACTACGGCTCGGAGGTCACCACCGTCGACGCGGTGGGCGAGGTGGACGAGATCAACGCGCGCGCCCTGGCCGCGCTGGATCGCTGATCCGACGTGTTCGGCCGGTCGCGCACCAGCGTCGTCACCGCGCGTACCCCCGGTGAGCTGGACGCGATGGAGGCGGCCGGCCGGATCGTCGGTCGCGCGCTCGTGGCGGCCCGCGACGCCGCGGTACCCGGCGCGACCACAGCGGATCTCGACGAGCTCGTCGACCAGCTGATCCGGGACGCCGGTGCGGTGCCCTCGTTCAAGGGGTACGAGGGTTTCCCCGGCTCGATCTGTTCCTCGGTCAACGAGGTGGTCGTGCACGGAATCCCGGGATCGGCCACCGTGCTCCGTGAGGGCGACCTGGTCTCGGTCGACTGCGGCGCGATCCTGGACGGGTGGCACGGGGATTCCGCCTGGACCTTCGGCGTCGGCGAGCTGGACCCCGATGTCGCCCTTCTCAACCAGGCGACCCGCGAGGTCCTCGAGGAGGGCATCCTGGCGATGTCGCCGGGAAACCGGCTGACCGACGTCTCCCACGCCCTCGAGGTCGCCACCCGCCGCGCGGAACAGCGTCACGGCGTCTCCCTCGGCATCGTCGACGGGTTCGGTGGGCACGGGATCGGGCGTGAGATGCACGAGTGGCCCTTCCTCGCCAACGAGGGCAAGCCGGGCAAGGGGCCGAAGCTGCAGGAGGGGTCGGTTCTGGCCGTCGAGCCGATGTTGGTTCTCGGTGGGGAGACCGACACCCGGACCCTGGCGGACGACTGGACCGTCGTCACGGTCGACGGCTCGCCGTCGTCGCACTGGGAGCACACGGTCGCGGTCACCGCCGACGGCCCCCGCGTGCTCACCCCACGCCCCCGCGACTGAATCCGGCGCGGACCGGGCGGCGCCCGGGGGAGCC
The DNA here is from genome assembly GCF_000349585.1 of Dietzia sp. UCD-THP. Taxonomy (NCBI): domain Bacteria; kingdom Bacillati; phylum Actinomycetota; class Actinomycetes; order Mycobacteriales; family Dietziaceae; genus Dietzia; species Dietzia sp. UCD-THP. Next base: position 123,240 of record NZ_KB714657.1, read on the forward strand.
GTGCCGGTATCTTCTTGGCTCGGGTTAAGGTGTTCGCACTGTCGACCACCGGCCCGAAAGGTCAGGGCATGCCCGTTCACCCACACGTGCGCCGAACCACCACCTCGTCGCGTGCGGCGATCGCTGCCGCCCTCGCGGCGCTCGTGATCCTGGCCCAGCTCACGGGACCATCCCCCTCGGCGGGGGCACAGTCGGTCATGGAGGGCGGAACGGGATCCCTCATGGAGGACCCGCAGCCGGCGCCGTTCTACCACGCCGATCCCGCGGTGCTCGCCGGAGCGGCTCTCGGTCAGGTGATCAACACCCGCGTCGTGAGCATGCCGGCGTTCGCCGGGTACGAGGTGACGGAGATCGCGTACCGGTCGACCGACACGCGCGATCGTCCGATCCTCGCGACGGCGACGGTGGTCCGTCCGCCCCACGCCCGCCCGAACGGGCCGGTCCTGAGCTACCAGCACTACCTGAACGCCCTCGGCCAGCGGTGCGCCCCCACGGAGACCCTGGTCAACCCGACCCTGGAGACCGCGCAGGACAACGCGATGGCGTTCCTCCGCGTCCGGCTGGATCAGGGGTGGACGGTGATCATCCCCGATCATCTCGGCCCCAAGGTGGCCTACCCCGGCGGTCAGCTGTCCGCACGGATCGTGCTGGACGGGATGCGGGCGGTGCGTGACGACCCCCGCTTCGACGCCCGGGACAGCCGGTTCGGCGCGCTGGGGTACTCCGGTGGCGGCATCGCCAGCGCCTGGGTCTCGGTCATGCACGACGACTACGCGCCGGACGTCAATCTCGTGGGGGTCGCGCAGGGCGGGATCCCGACGGACATGACGACGATGGCCCGGATGATCGGCAACGGGCCGCACCCGGCCTTCGGCCTGGCGTTCGCGGCCGCCGTGGGGATGGCCCGGGAGTATCCGGAGGACATCCGACTGGAGGACAGGCTCACCCCCGAGGGCTGGGCGCTGTTCGAGCAGATGAAGGGCCGGTGCACGGCCTCTCTGCTGTTCTTCGGCGCGTTCCGCTCCGTGCCGCTGGTCCTGCAGGGGGGAGACCTGGTCGCCGAGGAGGGTCTGATGCGCGCGTTCGCCGAGAACAGCGTGCGACTGTCGCCGGACGTGCCCCGCGTGCCGGTGTTCATGTGGCATTCCCGGACCGACCCGCTGGTCCCCTTCTGGGACGCGGAGGACACCGCTGCGCGCTACTGCCGTGAGGGGACCCCGCTGACCTGGGAGCCGGGTCTGGCGCCCGAGCATCTCCTCGGCGCGGTGGAGAAGCTGCCGGCGGCGATGAACTGGCTGCAGGAACGGTTCGACGGCGTCCCGGCGGGACGCGCCTGCTACGGATGACCTCCGATTGGCACTGCACCGCGCACTGACGTAGGCTTATACGTCGGTGTGCCCACCAGTGCACCAGAATCCGGTAGATGACATCCGGGGAATCGTGGAGGACCGTTACCAGCATGGCAAAGAAAGACGGAGCCATCGAGGTCGAGGGCCGGGTTGTCGAGCCGTTGCCGAACGCAATGTTCCGCGTCGAGCTCGAGAACGGACACAAGGTCCTGGCGCACATCAGTGGGAAGATGCGGCAGCACTACATCCGCATCCTGCCCGAGGACCGCGTGGTCGTCGAGCTGTCGCCGTACGACCTCACCCGCGGTCGGATCGTCTACCGCTACAAGTAAATCGCTCAACTCCCCGTACCAGCCGCCTCCCGCATCGTCGGTGAGGCGGGTACCACACCCCTGGATGCGGAGGCCAGGGCCCCGGACGGATGCTCATCGTGAGATGACCATGCGCCAGCGGGGACGGTCGGGGAGCAGACCTACCGCACGACGAAAGAGAAACGCCACATGGCACGTCTTGCCGGCGTCGATCTCCCACGCGACAAGCGTATGGAGATCGCGCTCACCTACATTTTCGGCATCGGTCGCACGCGGGCCGTCGAGATCCTCGAGCGGACCGGCATCAGCCCGGATCTGCGGACCAAGGACCTCACCGACGAGCAGCTGACCGTCCTTCGAGACGACATCGAAGGCAACTACAAGGTCGAGGGTGACCTCCGCCGTGAGATCCAGGGCGACATCCGCCGGAAGATCGAGATCGGCAGCTACCAGGGCATCCGCCACCGCCGGGGTCTGCCCGTCCGCGGACAGCGCACCAAGACCAACGCCCGGTCCCGTAAGGGTCCGAAGAAGACCGTCGCCGGAAAGAAGAAGTAATGCCCCCCAAGTCACGCGCTGCGGGCCCCAAGAAGACGGGCCGTCGCAGGGAGAAGAAGAACGTCGCTCACGGCCAGGCCCACATTAAGAGCACGTTCAACAACACGATCGTCTCGATCACCGATCCGTCCGGTGCCGTTCTGGCCTGGGCGTCCTCGGGCCACGTCGGCTTCAAGGGCTCGCGCAAGTCGACGCCCTTCGCCGCCCAGCTCGCCGCCGAGAACGCGGCCCGCAAGGCGCAGGAGCACGGCATGAAGAAGGTCGACGTCTTTGTCAAGGGCCCGGGTTCGGGCCGGGAGACCGCCATCCGTTCACTCCAGGCCGCCGGCCTCGAGGTGGGCACGATCTCCGATGTCACCCCCCAGCCCCACAACGGCTGTCGTCCGCCCAAGCGGCGTCGAGTCTGAGCCGGAAGGAACGTAGAGAACCATGGCACGTTACACCGGCCCCGTCACCCGTAAGTCCCGCCGTCTGGGCGTGGACCTCGTCGGTGGGGACACCGCATTCGAACGTCGGCCCTTCCCGCCCGGCCATCACGGCCGCGCGCGGATCAAGGAGTCCGAGTACCGCACACAGCTGCAGGAGAAGCAGAAGGCCCGCTTCACCTACGGCGTGATGGAGAAGCAGTTCCGTCGCTACTACGCCGAGGCTCACCGCCGCGGCGGCAAGACCGGCGAGAACCTCCTCCAGCTCCTGGAGTCGCGTCTGGACAACGTCGTGTACCGCGCGGGTCTCGCGCAGACGCGTCGTCAGGCACGTCAGCTCGTGAACCACGGCCACTTCCGGGTCAACGACCAGAAGGTGACCGTCCCGAGCTACCGGGTCTCGCAGTACGACATCATCGACGTCCGGCCCAAGTCCACCAAGATGGACTGGTTCGAGATCGCCCAGGAGAGCCTCGGCGAGCGTCCCGTCCCGGCGTGGCTGCAGGTCGTCCCCACGACGCTCCGCATCCTCGTGCACCAGCTTCCCGAGCGCGCGCAGATCGACGTGCCGCTGCAGGAGCAGTTGATCGTCGAGTTCTACTCGAAGTGATCCGTCCTCCCTCGTCGCCGGGAGGGCCGCACACCGCGGCCCTCCCGGCGACGGTGGGTTACTACGGCGTCAAATAGCGGACGCCGAGAATCGAAAGAGGTAGCACATGCTCATCTCCCAGCGGCCCACCCTCACCGAGGAGGTCGTCTCCGAGAACCGCTCGCGGTTCGTGCTCGAGCCCCTCGAGCCCGGTTTCGGCTACACCATCGGGAACTCGCTGCGTCGCACGCTGCTGTCGTCCATCCCGGGCGCGGCCGTGACCAGCATCCGCATCGAGGGTGTCCTGCACGAGTTCACCACCGTGCCGGGCGTCAAGGAGGATGTCACCGACATCATCCTGAACCTCAAGGGACTGGTCGTCTCGTCCGTCGAGGACGAGCCGGTCACCATGTACCTCAAGAAGCAGGGCCCGGGCGCCGTCACCGCCGGCGACATCGTCCCGCCCGCGGGCGTCGAGGTGCACAACCCGGACCTGCACATCGCCACCCTCAACGAGAAGGGGCGCCTGGAGATCGAGCTGGTCGTCGAGCGCGGTCGCGGATACGTCCCCGCCGGGCTCAACAAGGACGCGGGACACGAGATCGGCCGCATCCCGGTCGACTCGATCTACTCGCCCGTGCTCAAGGTGACCTACAAGGTCGAGGCCACCCGTGTGCACCAGCGCACGGACTTCGACCGCCTGGTCCTCGACGTCGAGACCAAGAACTCGATCACCGCGCGTGACGCACTGGCGTCCGCCGGCAAGACCCTGGTCGAGCTCTTCGGCCTGGCGCGGGAGCTCAACGACGAGGCCGAGGGCATCGAGATCGGGCCCAGCCCGGCCGAGGCCGATCACATCGCCGCCTACGGCATGCCGATCGACGACCTGGACCTGTCCGTCCGGTCCTACAACTGCCTCAAGCGCGAGGGAGTCCACACCGTGGGCGAGCTCGTGGCGCGCAGCGAGTCCGACCTGCTCGACATCCGCAACTTCGGTCAGAAGTCGATCGACGAGGTCAAGGTCAAGCTCGTGGAGCTCGGCCTGTCGCTCAAGGATGCGCCCCCCGGGTTCGATCCCGCCTCGGTCGCCGGTTACGACGCCGAGACCGGCACGTGGACCGACGAGGGTGGCGAGGATTACGCCGAGACCGAGCAGCTCTGACGAGCTCTCAGCACACCATTCCTAGGAGAATCTGATGCCCAAGCCCAAGAAGGGCGCCCGCCTCGGCGGTTCCGCTTCCCACCAGCGGCTCATCCTCTCGAACCTGGCCACCCAGCTGTTCGAGCACGATGCGATCCGCACCACGGAGACCAAGGCGAAGCTGCTGCGTCCGTACGCGGAGAAGCTCATCACCAAGGCCCGTCGTGGCACGCTGGCCGACCGTCGTGAGGCCGCCAAGGTCATCCGCGACAAGGACGTCCTGCACAAGCTGTTCGCCGAGATCGGCCCCCGGGCCGCGAACCGCGATGGCGGCTACACCCGGATCGTCAAGCTCGAGAACCGCAAGGGCGACAACGCGCCCATGGCGATGATCGCGCTCGTCACCGAGGAGCTGGCCTCCGCCGAGGCCTCTCGTGCCACCCGTGCCGCCGCCTCCAAGGCGGCCACGGCCCCGGCCGAGCCCGCCGAGGAGAGCACGGACGAGGCGACCACGGATGAGGTGACGGCAGAGGCCGAGGCCAACAGCCCGATCGCCGATCAGGTCGAGGCCGCGGACGACGCCGACGTGGACACCGCCGAGGAGACCGCCGACGCCGTCTCCGAGGACACGACCCACGCCACCAGCGAGGACACCGACAAGGCCTGAGTCACCGAGGCCCGATCCGTCCCGGATCCGGTGTGAGGGGCCCCGCCCACCGCGTCATGCGGAGGGCGGGGCCCCCGTCGTCGTTCAGAGCACCGTCGTTCTGAGCCCCGTCGTTCACAGCACCGCGCCGACGGCCTCCGCCATCGCCGCGTGGCCCGCCTGCGTCGGGTGCATCGGGTGCGACCCCGTCTCCTGCCCGGTGAAGTCGGTGTACCGCTCCGGCGCGGGTGCGCAGGCGCTCCGTTCGTCGGCGTCCTCGGGCAGCACGACGTCCGCGCCCGCGCGGTCGGCGGCGTCCGAGACGATCAGGTTGATCCGCTCGGTCACGTGCCGGGTCCAGGCGACGTCCCCGGGGCTCATCCCGGAGACGAACTCGCACCCGCCGTCGTCGGGGACCAGCGGCAGGTAGGCGGTGGTGACGACACGCGCGTCGGGGGAGCGGTCGCGGATCCCGTCGTACACCCGGTCCAGCCGGTCGCCGAGCGCGTCGAGCTGGTCGGTCACCGTGGACTCGAGGCGGTCGCGGCACGGCGCCCCGGTCTCCGCCCGCGGGGTCTGGACGATGCATCCCACCATCGCGCCGAATCCGATGTCGTTCCCGCCGATCGAGAGGGTCACCAGGTCCGTGTCGGGGGTCAGTGCGTCGAACTGGGGCGGCGTCTCGGGGATCTGGGGTTCGGTCATGTCGGTCGTCTCCGCGCCGCCACACGTCACGTCGACGAGTTCTCCCACGTCCCGGCGCTCGGCGAGGAGGGACGCGTAGTTCGCGGTGGACCGCAGGCACCGGTCGGGCCCACTGGTGGGGGCGTCGGTGGCGCCGAGGGCGGCGAACGAGTCGCCCAGGGCCACGTAGCGGGCGTACGTCGGGCCGGCCTCGGGGTCGAGTTCGGTGACTGCGGTCGGCACGCCGTCGGCGGTCCCCTCGTCGTCGGCGGCGCACGCCCCAAGCAGGGAGGCGGCGGTGAGGGCGGTGACGAGGACGGCGACGGGCTTTGCGACGGGGGTTGCGAGGCGGGGAGGCTGCATTCCTCCATCCTGGACGAGTTCCGCCGGGCGCGTTTCAGTCCACCCCGACCCGTCGCAGGATCCGCAGTGCGATGACGGTGATCCACGGGTTCGGCTCGCGGGAGGCCGGGTACTCGACGTGGGTGGCCCCGGGGTACCCGCGGGCTCCGGCCCACCGTCCGTCGGCACGGCGCCGCCGCCGGAGGATGTCGAGTCCGTCGGAGAGCCGCTCGTCGTCGACGACACCGGCCGCGGTGACGGCGTCGAGGCCGCGTAGGACGTCGAATCGCCACCGCGCGGGATAGTGGAGCCGGGTGAACTCCGGGCGGATCACCTGGCCGGTCCGGTGGCTACGGAACAACCGGTGTACGAGGAGGAACTCGACGGCCCCCGCCCGCGCCGCGGCGACCTCGTCGGCGCGATGCGCGTGCCCGGCCGCGAGGTAGGCGGTGAACCCCTCGATCACGCTCGTGGTGCTGTGCACGGAGGAATGGGTGGCGCCCGAGCGCGTGCTCCGGCAGTTGAACCCGCCGTCGGCCATCCGCTCGGCGAGGATCGCGTCGACCACGCCGGCCAGCAGAGGGGTCTCCGCCCCGAAGTGGCAGCAGTAGGTCAGTGCCATGCCGTTGATGCATACGTCGCTGCGGCGGGCGCTCGGGCTCACGCGCAGGCCGCCGTCGGCGCACCTCGGGGCCTCCAGCACCATCCGCACGGACGCGGTCGCGCGGGGGTCACCGGGGTCCAGGCCCAGCGCCGCGAGCTCGAGCAGCGTGTCGTGGGTGCTGGTCCACTGGGGCACGGCGAAGCCGGATCCCCAGTGCCCGTCCGAACGCCGGTACCCGAGCAACGCCGCGCCCACCCCGGACCCGGCGACGGCGGACCGCAGCCCCGGGTCGTCGCGGTCCTCCAGATCGCGCGCGGCGAGGTAAGTGGTGGAGGGGTCGGCCGCCCGCAGCCACGGCAGGACGTCGGAGTGGCCGCTCATGGCCCAGGGAGCGAGCGCGCGGGCAGTGCGCGCTGGATCCGGCGGAGGGTTTTGCGACCCCACACGTAGTGGCTCGAGGTGGCGGAGACGAAATAGGCGCCGAGGGTGGTGCTCCCGGTCCAGGCGTAGCGGCCCCGGGTGAAGAGCTCGTCGTCGGAGTGCGAGGTGATCACGGCGAGGCACCGGGCGTGGCTCCCGGCGAGGAGCTCGACGGCGTCGGCGTACGAGGTGCCCAGGTAGCGCTCGCGGATCTCGGCGTTGATCACCGGGGTCTCGCGCCAGGTGCGCCCCTCCCCGGGGACCTGAGGCGTGCCACCGGCTTCACCCGTCTCCGCCCAGCCGAGGGCCATGAGCTGCCAGGCGTGGATGTGGGTGAGCACGTCCCGCGGGTGCCGGGAGGTGTCCTCGATCTCCGCCTCCCAGGTGAGATCGGCCAGTACCCCGGGATCGAACCGGCCGAGGGCGAGGTGCAGCCGCTCGTACTCTCCGGCGGCCGCCTCGAGCAGTGCGGTCCTGGTGGTCGGGCGCGGCATGACCCGAGCCTGCCACGGCCGGGGCCGGTGGGCTAGCGTCGACGATCATGATCACCCCGTCGGAGTCCGCGTCCGACACCTCCACCGTCACATCCACCCGCCGGATCCGCCTGGACGTGGCCTACGACGGCACCGACTTCTCCGGGTGGGCCCGGCAACCCGGCCTGCGCACGGTGTGCGGAGTCCTGGAGGAGCAGCTCGGGACCGTCTTGCGCCACCCCGTGACCCTGACTGTCGCCGGCCGCACCGACGCCGGGGTCCACGCCCGGGCCCAGGTGTGCCACCTCGACGTGGACCCGGAGTGGCTGGACCAACGGTCGTTCGACGGGCGCCCCGAGGCGCTGGTGCGCAGACTCGCCCGGCTCCTGCCCGCCGACATCGCGGTGATGGACGCCCGGTGGGCGCCTGCGGACTTCGACGCCCGCTTCTCGGCGCTGCGCCGCCACTACGAGTACCGGCTCACCACCGCGCCGTGGGGCCCCGAGCCGACCCGCGCCCGCGACACCGCGGCCTGGACGCGGCCCGCGGACCTGGGTGCGGTGCGCGAGGCGTCCTCGCGACTGCTGGGCCTGCACGATTTCGCGGCGTTCTGTCGTCGTCGCGAGGGCGCCACGACGATCCGGGAGCTCCAGCGCTTCGACTGGCGCGCCGAGCCGGATCCGCGCGGGCCGGACGCGCCCGGGGCGGCCGAGGTGTGGACGGCGTCGGTGAGCGCCGACGCGTTCTGCTGGTCCATGGTGCGCAGCCTGGTGGGCGCGGTGATGGCCGTGGGGGAGGGCCGGCGCGGCCAGGAGTGGATCACCGGGCTGCTGCGCGAGACGCAGCGGTCGTCGTCGGTGCCCGTCGCGCCCGCGTGCGGGCTGTCGCTGGTGGGGGTGGACTACCCGGCGGATGTCGACCTCGCGGCCCGGAACCTCACCACGCGCGAGGTGCGCCCGGGCCCGGAGCGCAGCTCGGCTCGTGGCCCGTATGGCAGCCCCGGCGCCGGGGCGGGGTGCTGCGGGGGGTAGGCGGCTACCCGCTCGCGGCGTCGAAGATCGGTGAGAGCGCGAACAGCATGACCATCGACCAGACCACGTGGGTGACGATGGGGCCCAGCACCCCGCCGGTGCACCGCCGCTGCACCGCGGTGACCAGTCCCAGCACGAGCGCGGCCACCACCAGCAGCGGGATGCCCGCGGCGGCCGTGACGGCGCCGTAGATCACCGTGGTCACCAGGATCGGGTGGATGCGCGAGGTGGCCGAGTACACCGCGCCGCGGTGGAAGCACTCCTCGGCGGCGCCGTTGACGGCGGTGAGCAGGGCCACCAACGCCAGGTTGCCCACGGTCGCGTGGGCGAGCAGCGCCTCGACGGGTTCGCGGAGCGGTTCGATCTGCGCCACCACCACCGCCCCCACACAGAAGACGAGCGCCAGGGCCGTGGCGGCGAGGACCGAGGACAGGATCGGCCGGCCCGGGCGATACGGTTCGCATCCCACCCGGATCGGGCCGGAGGCGAAGGCCCCCACCAGCCACACCGCCGCGAGCAGGGCCGTGGCGGGATAGAACATGGTGTCGCCGGGCGGGATCCGCAGCGCCCAGGCGCTGACGGCCGTGCCCACGACCAGGGTGATGACGACGACGACGAGGCGACGCCGCGTGGGCGGCACCGGCGCGGTCTCCATCTCGCCGGTGCGGAACGCGTGCCGGTAGCGGCCGAGCAGGGTGGTGGGCGCGGGCTCAGGCATGGGGTCGATTCTGCCCGCGGTCATGCTCGCCCGTGTCCGTCGGCTGCGGTGTCCATGGCGCCGGTGTCTACTTCCCCGCGCGGGCGTGCCACACGGCGGGCGGGCGCACCCCCGCCCAGTCGGCGTCGCTGGGCAGCAGCCGGGCCGGGTCGCCGAGCGGGTCGGCGGCGGGCCACAGCGCGGGTCGGGCGGGGCCGTGGGGCACGCGCAGGGCCTCGCGCAGGGCCTGCCGGTAACTCGTCCGCCCGCCGGGCGGGGCGCCGAGCACCTCGTCGGCGTCGTCGTTGAGGACGATCGCCTCGCAGCGCAGCGATTCCACCAGCGGCCGGGCCAGGCCGGTCTCGAGTGGGGTGACCAGTCCCATCCACAGCGAGGACAGCTTGGGGGTCAGCACGGGGACGGGGACCATGATCCGGCGGTGCAGTCCGGCCTCCTCGGCGTAGATCTGCATCATCTGCCCGTAGGTCAGCACGTCCGGGGAGCCCACGTCGATCACGCGGCCGTCGGCGAGCTCGCCCTCGAGGGGAACCGTGGTCGCGGCGGCGAGGTAGTGGACCACGTCCCGCACGGCGATCGGCTGGATCCGGTTGCTCACCCATTTCGGGGTGACCATGCCGGGGAGGCGGGTGGTCAGGTGCCGGATCATCTCGAAGGACGCGGAACCGGAGCCGATCACGACCCCGGCCTGGATCACCAGCGCGGGCACGGACGAGGCCAGCATGATCCGCCCCACCTCCACGCGTGAGCGCAGGTGCGTCGACAGATCGGTCTCGCCCTCCGGGTGCAGCCCGGACAGGTGCACGATGCGCCCCACCCCGGCGGCCTCGACGGCGCGGACGAAGACCTCGGTGGTCTCGCGTTCTTCCCGCTCGAAGTCCGCGGTGTGACCCATCGAGTGGACGAGGTGGCAGGCCACGTCGACGCCGGCGAGCGCCTCGGTCAACGCGGCCTCGTCCCCCAGTCCGCCCTCGTGGATGGTCACCTGGTCCCGCCAGGGCACGTCGTCGAGCCGGGCGGGGGTGCGCGCCAGGACCGAGACCCGGGCGCCGTCCGCGAGCAGTCGGGGGACGAGGCGGGAGCCGATGTACCCGGTCGCGCCGATGACGAGGACGCGCGGGCCGGACCGGGCGTCGGGGGCCTGGGCGTCGGGGGATCCGTGGGGCGTGGACATACCCCAGACTCTTCCAGTGTGGGCGCGCTCGCGCACCCGTTGTGCGTTCGGCGAGCCGACCCGCATGCTCGACCCGAAACCGGATCCGGGTGTGCCGCTTCCGGGCACGAGAGGCGCGATATCCGGATACTGGATTCAGACGAGGCGGACGGACCGTGACGGACGGAGGGAGAACGGATGGCGATCGGCGCGGCACGACCCCGACAACTCTCCAGGTCAATGGACCTGTCCGGCGTCCGCATCGAGACCGCCAGGCTGCGCTCGGAGAGGGCCGTGGCCACCTTCTGGCGGTGGTGGTCGGAGGGCGGGTGTCGCCGCACCACCGCCGCGATCGAGTCGGGCAACGCGCGCCGGGTGGTCCCGGAGATCACCTCGCTCATCGAGGCGATCGACCCCGGGCTGTCGTGGGAGTTCGTCCCCGCGTCCGAGGGCGGCCCGCATCGCTTGACCGTCACCGCGGCCGGGATACCCGAGCTCCGCGGGGTGGCGCGCCGCTGGCTCGCCCAGGCCCCGCCCGACGATTCCGCGTGGGCGTACGCCGACCTGCGCGACCCGGTCTCCGGGTGCGCCATGCACTTCCGCGACCGGAGGCTGGGCTTCGACGAGGCGGAGGTGGTGGTGGACGTGGGGCTCTCCCGGGCCGATGTGACCGTGCACCATCCCGGGTTCGCCGGACTGGTGGGGTCCGATCCCTCGATCGCCGCCTACCTGTTGCTCGACGCGATGTGCGGCGAGGCCGCGGTGGAGACGTGGGTCGGCACGATCCGGTCCAACGCCACGGCCCCGGGGGACGACGCGGTGTCGCTGTACGCGCTGCCCGGGATCCTGCGGGAGATCGAGCAGGAGAACACCGACGAGGCGGGGGAGCCGGCCTGGCAGATCCTGCACGGCGACACCTCCGCGGGTCCGATGGTCGCCGTGGTGCGCGTGCCCTTGGTGTCCCTCTCGGCTCCCGAGTTCGACCGGCACGTCGCCGTCCACGTGCCCTATACGGATGTCGAGGACTGCGGTTTGCCGGGGTCGGCCTCCCTGCCCGGGTTGCGGGACCTCGAGGACCACCTGGTCGACCGCCTGGAGGGCACGGGCGAGTGCGTGGGCGCCGAGAGCTGCAACGGCCGCCGGCTCCTGCACTTCTACGTGGACTCCACGACCCCCGCGCACGAGCAGCTGCGCGTGGCCTGCTCCGGCTGGGACCAGGGCGAGGTGACCCTGACGGTCACCGACGATCCGGGCTGGCGGAAGGTTCAGCACCTGCGGGTGTGAGGTCCCGCGAATTCGGACCTGGGCCCGGGAACGGACCCACGAACGCGTCTTCGCCCGGGCCGGTCACCACGGACACCCGCCGGGTGGGCCCGGAACGGGGTTCCACGGATATCCATCCCGGTATCCGGCCGTCGAGCACCAGATCGGGCGGGTTCGACGTCGTCTCCTCGCCGGTCGAGGACAGGTCCCAGTCGGCGTCCACCCGGATCACGGTCGGCGGCGTCACATCAGGACCGCCGGGCCCGGCGAGCGCGTCGATCCGCCCCTCGCTGAGGGCGCCGTCGACGTCCCAGAACACCGCGTCCACCGGTGCGCCCACATCGGAGGCGCCGGAGACGACGATCCGATACCTGGTCTCGTCGGCGATCGCCGACAGGGGTCGCCATCGGTCCGGGACGTCGGTGACCACCGCGATCCGGTATCCCGCTGCCACCGCGCGGAAGGCCACTTGGCGGCAGACGGCGGAGCCGGCCGCGAGGAGAACCGAGCGGAGGTGAGGTCCGGCCAGCTGGACAGCGGCCGCGTTGCCCGCCCGTGTCGCGCCGAGAATCTGACCGCAGCCGTGGGCGGGTGGAGCGAGACCGTCGAGGTGGTCCAGTCGCCGCCGGACGAGAGATTCGGCGACCACCTCGGGGAGGTCTTCACCCGGGACGGGAAGCACGCGCGGGGTCGGCAGGGCATGGCATGAGTCCGCGCACGGGGGGAGCGAGTCCGGGGTGAGTCCTGCGAGCCCCACGGTCGATACCGCGTCGACCACATCGTGGCGTCCCGGCACGCGTCGGAGGCGGAGCACCTCGGTGATCGCCGACGCTCGCACCGAGGTGAGCGCGTCCACGACCTCACGCGGGTCGGCGCCGGGGCGGACGACGAATCCCATCCCGTCCATGGGTTCGACCTCGGCCTCGAGGAACCGCTCGGCGAGCTCGGTGGCGTCGAGCACCCGGCACGGAACCCCGTGGTGGACCAGGGATCGGCGTAGGCGCTCGGTGGCCACCGTGATGATCCTCGGAAGCGCGCCCTGACCTGCCCCTTCCGGGCAGGTCAAGGCCAACTCGGACAAGTCGAACCTGAGGAGCAGGTGGACGCGACGGTGTGAGATCAGCGCCAGCGGACCGACGAGTGAGCCGTACACCTCGCCGTCGGGGCCCGATGCGACTCGCCGACCGTGGACCACGACGTCGATCCCCTCGAGCGACACCCCACCCTGATCCAACTGTCGTGCCACAGCGCTCAACGGGAGCCGCACTCCCCGGAAGTCGGCCGGGTCATCGCGGCCGACCTCCGTGGTCAGGAGGGCACCGGCGGAGATCTCGACCCCTGTCGTCACCACCCGGTGACCCTCCACGCAGCCGACCAGTGAGAAGTCGGGGGAGACGAGGTCCACCACGTCCACGGGGAGACGGCGCGAGCGAGGGTCACGTCCCGAGAGCACCCGACCCCGACGACGGGCCGTGACCGCGCCGGCGACCAGAGAGGCGACGCCGAACTGTGCCCAGGGTTGCCAGTGCGGAGGGCAGATCACCGCGAGCGCGGCCGAGGCGACCAGGACGACCACGACGACCACGACCGCGGGGAACGCGCGAAGGGTGGTCATCGGTCCTCCTCCAGGCCTGGTCGCGGGCATGGAAGGCCGCCCGGGAAGCCCGGCCACCAGGCCGGGACCGTGGCGTACCCTACCCCCGTAACCCGCCGCCGCGGGGCGTCACAATCGTGGAAGGGACCGGTCCGTGCCGCTGAAGCCGACGACCAAGGCCCAGGTCGACGGACACCGATTCCTGTCTCGCCGGGCCCGGCTCGCGGTGGTCGTCCGGGACGTCCGGATGCTTCACGACCCGCTCCGGCGCCAGTCGGCAGGGTTCGCGGTCGGAGTGGCCGCCGCCGTTCTCGGGTGTGTCGGGGCCGCGGTCCTGGCTCTGCTCGACCCGATGCCCGACGTGGAACGCGCCGTGATCATGGTGGGTCGGGAGTCCGGCCAGATGTATGTCCGCGCCGGCGATACGGTCCACCCGGTGTTCAACCTCGCCTCGGCCCGACTGGTCACCGGCCAGCCCGCGGAACCGATGACGGTGCGGGACTCGGATATCGCCGGGACCCGGCGGGGTGGACTGTTGGGCATCCCCGGGGCGCCGTCCGCGTTGCCGGCGCCCCGCGATGCGGCCGGCGTGGCGGCGGTGTCGTGGACGGTGTGCGACGAGGTCGCCGATGCCGACCGAGGTCTCACCCGGATCGTCTCGACCAGTGTGGTGGCCCGCGACGGAGCGGTGGGGCCCGGTCGCGAGACCTCGGTCGACGAGATCGTGCTGGCGGACCAGGACGGCAGGGGGTGGTTGCTGAGGAACGGCACCCGGTCGAGGATCGACCTGGCGGACGGTGATCTCCTGTCGATCCTCGGGCTGGAGGGGATCGCTCCGCGGCCGGTCACGGCCGCGTTGATCGACCCGCTGCCGGAAGTCGATCCGGTGGTGCGACCGGAGATCGAGATGGCGGGCAGGCCCGTGGACTACGGTCTGGACTCCCTGCGGATCGGGCAGGTGTTCACCGTGGACACGGCCTCGGGCAGGGCGACGTACGTGGCGTTGGCGGACGGTGTCCAGGAGGTCGGTCCGGTGGTGGCCGATGTCATCCGTTCCACCTCGACCGTGGGATCGGTCGAGACCGTCGAACCCGACCGGATGGGCGTCCCGCGATCGGTCGCGCTGGACGTCGACGCCTTTCCGTCGGATCGTCCGACGGTTCTCGCGATACGCGACTCCCCGGTGTTGTGCGTGCGGGACTCCGGCAGGGAAGGGACCGCGACCCGCCGGATGACCGTCGTCGCCGGCGCCCCGGCCCCCTCGGAGTCGGAGGCCCGGACGGTGGCCGGGGCGGACGGTGGTGGACCGGCTGTCGACGTCGTCGGTATCCCGGGCGGAGGGATGCTGGTGACGGCGGTCGGGCGTGGCACGTCCACTCGTGGCACGGTGACGACGATCGTGACCGACGCGGGGGTACGGTTCGATGTCCCCGATCAGGAGACCGCTGCGGTACTCGGGGTGGCTGGCGCCCCGGTTCCGGTGGACGGGGCGATCATCGACAGGCTCCCCGCCGGCCCGAGGCTGGACCGCCGATCCGCTCTGGTCAGTCGGGACGGACACGACCTCCACACCGTCGCGGACGAGGCCTCGGGCCCGGTGGGGTGATCGCGCACAGCGTGCGACGGCGGACGTGATCCGGTCGGGGGCGTCCGTTCGGGGCAGGCCTCTCAGCGCCCGGGTCGGTTGTCGTGGTCACGGAGGCCTCGGGGCCGGACCAGAGCCGCCACGACCAGGATGACACCCCCGACGGTGAGCGACCCGGCCGCGACGATCGCACCCGGGCCCGCGCCGACCGGACCAGGGTCCGGGGGTGGTGCGGCGATGGTCGTCGACGCGGGCACCGGGCGACCGGACCGACGGACCCCGGTGACCGCCGCCACCGGGTCCACCACCCCGTGGCCCACCGCGAAATCGCGGCCGCCGGCCGCGGGGATGGCAGTGCTCTTGATGCGCGCGATCACCTGTCGAGCGGTGAGACCCGGATAGGCCTGCCGGACGAGCGCGGCGGTGCCGGCCACGAACGGAGCGGCGAAACTCGTCCCACTGATGGCGGTACGGGTTCCGTTCCCGTCCACGACGAGGTCCGACACCCCCGCTCCGTCCGCACCGACCGAGCGTAGGTCCACCGCAGGGGCCGCGACATCGACCCACGGGCCCCGGAGCGAGAAGTCCGCGGCCGCCCCGTCCGGTCCCACGCCGCCCACGGCCAGCACGTGATCGTCGTACCAGGCGGGTACCGCCACCGTGAGCACGTCGTCCCACCCGTCATCTCCGGCTCGCGCGGGGTCCGGGGATTCGGGGTTCTGGTCTCCGCAGGTCTGGCCGACGTTTCCTGCAGCCGCCACCAGGACGACGTCGTGGTCGACGGCGGCATAGCGAATCGCTCCGCCGAGCGTCTCGTCCGCCAGTGGGGTGCCGGCGGGAACACAGGCGACCTCGGAGATGTTGATCACGCTCGCGCCCGCGTCGACGGCCGCGCGGATCGCCCTGGCGAGGGAGGTCAGCGTGCCGACACCCGACCCGGCCACGGAGTCGTCGGATGGGCGTCCCGAGGTCGTCAGGACGCTGCTCGACTGCCGGATGGAGACGATCTCGACGCCCGGCGCGACACCGGAGTGCCCCGAGTCGTCTTCGGTCGCGGCCAGCACTCCGGCGACGAGTGTGCCGTGCGCATCGCAGTCCTCGGTGCCGTCCCTACCGGGCACGAGGTCACCTGCGCCACGAACGCGCGGCAACCGGGGGCCGGGGTTGACCCCGGTATCGATGACGGCGACCACCTGCCCCTCACCCTTTCCGTGGATCCAGGCTGCACTGAGGTCACCGGATGTCGCGGAGGGGGGAGGGGCGGACGGGTCGAGGACTGCAGCGGTCGTGCGGCAGGGGCCGCTGAGCCTCAACCCACCGGGTTCCGCGGCGACGTGATCGATAGGGCCGACCTCCGGTAGGGGGCCGTCGATGGAGGGTCGCTCGAGAGCGATCGCCGACGGACTGCCCGCACCGAGCGCGGTCAGCATCGCCACCGTGGTGGCGAGGGAGAGCGACCCGACCGGTCTCATCGCTGACGGACGGTCGAGAAGACGTCCATGGCCCCTACCGCGAGCGGGACCATCACACAGATCACGATCACCTCGATCGTCCCGACCGCACGCAGCGCGGCGGGGGAGAGTTCCACCTGCGGCAGCGCCGCCACCGTGATGGCGACAGCAGCGGCGAGCGCGGCGGCGGCGGGGACGACGACCGTGATCGGCGAGGTGTGGGTGAACGCCGCCCCGATCAGTACACCGCCCGCCAGGGCCAGAGCCGACCCCAGTAGCACCGAGGTGTGGACCCGATCGGAGTAACCGAGCCCGCGGAGTATCAGCATCACGATCACCACCAGCGCCAGAGGAGCGGACCATCCCGGGGATGCACCGGTGCCGGTCAACGCGATGAGCGCGCCGGCCGTACATGCGGTGCCCCCTGCGGACAGCAGGCCGGTGAGCCACGAGCGCGAGGTGAGGAAGCGGTGCCTGAGCGTCGCCGGTGTCGGGAGTGGTCCGTGCCTCCGCAGGTCGTCGGGATGCCCCGCATCCACGTCGCGACCGACATGGCCGAGATCGCCTACCTCGATATCCTCCCCGGGAGCCGGGACCGGTGGGATCGGGATGCGGGCCGCCGCGACCGAGACGCCGGGCGCGGCGGTCAGGATGAGCAGGCCCACGAGAACCACACCGGCTCCGACGGCGTGCACCGGCACGGTCGTGTACGCGGTGACCATCGCGGAGATCGCACCCACGGACGTCAGCAGCGCCAGGGCCAGGTATCCCGCCGCGAGACCGTACGACCGACCGGGGGCCGGGCGGAAGATGGTGCACCGCAGCACACCGGCGACCACGGCGCCCGCGGTCAGGCCACCCACCACACTCCCCGCTCCGACGGGGGCCGCGCCGATGGTGCCGGCCGCGATCACCGTGAACCCGATGGTCGCCGCCGCTGCCACGGCGTGAGCCGACCCGGGTACGTCGAACCGACGCAGGGCGAGGACCGTCGCGAGGCCGACCGCGGCGAGCAGGGCCGCGACCAGCGGGGTCAGGACTCCGCCGGTGTGCCACCACTGCGTGACGAGCGCGGTGGCGGCGGCCAGCGCGGCCACCGCGACCGTCGAGGTGGCCGTGGCGACGGCGTCGCGGCGGCCCCAGATACGGGAGCGTGCGACGTCGGGATCGGTCAGACCCTGGAGCACGTCGTCGAACAGTGGCGCCGGCGTGGGGACGGGCCGGTGGTCGAGCACGAGGATCTCCCCGTCGTGCACGCGCTGTTGGGCGAGGGTTTCGGAAATGGCCAGCGGCCCGCCCGCCAGCCTGGAGAGCTGCCATGACCCGTTCGCGCAGCCGCCCATCTCAGAGTCCACGTCCACGTGCGAGGCAGGCCCCGCGGCCGCCCTGATCCGATCTCGGACGAGGTCGACGATCTCAGGGATCACGGCCACGAGTTCCAGGTGGGCCGGCAGGCTCAGATCGACACGCGTGGTGCGGCACACGATCGACACCCGACGTTGGTCCAGCGGTTCGACGCCGGACGCGACCGCCCGGAGCTCGTTCTGTTCCGTCACCCCAGAATCCTCCACTCGTCCGACTCACCGGCGCTGTCCTCCCGGTGGGTTGAGGCCCCCGTCGCGAGGTGAACTGCCCTAACATCGCGGTTCGACACGGCGACCATTGTTGATGGCGGGGCGCACTCGTGGGGGGTCCTCCTCCGGTGCCGGGTGGGGGCCGGGCGGTCTGGAACCGCTCGGCCGAGAACTGGGCGGCGGGCATCAGTTGGGGCGTCAGCCGGGGCATGAGTCGGGGCATCAGTAGGGAGGAGGACGCGGATGGGCGACGTGGTCTTCACCCGCGGCGAGCGAGTCGAGCCGCCGGCGGTGCCGACCGGTGAGCTCGAGTTGCAGACTCCTCCCGGGTTGCCCCGGCCCACTCCCAGGCCACTCATCCAGATCGTGCTCCCGATCATCCTGGTCGTCGCCGTGGCCGGCATGGTCGTCGTGATGATGCGGACCGGGATGATGCGCAATCCGATGTTCATGCTCTTCCCGGTGATGATGGCGGTGTCCGCCGTCGGCATGCTCGCCGGAACCCTGTCCGGCGGCAACAAGACCGGCGAGACGGACGAACTGCGCAAGGACTACCTGCGCTATCTCGGGCAGACCCGGGAGAAGGTCCGCGGGATCGCGACCGCGCAACGGCAGGCCGCGCTGTGGAGTCACCCGGACCCGGCAGAACTGCCCGCGCTGGTGGGGACCCCACGGATGTGGGAGCGGGAGGAGGGCGATGCCGACTACCTCACCGCACGACTGGGTCCCGGACGGCAGTCGCTGGCGACGAGGCTGTCCGCGCCCGACACCGGTCCGGTGGACGACCTCGAACCGGTCTCGGTCGTGAGTATGAGGCGTTTCGTCAGGGTCCACTCGGTGGTGGACGGCTTGCCGGTGGCGTTGGAGTTGCGGGCGTTCCCCGTCGTCTCCCTGGACGGCGACGTCGACGTGGTGCGCGCCGCCGTCCGGGCCGCGCTCGCGGGCCTCGCCGTGACCCACGGGCCCGACCACGTCCGAATCGCGGTCGCCGCGAGCGAGGGACAGGCACGTCGGGCATGGGAGTGGCTCAAGTGGCTACCCCACCACGAGCATCCGACGTACACGGACGGCGGCGGACGGGTACGACTGACCGAGTTCTCCCTCGCCGGGGTCGAATCGATGCTCGCCCAGGAGATCGCGGCCCGCCCGGCCTTCGGGGCGGGCGCGACGCATCGGCCGAGGGAGCCTCACCTCGTGGTCGTGGTGGACGGTGTGGGTGTCACCGGCGCGGAGCGACTGGTCGCGGAGGACGGCCTGGAGGGGGTCACCGTCCTGGAGGTCTCCGGTAGTCGCGCCGGCCAGTTACGCGGCCTCGCGACGAGGCTCGGGCTGTGTGTCCGGGTCCACGATGACGGCGACGTCTCGGTACGGACCGAGTCCGGGGAGGAGCAGATCGCGCGAGCGGATCCCATGAGCCTTCCGGAAGCGGAGCGACTCGCCATGGCGCTCGCGCGATACCGGACCGCGGATACCGTGACCAACGCGGACGGCTCCACGTCCACGAGGCGCGTCCCGGGGCTGCCGGACCTGTTGGGGATCGGGTCGGCGGCCAGGGTCGACCCGGCGGTGGCGTGGCGCCGGCGAGGCGAACGTGATCGATTGCGCGTGCCGGTGGGTGTGAGCCCGGATGGTGCCCCGGTGGAGTTGGATCTCAAGGAGGCCGCACACGGCGGGATGGGACCGCACGGACTGTGTATCGGCGCGACGGGCTCCGGCAAGTCCGAGTTCCTCCGCACTCTCGTCCTGGGTCTCGTCGCCACCCACGACCCGGACGCGCTCAACCTGGTCCTTGTGGATTTCAAGGGTGGGGCCACGTTTCTCGGACTCGAGTCGTTGTCCCATGTGGCGGCCGTGATCACCAACCTCCAGGCCGAGATCACCATGGTCGACCGGATGCGGGACGCGCTCGAGGGGGAACTGAACAGGCGCCAGGAGGTGCTCCGCGCGGCAGGTAACTACGCGGGGGTCGGCGACTACGAGGCGGCGCGGGCGAGGGGTGCCCAGCTGGACCCGCTGCCCGCGTTGGTGATCGTCGTCGACGAGTTCTCCGAACTCTTGTCCTCCAAGCCGGAGTTCGCGGAGCTCTTCCTCACCATCGGGAGGCTCGGGCGCAGTCTGCACATCCACCTCCTCTTGGCATCACAACGGCTCGAAGAGGGGCGACTGCGGGGTCTCGACAGTCACTTGTCCTACCGGATCGCGCTCAAGACGTTCTCCGCGACCGAGTCCCGCACGGTCCTCGGCGTGAGCGATGCGTATCACCTGCCCGCCACGCCGGGCGCCGGCTTCCTGAAGGTCGATTCCGGTGAACCGGTGCGCTTCGACGCCGCCTACGTCTCGGGCCCTTACCAGGAGGATCGTCGGCGGGAGGGGGTGTCCGTCGCGGCACCGGTCGCCCGTGCCACGGTGCGGCCTTTCACGTCCTGGTTCATGCCGGTGGCCGCTCCCGCCCCTCCGGCCATCGACTCCGTCTCCGATCGACGGGGCCCGGCTGAGCACGACGGTCGGGACGATCTGGAGGAGGGCTCGAGTCTGCTGGACGTTCTCGTCGGCCGACTCTCCGGCCACGGGCGACCCGCGCACGAGGTCTGGCTCCCGCCGCTGGGTGCCGGAGCGGCCCTCGACTCGGCGGTGGGCAGAGAACCGACGGTCCCGGGCGACACCGACCCGCCGTGTCGGAGCTTTCCGCTCGCGGAGGTCGACCTGCCCTTCGAGCAGCGTCGAGCCATCTGGTCGGTGGATCTCTCCGGGGCGGACGGCAACGTGGCGGTGGTGGGCGGGACGAGGTCGGGCAAGTCGACGGCCTTGTGCACCCTGGTCCTGGCCGCCGCGGCGACGACCGGGCCCGACAGGCTCTCGGTCTACGTCGTGGATCTCGGTGGCGGGGCCCTCCAGTCGATCTCCCCGCTCCCTCATGTGGGCGGAGTCGCCCGGCGCGGGGAGGACGAGAAGGTTCGCCGGACGATCGCCGAGGTCGACGCCGAACTCAAGCGGCGAGAAGCGGCGTTCCGTGAGCAGGGCCTGACCTCCATCGATCACGCCCGCCGCAGACGTATCCAGCGTGATGGCCGATCGGTCGCCGAGTACCCCGACATCATGTTGGTGATCGATGGCTGGCAGGCGTTCAGGACGGAGGTCGAGGATCTCGAGCAGGTGGTCCTGGGGCTCGCGACGGACGGTCTCTCCTACGGAGTCCATGTGGTCCTGTCGGCAGCCCGGTGGGCCGATCTCCGACCGGCGCTGCGGGACGCGCTCGGCACGCGGGTCGAACTCCGGTTGGGCGATCCCACGGATTCGATGATCGACCGCCGCGCGGCGGTGACCGTACCCGCCTCACCCGGACGGGGTCTGACCCGGGACCGACACCACATGCTCATCTTCCAACCCAGACTCGACGGGCTCGTCGACCCGGAGGGCATCGCCGACGCCACCGTCTCGGCCTCCCGGCATCTGGCGCAGCGGTGGCGAGAACTCGCGGGCCCCGTCGCCGCGGCGCCGGTCAGGATGCTTCCGGAGACCCTGCCGTACGGCCAGCTCGCGAGTCTGGCACGGCCTGGACCGGACGGTACCCGTTCACGCGTGCCGCTCGGGGTGGACGAATCCGACCTCAAGGTCGTCTACGCCGATCTCGACGCCGATCCGCTGATGATGGTGCTGGGCGATTCGGAGTGCGGCAAGACCTCCGTCCTGCGGGCCGTCACCCGGGGACTGGTCTCCGGCAACACCGCGCAGTCGGCGAAGATCATCGTGGTGGACTATCGCCGCACCATGCTGGGCGAGGTCGAGGGGGACCACCTCGCCGGGTACGCCGCCACCGAGACCGCGCTGACGCCGATGGTCGAGCACCTCGTGGAGATTCTCGAGCAGCGGATGCCCGGCGCGGAGGTCACTCCGGAGGAGCTCCGGTCGCGATCGTGGTGGGATGGTCCTCGAATCCACCTCGTCGTCGACGACCTCGATCTGGTCGTCACGGGTGCGGGAAACCCGCTGACCCCACTGGCCCGCTTCCTCCCGCACGCCCGCGACATGGGCTTCTGCGTCGTTCTCGCGCGGCGGTGTGCGGGATCCTCTCGAGCCCTGTACGACCCCTTCGTCGGAAGGATCCGGGATCTGGGCGGCGCCGGCCTCATCATGTCCGGGAGCCGGGAGGAGGGGCCCCTTCTCGGAGGGGTTCGTCCCACGCCCATGCCGGCAGGTCGTGGCAGGCTCGTCACCCGAAACGGTGGTGTCCGTCTGGTGCAGACCGCGCTGGCGGAGCCGTGACCCGCCGGGGCGTGACCCGCCGGGGCGTGACCCTCGCGGTCGACCTCTCGTGTTCCGGACTCGCGGTGGCGTCGGCGTCGGCGTCGACAGTCCTGTCCCCGTCGGTCACGCCGACCTCGGTGCTCGCCGGTGTCTACGGGACAGCGTTGCCCCCGGGTGGCGATCGGATCGAGTGTTCCGACCGTGTCGACTCCCTCGCTCTCCGCCACCCGGACCGGTGTCTGCTCGATCCGGTGGCGAGAACCCACCGGGATCGCACCGAGGTGGCGGGGCTCTCCGTTCCCGTGGACGAACTCCTGGCGGCGCCCGTCTCCAGGGCCCTCCGGTGGGGCGGGGCGGGGGACGGCGACGGCGTGGTGCTCCTCGTTCCCAGTGAGTGGGGCAACACCCGATCCGCTCGACTGGTCGCCGCGGCGGAGGGACTGGGTCTCTCTCCGCGGATCGTCCGCTCCGCGCTGGTGACCGCCGAGGCGTTGCCCTCCTCGTCAGCCCGCTGGGCCGTGTGCGTGGAGGCATCCGAGGCCCGGACCACGGTGAGCCTCGTGGAACGGACACGCGGGGAACTGACCCTTATCGACCGGGCCGTCGTTCACCGCTGGGACCCGCGCCGGGATTCGATGCGCGACGACGAGGTGTCCCGTGTGATCGATGCGGTGACCACCCTCCGACGAGCGAGGCGTGAGGCGGGCACCGGGTCAACCGAGGTTCTGGCTCGTGGACGCAACTGCGAGCGAGTCGTGGACGCCTGCGATCAGGCCAGATTGCTTTCCTTCGTCGTGCCGGAGACCGCTCCGGTCGAGGCGGCGCTGCGACTCCACGAGGATGCCTGAGTCTGCTCGGACCGGCGATGAGGATGGAACCGATCGCGGACGTAGCGGCGTCGAACACTGTGACGGACCCACGAGGGGGCCGCAGGACGACAAGGGGAGGACGAGATGGCCGGTTTCAACACCCACATCGGGACCATGGACACCGCGGCCAGGCGGGTCGACGAGGTCAACATGGAGATCGATCGACTACTCGGGAACGTCCGGGACTCGGTGTCGCAGCTCGGGGGATCTGTGTGGCGGGGCGCCGCGCAGGCGCGGTTCGCGACCATCATGACGGAGTGGCAGCAGCAGAGCGCCAAGCTCAACTCCGCCCTGGCAGGGATCTCGGAGACCATGCGGGTCAACAGCACCTCGTTCGACGCCGCTGATCAGGACTCCGCGCAGGCCATCAGCAGAGTCGGCGCCTCCGGCCCTCTGAACATCTGACCACTCATTCTCGAATCGGGAGAAGACTCATGACCTCAGGACAGATCACCTACAACCACGGCCCGATCGAGGCGTTGGTCGGCCAGGTCGGTTCGGCGTCCACCGCGCTGCGGACCACCCTCGACGACCTCAAGGCATACCTCGCGCCGCTCGTCGCCGAATGGGAGGGTGACGCCGCCGTCGCCTACCAGGCACACCAGAACGACTGGGACCAGGCCGCTGCTGCGCTCCAGGCGATGCTCTCGGAGATCTCGCGGGCAGCGAGTCAGGGAAACCAGGGAATGGCCGATGCCGACCGCCGCGCGGCCCAGGGATGGGGTTGACCAACGCGGCGGGTATGAGGACCGCAATCTGAGTGACCCAGCCCCTGAGTGATCCAACCCTGGCGGGCCGCCGTGCGGTTCGTGGACCCCGGAATCTGAATGTCCGGTGACCGGGGTCAGCGGCCTTTCCAGGGCGGTGACCAGAGGATCAGGCGGGGATCACCGACGTCCCACGCCCGGCACACCGGCACTACACCTGTAGCAGTCTGATGCAGTCGTGTCATGGCGCCCCCTCGACAGTGGATGGGCCAGCGTGGCCTGGCCCTGGGGAGTTGTTCTCGAGGTAAACCGCGAGCATCGAATCCCACTCGTCCTTCGACACTGCGAGGTAGGCCGCTCCGCAGGCCAGGTGCACGCCCTCCAGCGCGGTGTGGGACTCCTGTTGTAGGGCGAGGCCTTCGGCCATCCATCCAAGGCGATCGAACCCGGGGCGCCATCGACGGGTGTGGCCCCGTTGGTCGGGGAGGCCGAGGAAGTTCTCGTTATATCGGGCCTGCCAGGCGTCCAGATCGCCCCAGACGTCTGCGGCTGGATCCACAACGCGGCCACCGTAGCGATCCACGTTCGCCATTATCGCGGCCGACATCGTGGACAGCTCGGGCGGCATCTGGCTGCTGCCGAACGGCTGGAACGGCATTGCCTGCCGATCGATCACGTCCCTCTTGCCATAGATCTTTCGGAATCGCGACCGGTCGGGGACTTCCGCGTCGAGCCGATCAATGACAGCCTGGGGGACCGAGTCGAAGAAGGTCGCTTCCACGTAGTAGTAGGGAAGCTCGCTTCTGATGAGATCGGCCAGCCTGAGTCCTTCGAGAGCGGTGTCGACGAACGTGGAACCTCCGACTGCCGGTAGACCGCAGCAATCGACATGCGCACACCGTGCGAACTCTCGCACCCAGGTCCGAACGCGTTCGCCGAGATCGTGGGTGAGGAACTGCGACTCCGGCGTAGGGAGTAGCTCCCACTCCCGCGGTTCGTTTCCCACCCAGTTGGCGAACGGGCTGTCGTCTCCGAATAAGGCGTATTCCAGAGTGGTTTCGGACGAGAGCGAAAGCCATGGTGCAGCTCCCGAGAGAATGGATCCGACGATGAAGTCCGCGTCGGCGGTATGAACGGCGATGCCGTAGCTCATGAACATGCCCCACGCGCTAGAGGAGCCGACGGGCGAAGCCGTCGGGCGCGGGGCTACCTTGCCCGAAACCTCACTCGTGTCCGTTGCCGAGTCGCTACCCATGCGGCACACCCCTGCACGGGGTTCCCGACCGGATGCAGGCGAGGCAAGCCTGACCTACCGTCGCGAGCAGAGCCGGGTCGATCACCCGGCGGACGCGAACCACGGGAGGACCCATATGTACGTCACCCACGATCCGTCGACCGGGACGACCGACAGCGAGTACGACCAGACCGACGACGTCGACGGGATCCTGTCCACCGTCACCGAGGGCTTCGCCTCCTGGCGCGCCACCGACGTCGCGGAGCGGGCGAAGGTTCTCCTGGCGATCGCGGACGCGTTCGAGGAGCACACCGAGGAGCTGGCCAAGGCCATCACCACCGAGATGGGCAAGCTCCCCGACCAGGCGCAGGGCGAGGTCAAGCTCGCCGCCTCGATCTACCGCTGGTACGGCGAACACGGCCCCGAGCTGCTGGAGCCCGAGACGCTGGACGTGCCGGGTGCGCGCCTCAACCGTATAACCCACGAGCCGGTCGGGCCCCTGGTCGGCGTGATGCCGTGGAACTACCCCTACTACCAGGTGGCCCGGTTCGCGGCCCCCAACCTGCTGCTGGGTAACACCATCGTGCTCAAGCACGCGAGCATCTGCGCGCGCTCGTCCGCGGCCATCGAGAAGGTGCAGCGCGCGGCCGGGCTTCCGGAGGGCGCGTACGTCAACGTCTACGCCTCCAGCGACACGGTCGCCGAGATGATCGCCGACCCCAGGATCAAGGGCGTCTCGCTCACCGGCAGCGAGGGCGCCGGCGCCGCCGTGGCCAAGGTGGCGGGGGAGAACCTCACCACCAGCGTCCTGGAACTGGGCGGCTCGGACCCGCTCATCGTCCTGGACACCGACAACCTCGACGAACTGGTCGAGACTGTCGGCAAGGCGCGACTGTCGAACTGCGGGCAGGCCTGCAACTCACCCAAGCGGATGTTCGTGCCCGAAGACATGAAGGACGAGTTCGTGGCCAGGCTCCGCGACCTGTACGAGGGGACGAAGGTCGGCCCCGCGGCTGATGAGGGGACCGCGCTCGGCCCCCTGTCCTCGGAGGGCGCCCGTGACGGGGTCGTGGAGCAGGTCGAGCGCGCTGTCGAGCAGGGTGCGACCCTCGTGACCGGCGGCCGGGCGATCGACCGCCCGGGCGCGTTCATGGAGCCCACCGTCCTCACCGGCATCACCCCGGAGATGGACGCCTACAGCGAGGAGATCTTCGGCCCCGTGGCCATGGTCTACGGCTATGACTCCCTGGATGAGGCCGTGAGGGTCGCCAACGACACCCCCTTCGGGCTGTCCGGCTCCGTGTGGGGGACCGACACCGACAAGGCCTCCGAGGTGGCCGACCGGCTCGAGGGGGGCATGGCCTACGTCAACGAGCACGGCACCACCATGGCCGGCCTGCCCTTCGGCGGCGTCAAGCGCTCGGGCTACGGCCGGGAGCTCGGACGCTGGGGCCTCGGCGAGTTCGTCAACGTCCGCCTCCAGCGGGTCCACTGACCCCGACGTAGTAACCCAGCGACGCAGTAACCCGGCGACACATCGCGCCAACTCCGGCCGGGGGCACTCACCGCCCCCGGCCGCAGTGCGTCCGCCTACCCTCGGCGGTCGACGACTCACGAAAGGAGCGTCATGACCGCCACGACACCGCACCCGCCCCTCACCGTCAGCCCCGAATGGCTGCACCAGCATCTCGACGATGCCGACCTCGTCGTCGTCGATGCCACCGCCCACCTTCGCGTTCCCACCGACGGCCCGGCCGTTCTGACGTCCGGGGCCGAGACCTACCGCCCGGTGCACATCCCGGGCGCCGTGTTCGCCGACCTGCTGGTGGACTTCGCCGACCCGGACGCCCCCCAGCCCTTCACCGCGCCGGACCACGAGCGGTTCGTCGCGGCCGCCGGCGCCCTCGGCATCGGCGACGGTGCGACCGTGGTCGTCTACGACCAGCACGACGGCTTCTGGGCCACCCGCTTCTGGTGGCACCTGCGCTACGAGGGCTTCGAGCACGTGACGGTTCTCGACGGCGGGCTGCCCGCCTGGAAGGCCGCCGGCTACGAGGTGACCGACGTGGTCCCCGAGCCCACCCCGCGCACCTTCACCGGCACGCGCCGCCCCGAGCTGTTCCGCTCGACCCGGGACATCGCCGCCGCGCTCGACGACGAGCGGACCGTCCTGGTCAACGTCCTGGACGAACCCACCTACCGCGGCGAGGTGGACACCTACGCCCGCCGCGGCCACATCCCCGGCAGCATCAACCTGCCGGTCTTCACGCTCCGCGATCCCGAGACCGGCACTCTCCGCCCGACCGAGGAGCTGCGTCGCGAGTTCGAGAACGCGGGACTGCTCGACGACGACCGGACCGTCGTGACCTACTGCGGCGGCGGCATCGCGGCGACCGGGGTCGCGCACGCCCTGGCGCTCGTGGGCCGCGACGACATCGCGGTGTACGACGGCTCCATGAACGCGTGGGCCGGCGATCCGGACCTGCCGCTGGTCACCGGCGAGTCGCCCCGCTGAGTCGAGTCACCCCGGAGCTGACTCACCCCGGAGCTGACTCACCCTTGAGGCAGGTCAGCGCACGACGGCGTACGCCTGTGCGAGGTGCGCGATCTTCTGCGCGCGGGCCAGTCGCGGCAGGTCCGCGCCGTCGCGGCACCGCTCGCCCCCGGGGCCCAGCTCGTCGATCACGGACCCGGCCCACGAGACGTCGGCGGCCGAGGGGGACAGGACCTCGTTGATGTACGGGGCCTGGTCCACCCGCAGGCACAGCTTGCCGGTCATGCCCATCTCGACCGCGTGCTCGGCGGCGTCCATGAGGACCTGGGTGTCGTTGGAGATGGTGGGACCGTCGATCGGCGGGGCCACCCGGGCGACCCTGCTGGACACGACGAACTGCGACCGGGTGTAGGCCAAAGCGATCTGCGAGGAGCCGATGCCGGTGTCGCGGCGGTAGTCGCCGATACCGAAGGCCAGGCGCACCACCTGGTCGGTCTTGGCGATCTCCGTGGCGGCGGCCAGACCGTCGGCGGACTCGACCAGCGCGACGATCGGGGTGTCGGGGGCCAACCGGGCGGCGGTGAGCGAGACGTGCTCCGGGTTCTCCGTCTTGGCCAACATCACCCCGTCCAGACCGGGGCAGTGGCCCAGCGCCATGAGGTCCTTCTCCCACTCGGGGGAGCGGACGTCGTTGATGCGGACCCACGCGTGATTGCCGGCCTCGAGCCACTGGCGGACCTCGCGACGCGCGCGTTCCTTCTCCGACTGACGGCACCCGTCCTCGACGTCCAGGACAACGACGTCCATCTCGGAGTCCGCGGCCGCGTCGAACCGCTCGGACTTGTCTGCCGGCAGGAGCAACCACGAACGGGCGATCGTGGGCGGGATGGTCGACATGGGGCTCATCGGTACCGGTCATCCTTTGCTCGGGGGAACGGATCAACGCGGGACGGGCGGGTCTCGCGGCAACCTCTCCACGATACGCCGGGGGCGATGCGAGGTACCACACGGGAAGAGGTGCATCCAGGGGGCG
Organism: Dietzia sp. UCD-THP; assembly: GCF_000349585.1. NCBI lineage: Bacteria > Bacillati > Actinomycetota > Actinomycetes > Mycobacteriales > Dietziaceae > Dietzia > Dietzia sp. UCD-THP. The sequence continues at coordinate 151,730 of NZ_KB714657.1, forward strand.
TGACCCCGGGCCTAATCGGTAAGGATAGGCTGACCTATGTTCAGGCGGATGAGGATGGAGGTCCACGATGATGACCCCTGCCCGGCCCCATACCGCCGCGAGAGCAGCGTTCGACGTACGCCGGTCGTGCTGCTGGCGTCAGGGCGAGGCGCGCACCTGACATGACGACGACCATGACGACGGGCACCGACGTGCCCACCCGCTTCCGGAGCGGCTCCCGCCGGGGGGTGGCGGGCACCACGGCCCGCCGCTCGGTCGGACTCCTGGTTCTCCTGGCGGTGCTGGCGGTCGCCGTGCTGTTCAGCGTGGCGGTCGGGTCCAAGGACATCCCGCTGTCCACGGTGCTGGAGGCACTCCGGAACTCCGACCTCGCGATCGACGAGCACTTCATCGTGTGGGAGATGCGGCTGCCGCGGACGCTGACAGGCCTCGCGGTCGGGGCCGGGCTCGCGGTGTCGGGTGCGCTCATCCAGGCGCTGACGCGTAATCCGCTCGCCGACCCCGGCATTCTGGGGGTGAACGCCGGGGCGGCGTTCTTCGTCGCGCTGGGCGTCGCGGTCTTCGGGGTGTCCTCGATCACCGGGTATGTGTGGTTCGCGTTCCTCGGGGCCCTGGTGGTCACGGTGGGGTGGCGTCTGAAGAGGTGGCGATGCTCGACGGCGACGTGGTCCTGTTCCTGACCGACGACCAGAACTTCGTCCCGACCGAGTACAACGAGTTGTTCGGCCGGTTCTCCGCAGAGCTCCTCACCCTGACCCCGGCGGAGCGCCAGGCCATCTCCGTCAACACCCCACTGTCGATCTCGTACGCCCTCGACACCCTGGTTCCCCGCATCGCCGATGCCGTCCAGGGCTGAACGCAGGCTGGGAGACAGCCGGCCGGCGCTCAGGACGGGATCGGTCCGCATTGGTGGATGCGTGCCTTGACTACCCCCTCCCGGCGCGGCACGCTGTGGCGAGTGAGTACCCCACCACCGTCCGACGCCCCGGCGATCGAGGCGGAACACCTCGTCAAGAAGTTCGGCGACTTCACCGCCGTCGATGACATCTCCTTCTCCGTCCCGCCCGGAACGGTCCTGGGACTGCTGGGCCCCAACGGATCCGGCAAGACCACCACCATCCGCATGATGACGACGCTGAGCCCACCCACCTCGGGCACCGCGCGGGTCGCCGGCCACGACGTGACGGCAGCACCCGCCGCGGTGCGCAAGGCCATGGGGCTGACCGCCCAGGCGGCCACCGTCGACGAGTTGCTCACCGGGCGCGAGAACCTCCGTCTGATCGGGGACCTGTACGGACTGCCCAAGAAGAGGGTGAAGTCGCGCGCGGATGAGTTGCTGGAGAAGTTCTCCCTGAGCGACGCCGCGACCAGGGTGGCCAAGAGCTACTCCGGGGGCATGCGCCGCCGGCTCGACCTGGCGGCCAGCCTCGTCGCGGCCCCGCCCGTGCTGTTCCTCGACGAGCCCACCACGGGGCTCGATCCCCGGTCGCGCAACGAACTGTGGGACGTGCTGCGCGACCTGGTTCGAGACGGCACCACGCTTCTGCTCACCACGCAGTACCTCGACGAGGCCGATCAGCTGGCCGATCGGGTGATCGTGATCGACCACGGCAGCGTGATCGCGGAGGGCACCCCGTTGCAGCTCAAGGACCGGTCCGGTGCCGCCAGCCTGGTCATCACCGTTTCGCGACCGGATGACGTGAACGAGGCCGTGCGGGTCCTCGACGGAAGGATCGGGGAACTACACGTCGACCGCGACGCCCGCCGGCTCACCGCGCCGTCGGAGGGCGTCTCGGCGCTGGCGGGGATCGCCGCCGCCTTCACCGAGGCCGGGATCGAGCTCGACGACATCGGGCTCCAGCGCCCCAGTCTGGACGACGTCTTCCTCTCCCTCACCGGCCGCCGGGCCGAGGATCCGGAGAGCGCGCGGGACACCGCGGGCGCCGACACCATCGAACAGGAGAACCGGGTATGAGCACCGTCGCCGACCCCGCCCACACCTCCGCCACCCACGAGCGGTTCGAGATGCCGGACCGTCCCGACGGGCCGCCGCTGAGCCGACAGATCTCCGCGCTGGTGCGCCGCAACCTCTTCCACATCCGTCGCCAGCCCGAGAACCTGGCGGACGTCACCATCCAGCCGGTGATGTTCGTGCTGCTGTTCGCCTACGTCTTCGGCGGCGCGATCGCCGTGGCCGGCGGCGTGGACTACCGGGAGTGGCTGCTCCCGGGGATCATGGCGCAGACCATGGCGTTCTCGTCGTTCGTCGTGGCCTCCGGGCTGTGCAACGACCTCAACAAGGGCATCATCGACCGCTTCCGGTCGCTGCCCATCCAGCGGGCGTCGATCCTCATCGCGCGCAGCGCCTCCAGCCTCATCCATTCGTCCATCGGTGTGGTGGTCATGTCGCTGACGGGCCTCATCGTGGGGTGGCGGATCCGGAGCGGGCTCGTCGACGCGGTGCTGGGTTACCTCATCCTGCTGGGCTTCGGCTTCGTCATGATCTGGATCGGCATCGTCGTGGGGTCCCGCCTGAAGACCATCGAGTCGGTCAACGGCGTCATGTTCACCACGATCTTCCCCATCACCTTCCTCGCCAACACGTTCGCGCCGCCGGAGTCGATGCCGGTGTGGCTGCGGCCGGTCGCTGAGTGGAACCCGCTGGCGTCCGTCGTCCAGGCCATGCGTGAGCTCTGGGGCAACGCCCCCGCCGTGGGGCCGGACGCGGCGCTGCCGCTGCAGCACCCGGTGTTGGCGTCGCTGTTGTGGATCGTCGGGCTGACGGTGATCATCGCGCCGATCGCCGTCAAGGCCTTCGACGCCCGCACCCGGGACTGACCCGGGACGGACCCGCGGACCGGCTCGCCGTGAGGCAGGTCGTCGTCAGGATTTCTTCTTGGGGGAGACCCGGATGGTGATGGTCCCCGCCACGGGCTCCACGCCGGCGTCGTCGACGAAGCGCAGGGGGACCTCGACGTCCTGGCCGCTGGTGAAGGCCGCGAAGTCGGGGATGTCGGTCCACTCGGCCGTGACCGTCATGCCGCCGGTCGACTTGGCCGGGTAGCGGACGTTCATCCCCACGGGGATCCAGCGGTGGGTGGCCGGCACGGTGGCCTCGGCGAGCATGCCCATCGCCATCTCGGCCAGGTTGCACGCCGCGATCACGTGAAAGGTCCCGATGTGGTTGCGGTTGCCCCACCAGCCGGGGCCGTGGACGACGCACCGGCCGGGGCGCAGCTCCACGACGTGCGGCAGGGCAGTCCGGAAGTAGGGCGCCTTGAGGCTGACGGCGGCGCTGAACAGGCGCGAGCCCAGCGGGAGGCGGGTCGCCTTCTGCCACAGGCGGAAGGTCGGGGTGGGGGCGGAGGTGGAGGGCGCGGTATCGGTCACCGCGCCGATGTTACTCCCCGGTAGATTCGCGGTGGTGCGGGCTGCCTGGTCGGCCGCCTGATCAAGCGAGGATCCGCGTGCCGTCACGCAGGAGCGCGTGCAACCGGGCCTGGTCGGCGTCGGGCTCGTCGACCCACCGCCGGTATGCCGAGAGGGCGATCCCGAGCGCCGCGTGAGCCGTGGCGGCGGGGATGAGGTCGTGCACCGACTCCCCGCGCCGCGCGGCGACGAACTCGGCCACGGCGCTGCGCCAGTCGGCGTACATGAGCGTCGAATGGGCCTGGAGCTCGTCCACCCCGAGCAGTAGTCCCATCCGCAGGCGGTGCACCTGCGTCTCGGAGTCCGGGAAGGTGTTGAAGGTGACAAGGGAGTCCGCGAGCGCGTCCCTCAGTGGCGTGTCGGCCGGGATCCGGGCCAGTTGGCGACGCATCCCGTCCATCTGGATGTCGAACTCGCCCCACGCGATCGCGGCCTTGCCGGGGAAGTAGCGGAACAGCGTCCGCCGGGAGATGTGCGCGGCCTCGGCGATCTCGTCGACGCTGGTCGCCTCGTATCCCTGACGGTCGAAGAGCCTCAGCGCCACGGCTACGATCGAGGCGCGCGTCGTGGACGGACGCCGCCCGGGCGCGCGACTGTCGTTCGGCTCCGTCATTGATAAGGCTCCGTCATTTACAAGGCTCCGTAATCCCCATGACCGCCAAGCCTAGAGGCATCCCGGGGACGGGTTGTGCGCAGCCCATTGCATTTGGCACTAGGTGTCAATATGATGCAGATCTCACCGCGTGTGGTGAGTCACCCAACCCGCCGACGAGAGGAATCGCCGTGGAGAACACCCAGAACACCGAGGTAGTGCTGGAGGAGGCCCTCATCGAGGAGGTCTCGATCGACGGCATGTGTGGGGTCTACTGAGATGACCTCGGCAGCAGCGCCGGCCGGCGCCGGACAGGACGCCGCGCCCGCGGCCTTCGACCTCGACGCCGGCTGGCGCCTGCACCCCGGAGTGGCGCTGCGTCCCGAGCCGTTCGGGGCCCTGCTCTACCACTTCCACACCCGCAAGCTCAGCTTTCTCAAGTCGCCGACCATCGTCGAGGTGGTCCGCGTCCTCGCCGATCACCCCACCGCCCGCGAGGCGTGCGCTGCCGTCGGGGTGTCGATCGACGACCCCGCGACCGCCCGCCTGTACCTGCACGCGCTCGGCCAGCTCGCCGCCTCGCGCATGATCGAGGAGACCCCATGACCAGCACCCTCAGCCGCCCGGACGCCCCCTCGACGAGCACGGCACCCGCGCCCGTCGGCCGCCTGGTGGACCAGTTCGAGCGCGGCCTCGACGCCCCCATCTGCCTGACCTGGGAACTCACCTACGCCTGCAACCTCGCGTGCGTGCACTGCCTGAGCTCGTCGGGCAAGCGTGACCCCCGGGAGTTGAGCACCGAGCAGTGCAAATCGATCATCGACGAGCTGCAGCGGATGCAGGTCTTCTACGTCAACATCGGCGGTGGCGAACCCACCGTCCGCCCCGACTTCTGGGAACTCGTCGACTACGCGACCAGCCACCAGGTGGGAGTGAAGTTCTCGACCAACGGCGTACGGATCGACAAGAAGGTAGCGCAGCGCCTGGCCGCGAGCGACTACGTGGACGTGCAGATCTCGCTGGACGGCGCCACGGCCGAGGTCAACGACGCGGTCCGCGGTCCGGGCTCGTTCGACATGGCCGTCCGGGCCCTGGAGAACCTCAAGAACGCCGGGTTCACCGACGCCAAGATCTCCGTGGTGGTCACCCGCGAGAACGTCACCCAGCTGGACGAGTTCAAGGCGCTTGCGGACCGGTACGACGCGACGCTGCGCATCACCCGCCTGCGTCCCTCCGGCCGCGGAGCCGACGTCTGGGACGACCTCCACCCGCTTCCCGAGCAGCAGAAGGACCTCTACGACTGGCTGGTCGAGCACGGGTCCAACGTCCTCACCGGCGACAGCTTCTTCCACCTGTCGGCCTTCGGCGACGGACAGGGCTCGCTTCCCGGCCTCAACCTCTGCGGCGCCGGCCGCGTGGTGTGCCTGATCGACCCGATCGGCGACGTCTACGCCTGCCCGTTCGCCATCCACGACAACTTCCTGGCCGGCAACATCGTCGCCGACGGGGGATTCGAGAGCGTCTGGCAGACCTCGGAGCTCTTCCGCGAGCTGCGCGAGCCCCAGTCCGCCGGCGCCTGTGCGTCCTGCAACTTCTACGACAGCTGTCGCGGCGGCTGCATGGCGGCCAAGTTCTTCACCGGCCTGCCCATGGACGGGCCGGACCCGGAGTGCGTGCAGGGGTACGGGGAGGGACTGCTCGCCGCCGAGCGTAACATCCCCTCGCCGTCCCAGGACCATTCCCGCGTCAAGGGGCTGGCAGCGCGCAAGCAGCCCACCGGCCCCGTCCCACTGACCCTCATCACCACCCCTCCGCGCAGGCCCACCAGCCTGTGCGACGAGTCCCCGGTCTGACCGGACCGTCCGGCCCGCCCCCACCGACGTCCTGCATAAGGAGCCCTTCCCGTGTCACGCCTGTCCAAGATCGCCGAGGCAAACCCCTGGCGCACCAATCCCTGGTTCGAATCGGTCGCCGAGGCCCAGCGCCGCGCCAAGAAGAAGCTGCCCCGGAGCGTCTACATGGCGCTGGTGGCCGGGAGCGAGCAGGGCGTGACGATCGACGACAACACGGCCGCCTTCGCCGAACTGGGTCCCAAGCCGCACGTGATCGGGGCGAAGGCCGAGCGGGACATGGCCACCACGGTCATGGGCCAGCCCATCAGCCTCCCGGTGATGATCTCGCCCACCGGCGTCCAGGCCGTGACCCCGGACGGTGAGGTCGACGTGGCCCGCGCGGCCGCCGCCCGCGGCACCGCGATGGGACTGAGTTCCTTCGCCTCCAAGCCGATCGAGGAGGTCATCGCCGCGAATCCGCAGACGTTCTTCCAGGTCTACTGGCTCGGCGGCAAGGAGAAGGTTCTCGAGCGACTGGAGCGGGCCAAGGCCGCGGGCGCCGCGGGCGTCATCCTCACCACCGACTGGTCGTTCTCCATGGGGCGCGACTGGGGCAGCCCGACCATCCCGGAGAAGCTCGACGCCAAGGCGATGCTCACCCTGGCCCCGGAGATCGCGGTGCGTCCGCGCTGGGCCGCCGAGTGGGCGCGTGACGTGGTGACCAACAAGCGTTTCCCCGACCTGACCACGCCGAATCTCGTACACCAGGGGGAGATGGGGCCGACCTTCTTCGGCGCCTACGGCGAGTGGATGGGCACTCCTCCGGCGACGTGGGACGACATCGCGTGGGTGGTGGACAACTACGACGGGCCGGTCATGCTCAAGGGCATCACCCGCATCGACGACGCCCGGCGAGCGGTCGACGCGGGCGTCAGCGCGATCTCGGTCTCCAACCACGGCGGCAACAACCTCGACGGCACCCCGGCCTCGATCCGCTGCCTCGCGCCGATCGTCGACGCCGTCGACGGCCGGGTCGAGGTGCTGATGGACGGCGGGATCCGACGCGGTTCCGACGTGGCCAAGGCACTCGCTCTGGGCGCCCGCGCCGTGATGATCGGCCGCGCCTACCTCTGGGGCCTCGGCGCCAACGGGCAGGCGGGCGTGGAGAACGTGCTGGACATTCTGCGTTCGGGCCTGGACTCCAGCCTCATCGGGCTGAGCAAGTCCTCCATCTCCGAGCTGAGCAGGGATGACTACGTGATCCCCGACGGGTTCATGCGTCGCCTGGGAGAGTGACCGGGGGGCGGCCCGTCCGGACCACCCCGTTACGTCTGTAGAGAAAAAGGAACCGCAGTGGGAGAGTTCGACGGCAAGGTCGTCTACATCACCGGCATCGCCCGTGGCCAAGGCCGCAAGCACGCCATCCGCTTCGCCCGCGAGGGTGCGAAAATCATCGGGCTGGACCTGTGCGCATCGCCCTCCGCTTACGTCGGGTACAAGGCGGCCACCGAAGAGGACCTCGCGCAGACGGTCGAGAAGGTCCGTTCCGAGGGTGGGGAGATCCTCGCCGAGGTCGGCGACGTCCGCGACCTGGCGTTCCAGCAGGACCTGGTCGCCCGCGGGGTCGAGCACTTCGGCGGCCGCCTGGACGTGGTGATCGCCAACGCGGGCATCTGCAACTGGGGCAAGGTCTGGGAGATCGACGAGCAGCAGTGGCAGGACACGATCGACGTCAACCTCACGGGGTACTGGAAGACCCTCAAGGCCACCATCCCGCACATGCTCGCCGCGGACAACGGCGGGTCGATCGTCCTGGTGAGTTCCGTCGCGGGACTCAAGGCCATGCCTGTCCAGTCGCCGTACTCGGCCTCCAAGTACGGAGTGGTGGGTCTCGCACAGACCGCCGCCAAGGAACTCGGTGAGCACCGGATCCGGGTCAACACGATCCACCCCTACGGTGTGCTGACCCCCATGGGTGCCGACGACCCCGCGGCCCACGACGTCTTCACCAACATGCCCCAGTTCCTCCCGCACTTCACGCCGATCCTGGGGATGGGGATGGCCACCACGGACGACATCTCCGACTCGGTGTTGTTCCTCGCCTCGGACGCCTCCCGCACCATCACCGCGTCGACCTTCACCGTCGACATGGGCGCGATCAAGGTCTGATCATCGAGACCGGCCTGATCATCGAGACCGGTCTGGCGGTGTTGCCGCTCGGTGCCACCGAGCAGCACGGCGCGCACCTGCCCGCCCAGACGGACACGCTGTTGGCCACCTCGACCGCGCGGACCCTCGCGGTCGCGGGCGTCCACGTGCTGCCCGCCCTCGCGTTCGGCGCGAGCGGGGAGCACCAGTCGTTTCCCGGCACGGTGTCCATGGGCACCGGGGCGCTGGTGCAGGTGCTGGTCGAGATCGGCAGGTCGGTCTCCGTCCACACGCCCGGGTTCCTCGTGGTCAACGGCCACGGTGGCAACGTCGACGCGCTGCGACGGGCGATCCCGCTGTTGCGCGGTGAGGGCCGCGACGCCGCGTGGCTGCCGTGCCGGACGTCGGTGGACCCCTCCGACACCCACGCGGGACACGTCGAGACCTCGCTCATGTTGCACCTGCACCCCGAGCTGGTCCGCATGGACCGCGCGGCCCCCGGATGCACCCGGCCCCTGCAGGAGATCCTGCCCGGGTTGCGCGACGGCGGGGTGGGTGCGGTGAGCCCCTCCGGTGTGCTCGGTGACCCGACGACGGCCACCACCTCCGAGGGGCGTCGACTGTGGGACGAGCTGATCGCCGACGCACGGGGGCGCATCGCACGATGGGCACCCGGCGAGGCCGACGGGATGCTGCGGTGACCGCCCCGGACGTCGCCCGGCGTGTCGTCCTGGACCGACGCACCCGGATCCTGCGCCGCGGGGGCCTGACCCGGGTCCTCGGCGGGGACCCGGTCACCCTGGTCACCCCGGCGCCCGGGGTGGCGGCGCTGCTCGACGGTGACGCGGTGCCCACCGGGACCGCCGCCGGCGCCGCGCTTGCGCGTGCGCTCACTGACCGCGGGATGGCCCACCCGGACGTCGGCGGGCCCGACACGCGAGAGCTCTCGACCGTGGCCGTGGTGATCCCCGTCCACGACGACGCGGCCGGGGTCGCCGCGGTTCTGGACGCCCTGGCATCCGAACTCGCGAGGGGCCTGCGGGTCGTCGTCGTCGACGACGGGTCGACCGTTCCCCTGGCCGCGCCGGCCTCGTCCACCCGCGCCACGCTCGCCGCCGCGGTCCGCGTGGTGCGACACGCGAGCGCGCGCGGCCCGGCGGCGGCGCGCAACACCGGTACCGCGGTCGCGGTGTCGGCGGGTGCCGAGGTGGTGGTCTACCTGGACGCTGACGTGCTCCCGCGGCCGGGGTGGCTCGGACCCCTGCTGCGACACCTCGACGATCCGCGGGTGGCGGCTGTCGCCCCTCGGATCGTGGCGGCGAACCCGGGGAGGTTCTGGGTCCGCGGGTACGAGACCGCGCGCTCGGCCCTGGACATGGGGCACGAACCGGCGCGGGTCAGACCGCGGACCCGCGTGGCCTACGTGCCCAGCGCGGCCCTGGCCGTGCGTCCCGACCGGCTGCCCCCGGTGCCGGGTGCCGCGGGGCCGGGCCCGTTCGACGAGCGGCTCCGCGTGGCCGAGGACGTGGACCTGTGCTGGCGCACCGACCGGGCGGGTGGACTGATCCGCTACGACCCGGCCTCGCGGGTCGCCCACCGGCACCGCACCGCACTGGCGCCAGTGCTGCAGCGACGCGCGTTCTACGGCACCGGCGCGGCCCCGCTCGCGGATCGACACGGGGCGGCCGTCGCCCCCGCCGTCGCGGCACCGTGGTCGCTCGCGGTGGCCCTGGGATTCTGGAGCGGGACCCCCGTCGGACTCCTCGTGGCGGCCGGCGCGTGGACCCGGGCGTGGGGCCGGACCCGGGCGTTGACCGGCGATGCCACCGCCGCCGCCGAGTTGGTGTCGCGCGGATCGGTCGCGTCGATCCGCCAGCTCCCCGAGGCGCTGCTGCGCCCCTACTGGCCCCTGACCGCCCTCGCCCTGGTCGCGACGGCCCGCTCGCGCTCGCGCCTCGCACGGGGCCTGCGCCGGCGGGTCGCGGTGGCGGCGGTCGCCGAGGGACTGTGGCACTGGTGGGCCGCCCGCGAACCGGGCCGGCTTCCGGTCGACGAACCGCTCGGGCACGTGATCCTGCACCGGCTGGACGACCTGGCGTACGGCGTGGGGGTGTGGCGCTCGGCGTGGGCGGCGCGGTCGATCGGTGCACTGCGCCCGGAACTCAAGCGATGAGGCCCTGGGGCGGGCACGACGCGGACGTGGTGGTGGTGGGTGCGGGCCCGGCCGGATGCGTGATGGCCCGTCGCCTCGCGGAGGCGGGGAGGGACGTGGTCCATCTCGAGGCGGGAGGGGAGCGGGTGCCCACGCGGGCAGGGGTGCTCGACATCGGTCCCGGGTCGCGGGTGATCACGCGGTACCGCGCGGCACTGGGCAGCGCCGGCCTGGAGCTGCCCCGGGGGCAGACCCTCGGGGGGTCGGGCGCGGTCAACGGCGGGTACTGCACCCCGGCGCGTCCTTCCGACCTCGCCGGGTGGGGTCCGGACTGGCCCCGCCGGTACGCGGTGGGGTTGGCGAGGGCGACCGAACGTCTGCGCCCGCGGCTGGCCCCGGCCGGACCCGTCGCCGCGCGGGTGGCCGCGGCGTTCCCCGGCAGGGTGTCCGCCATCGCCCAGGCGCGGCGGGACGGGCGGCGGGTCACCGCGTTCGACGCGTGGGACCCCGCCGGCGCGGGTGTGCGGGTGGTGACGGGCTCGGCGGTCCGGGAACTCGTGTGGGCCGGTGGTCGCCCCGGGGGTCGGTGCGTCGGAGTGGTGCTCGACGACGACGACGAGATCGCCGCCCGGGAGGTGATCCTGTGCGCGGGGACCATCGGCACGGCCGTCCTCCTGCTGGCCTCGCAAATCGGGCCGGAGACCGGCCACCCGGTCGGGCAGAGCACGCAGGAGCACCCGGAGGTCCTGCTCGACCTGCCGCCCGGGTGGATTCAGGTGGAGGCGGGCGCCGCGGAGGACGGCCCGCTCGTCCCACCGCCGCTGCTCTCGCACGTGGCGCGGCTGACGCTGCCCGGGCCGACGGGCCCCCAGGAGATCGAGGTGCGGCCCTACGCGGTTCCGATGCACCGGGTGATCCCGGGACTGGAGCCCCAGCCGCACCGGATCGGGGTGGCGCTGATGAATCCCGTGGGGCGGGGCCGACTCCGCGGGGAGACCACCGCGGGCAGCGGTCCTCACGTGGTGCTCGCCGACGACCCCCACGACGCGGCCGCGCTGGAGCGGGCTGCCGGGGTGGTCGCGGACAGACTGGGGATCTCGGACGGCGCGCCGGGGCCGGATCCGATCCGGTCGACGTCCCAGCACCTCGCGGGGTCGGCGCGGATCGGCGAGGTCGTGGACGACTCGGGTCGGGTGCTGGGGTGCGAGGGGCTGCGGGTCGCCGACGCCTCGGTGTTCCCGATACTGCCGCGGTGCGGCCCCTACCTGTCGGTTCTCGCGGTGGCCGAGAATCTCGCCGCGCGAATGGCCCACGGGGACTCGTGATAGAACCGATATGGGAACACGTTCCACCGCAGAGGTGGGGGTGCGAGCGGAAGGGTCACCATGACGAGTAGCGAGTTGGAGATCGAGACCGTCGAGCCTCGGTCGTTCACGATCGCCGGCGCGGCCGGGATGCTCGTCGGCGACGTGTGGGAGCCGGGAATCTCGCCGCGCGAATGGCCCACGGGGACTCGTGATAGAACCGATATGGGAACACGTTCCACCGCAGAGGTGGGGGTGCGAGCGGAAGGGTCACCATGACGAGTAGCGAGTTGGAGATCGAGACCGTCGAGCCTCGGTCGTTCACGATCGCCGGCGCGGCCGGGATGCTCGTCGGCGACGTGTGGGAGCCGG